>NZ_JBFUFO010000038.1:0-109388 GCF_056403395.1 Variovorax sp. P2_H12 | reverse complement strand
GCCCAGCCAGTGCCTGGCCGAGGGCGCCTGCATCTTGTTGGCCATGTCCATCTCGTAGGGCGACCAGGGCGTCCAGACCAGCGAGACGGACGCGGCCAGGATCAGCAGCAGGCTCAGGACGGCGCCGATCGTGAAGCTGCGGTGCTGCAGCGCGCGGCGCCAGAAGCCGGGCACCTTGAAGGCGGCCGCGCTGGGTACGGTGGCGGGAGCGGTATTCATTTCAGCCCTCACGCTCGGCACTTCGTGTCCTCGCTGCCCCCGAGGGGGCGCGAGCTTGCTTGGGGGCGGCCCGGCGCTGCGCTCATATGTCGGATGCCTTGATGCGCGGGTCGATCACGGCATAGAGCACGTCGACCACGAAATTGACGATGACGACCATCGCGGCCAGCAGCATCACGCAGTTGCGCACCACGATCAGGTCGCGGTTGCTGATGGCCTGGAAGATCAGCCGGCCCAGGCCGGGCAGGTAGAACACGTTCTCGACCACGATGGTGCCCGCGAGCAGCTCGGAGAACTGCATGCCCATCACCGTGATCACCGGGATCAGCGCATTGCGCAGCACGTGGCGCCAGAGCACGGCGCGCTGCGACACGCCCTTGGCGCGCGCGGTGCGCACGAAGTCCTCGCGCATCACCTCGAGCACCGCCGAACGCGTGATGCGCGCCAGGATCGCGGCCTGCACCACCGCCAGCGACAGCGCCGGCAGCAGCAGCGCCTTGAGCCCGGGCAGGATGCCTTCGCCCCAGCCCTCGAAGCCGCCGGCCGAGAACCATTGCAGCTGGACCGAGAACACCAGGATCAGCAGGATCGCGAACCAGAAGTTGGGGATCGCGATGCCGACCTGCGTCAGGCCCATCAGCCCGACGTCGCCGAGCTTGTTGTGGCGGGCCGCCGCGGTCACGCCGACCACCAGCGCCAGCACGGTCGTGAAGGCCATCGCGAGCAGGGCCAGCGGCACGGTCAGGGCGAGGCGCTCGAGGATCAGGTCAAGCACCGGCGAACTGTAGGCATAGCTGTCGCCCAGTTCGCCGGTCAGCAGGCCGGCGATCCAGTGCCAGTAGCGCGTCCAGGCCGGCTGGTCGAGCCCGAGCTTGGCGGCCAGCGCGGCCACCGCGTCGGGCGAGGCGTCCGGCCCCATGAGCATCTGCGCGGCGTTGCCGGGCAGGATCTCGAGGACCAGGAAGACGATGACCGACGCACCGATCAGGGTGGCGATCAAGGTCAGGAAACGCTTGAAAAGAAACAGACTCATAGGGCGGGGCGCAGCATAACCCGACACGCAACGTCCATGCCCGAGTCGATCGATAATCGTTGAATGGCCCTGATGATCACCGACGAATGCATCAATTGCGATGTCTGCGAGCCGGAGTGCCCCAACGACGCGATCTACATGGGCGTGGAGATCTACGAGATCGACCCGCACAAGTGCACCGAATGCGTGGGCCACTTCGACGAACCGCAGTGCGTGCAGGTGTGCCCGGTTGCCTGCATCCCGACGCATCCGGAGCACGTCGAGACGCGCGAGACCCTGTGGCAGAAGTTCGAGCGTCTCGCCGCAGCGAAGGCGGCCAAGGCCGCGGCGGCGCAGGCGGGCCCGGCTGCCGCCTCGGCACCCTAGCTGTCCGCGTCGTTCGCGGCGCTTGAGTTGGAGCGCTTCTTCTTGCCCGGTACCGGCTGCTTCCGGGCGCCCACGTACTGCGGGTCTTTCCTGGCCTTGCCTTTTTTCATCGCGCTTTCGCCGGGATTCGGCGCGGCGTCCCGCGGGCGTGGCGCGTTGTCGATCAGGGCGGCTTGCCCGGGCCCTTGCGTCGCTTCGAGGCGCAGCCGGTCCCGCTCCATGCGCATCGCCTCGGCGCGGGCTTCGCGCGTCGCCCGGTCGGCGTCGTGTTTCTGCACCGCGCTGCGTGCGTCGTCGAGTTCGAGGGCCTGGCCCGCCTTGCAGGGCTGGTCCGTGTAGGTGTTGCCGCAGCGCCAGACGGAGGTTCCGCCCTCCGCCGCGATGGCGCCCCATTGGAGGCAGGCGCCCGCCAGCAGCAAGCTGCCCCGGGTCGCGATCCGTGCATGTGACAGTCTCATTTTTCTTGTCTCCCTTTCCTTCTTCTCTCTCTCTCTCGCTTCCGCTAGCCCGCGGCGGGTGCACCCCCGTCGCCGGGCTCGCGCCGCGGTGGTTTGGGGCGCGGCGGCTTGCTCGTGTGAATGAGCAGGGTCGCCTTGTCCATTTCGCCGGCCACCAGCGCCGGGAAGGCGTGCAGCGTGCGCACGATTGCGTCCTCGATGGCCTCGCGTTGTTCCTTCAGCGGCTTCTTCAGCACCCAGTTCACGACCTCGGACTTCACGCCCGGGTGGCCGATGCCGAGCCGCAGCCGCCAATAGTCGCCGGTGCCGAGTTGGGCGTGGATGTCGCGCAGGCCGTTGTGGCCGGCGTGGCTACCGCCGAACTTCAGCTTGGCCTGTCCCGGGACCACATCGAGCTCGTCGTGGGCGACCAGGATCTCGTTCGGCTCGATCTTGAAGAAGCGCGCCAGCGCCGCTGTCGACTTGCCCGAGAGATTCATGAAGGTCTGCGGCTCGAGCAGCCAGAGCGGCTTGCCGCCGACCTGCGTGCGCGCCACCAGCCCGTGGTAGCTGCGCTCGGGGGACAGCGTGAGCTTGAGGTCGCGGGCGAGCGCATCGATCCACCAGAAGCCGGCGTTATGGCGCGTGGCTTCGTATTCAGGGCCGGGGTTACCGAGGCCGACAAACAGCTTGATCATAAAAACGGATTGTGACTTGCGCCCGGGAAACGAAAACGGCCCGCACTGGGCGGGCCGTCGAAGCGCGAGCGCGGGAAGAATTACTTCTTCTTCGCGGGCGCCTTGGCGTCGGCCTTGGCGGCGGGTGCGGCTGCGGCGCCTTCGGCACCTTCGGTGCCGGCGGCGGGCTCTTCAGCGACCAGCGGCGGCACGGCGGAAACCACCACCGGGTTGATCTTGCCGTGGCTCACGAACTTCACGCCCTTGGGCAGCTTGATGTCGTTGACGTGGACAGTGGCGTTCTTGGTCAGGCCGGAGAGGTCGACTTCGATGAACTCGGGCAGGTCGGCCGGCAGGCAGCTGACTTCGAGTTCGTTCATCACGTGGTTCACGAGGTTGTGGTCGAGCTTGACGGCGGTCGACTCTTCCTCACCCTTGAAGTGCAGCGGCACCTTGACCGTCATGCGGGTGCGGGCATCGACGCGCTGGAAGTCGATGTGCTGCACCAGCTGGCGGAACGGGTGGTATTGCACGTCGCGCAGCAGCACCTTGGTGGTGGTGCCGGCGAGTTCCATCTCGAGGATCGAGGCGTGAAAGGCTTCCTTCTTGAGGGCATGCCACAGCGCGTTGTGATCGATTTCGATCAGCTGGGGCTTGCTTTCGCCACCGTAGACGATGCCGGGCGTCTTGCCCGTGATGCGGAGACGGCGGCTCGCACCCGTGCCCTGCTTGGCGCGCTCAAAAGCGACGAATTTCATAGTTAACTCCTGTGGAAGTCGACCGCGACCAGTGCGACTCCGGTTTCAAAAAGGGCTTCCGCTGCGGGAAGCCCGGCTTTTTTCTCGGAACAGGTTCGTCAAAACCTCAGAAGAGGCTTTGTCCAAATCTCAAAAGAGATTTTCCTGGTCCGAGAACAAACTCATCACCGACTCGCCCTTGGCGATGCGCTGGATCGTCTCGGCGATCAGCGGCGCCACGGACAGTTGGCGGATCTTGGTGCAGCCCAACGCAGCGTCGGACAGCGGGATGGTGTTCGTCACGACCACTTCGTCGAGCGCCGAGCCCTGGGCGATGCGCTCGATGGCGGGACCCGAGAAGATCGGGTGCGTGCAATACGCATACACCTTCTTGGCACCGCGCTCCTTCAGCACCTCGGCGGCCTTCACGAGCGTGCCGGCGGTGTCGATCATGTCGTCCATGATCACGCAGTTGCGGCCGTCGATCTCGCCGATCACATGCATGACCTCGCTCACGTTGGCGCGCGGACGGCGCTTGTCGATGATCGCGAGGTCGCAATTGAGCTGCTTGGCCAGCGCCCGGGCGCGGACCACGCCGCCGACGTCGGGCGAGACCACGATCAGGTCTTCGTAGTTCTTCTGCCGCAGGTCACCCAAGAGCACCGGCGAGGCATAGATGTTGTCGACCGGGATATCGAAGAAGCCCTGGATCTGGTCGGCGTGCAGGTCCATGGTCAGCACGCGGGCCACGCCCACGGTCTCGAGCAGGTTGGCCACCACCTTGGCCGAGATCGGCACCCGGCTCGAACGCGGACGGCGGTCCTGGCGCGCATAGCCGAAGTACGGGATCACGGCACTGATGCGCTCGGCCGATGCGCGCTTGAGCGCGTCGACCATGATGAGCAGTTCCATCAGGTTCTCGTTGGTCGGCGCACAGGTCGACTGCACCACGAACACGTCGCGTGCACGCACGTTCTGATTGATCTCAACCGTGACTTCCCCGTCGGAGAAGCGGCCGACCCGGGCGGCCCCCAGCGAGGTGCCCAGGTTGTGCGAGATCTCGGCGGCAAGGCCCGGATTGGCGTTGCCGGTGAAAACCATGAAATCAGGGTGTTGAGCCTGCATGAGTGCGTCCCGGCAATGCGAAGTGGCTCTTTCGGGAGAGCCGCCAAAATTCTCGTGAATGAATTTGGCAGGGGAGAAAGGATTCGAACCTTTGCATGCTGGAATCAAAATCCAGTGCCTTAACCAGCTTGGCGACTCCCCTACACGGGTCGACGACCAATGTCGCCAACCGATATATGTCGCATCAGCCCGCGTGAGCGGGTTGATCTACTTCACCAATCCGCGTGAGCGAACTGACCTACCTTGCCAGCCCGCGTGAACGAACTGACCTGTCTCATCGAACCGTGTGAACAATCCGAGTTTAACTTCAGGCTGCCCAGCCCACGAGGGGATGAACGGCCAAGTTGCTGCATTTGCGAACCTGCCAGCCCTGGGGCGCCTCGGCGAGTTCCGCGTCATGCGGCATTGTCGCAAACACCGAACTTCCCGAACCGGTCATCCGGGCCTTGAGTCCTTGGCGACCGAGCCATTCGATGGCTTCGGTGACCGCGGGGCAAAGCCGCTGGGCAACCGGCTGCAGATCGTTTCGACCAAATCCAGCAAAACCAAGAAAACCGGATTTACCGTTTTCATCAACTTGGCCTTGATGCGATTCGCTGTGTGCAGCAAAGCCAGAGATTATAGCAGTCGGTGTGGCGCGTTGCAGGTCCGGTGCAGTAAAAATTTGACGGGTATCGATTCCTTCGGGCGGTTTGACCACCGCGAAGCGCCCTGGCGGCAGGGTGACAGGGGTGATGATTTCCCCGATCCCCTCGACCCAGGCATTGCGTCCACGCAGGAAGAAGGGCACGTCGGCACCCAGTCCGAGACCGATCTGCTCCAGTGTCGAGAGCGGCAGGTTCAGGCCCCAGAGCCGGTTCAGGGCCAGCAGGCAGGTGGCGGCGTCGGAAGAACCGCCGCCCATGCCCGCCTGCGCCGGCACCTGCTTGGCGACGCCGATGTGGGCGCCGAGCGGCGTTTGCGCAGCCGATTGCAAGGCTCTGGCGGCGCGCACGATCAGGTCGTCGGCCGGCAGCGCCGTGGTGAGGTCTTCGCGCGTGATCGCGCCGTCGTCGCGCCTTTCGACATGCAGCGTGTCGCACCAGTCGATCAGCATGAAGACGGACTGCAGCAGGTGGTAGCCGTCGGCACGCCTTCCCGTGATGTGCAGGAAGAGATTGAGCTTGGCTGGCGCCGGGAGGTCGTAGATCGCCTTCATGCGCGCTCGAACACGATGCGCAGGTCGGCACGGGGCTGCGGCGACTCGCGCGTGGCCTGCAAGCGTCCGGCGGAGACCTGCGACAGGTCGGGCCGCCAGCCGGGCACCTGTTCGTCGCGGCCGGCCAGCCAGGCGAAGAGGGCGCCGACCGGGATCACCGCGCCGGTCGCGGCCTCGATCAGCGCATCGACCGAGTCGTAGCGGCGCGTCTCGCCGCCGTTCCTGAGCAGCGCCTCGCCGGGCGCCCAGTGGAGCTGGGCCAGGGTGCTGCCGATCGGGCTCGTGAGGATCAGCTCGCCGGCCTGCGGCGCGCCGCGCAGCTCGAACAGGGCCGAGAAGCTCTGGTTGGGGTCGCCGTCGACGCGCAGCGACAGGCGGCCGCTCCAGGCCGCGCGGCCGCCGCCGGCCGGGCCACCGGGGCTTGCGCAGCCGGCCAGCAGCAGGCCGGCCCAGCCGGCCAGCAGCGCCCCGCGCCGGTTCAAAGTTTCACGTGCAGGCGCTTGAGCGTTTCCTGCAGCGTCTCGTTGTCCGCATCTGCGAGCGACGCCTCTTTCCAGATGACCACCGCGCGGTCGCGCTGGCCGGCGGCCCACAGCACCTCGCCGAGATGGGCGCCGATTTCGGGGTCGGGCCGTCGCTTGTAGGCGTCCTCGAGGACGCGCAGCGCCTCGGCCGTGTTGCCCAGCCGGTACTCGACCCATCCCAGGCTGTCGGCGATGAACGGATCGTCGGGCGCCAGCTGCACGGCCTTCTGGATCAGCGTGCGGGCCTCCTCCAGCCGCACCTTGCGATCGGCCAGCGAATAGCCGAGCGCGTTGTAGGCGTTCTGGTTGTCCGGCTTGAGTTCGATCACGCGGCGCAGCAGGCGCTCCATCTCGTCGAGCCGGTTCAGCTTCTCGGCCACCATGGCCTGGTCGTAGATCAGGTCGGTGTCGGTCGGCGCTGCCGTGCTGGCCTGGGCCAGCATGTCGAACGCGGCCTGGTGCTGCTTGGCATCGCGCAGCAGCTGCACTTCGGTCAGGAACTTCTGCTTCTTCTCGTCCGCGGTGCGTTCGGGCAGGCTGCGCACCAGTTCGCGCGCCTCCGCGAGCTTGCCCTGGCGCGCGAGCAGCGCGGCCCGCCGCGCCTGCGCGCCGATCAGGTCGTCGGTGCTGTCGATGCGGGCCAGCCAGCTTTCGGCGCCGGTGAAGTCCTTGCGCCGCTCCGACAGCTGCGCCATCAGCAGGTAGGCCTGGGTCAAGCCGCGCTCGCGGCCTTCGGGGTCGCGCAGCGTGGGCGCGAGCGCGATGAAGCGCTTGATCGAGGCCTCGGCCGCCTTGTCCTGGCGCGCCTGGGTCTGGAGGCTGCCGAGCAGCAACCAGGGTTCGGGCAATTCGGGTCGGGCCGCCGTGAGGGCCGAGAGTTCGGCCGAGGCTTCCGCGTAACGACGGCCTTCGACCAGCACCCGGGCGTAGGCGACACGCATCTCGGGCTGCGCCTTCGGACCGGCGAGGTAGCGCTTGACGATCGGTTCGGCCAGCGGCTGGCTGGGGTCGATCAGGTCCAGCGCGACCAGGGCGGGCCCTTCCGCGGAGGGGTCCAGCTGCTGTCCCTTGATGGCGGCTTCGAGCGCGCCGGACGTGTCGCCGGCGCCGAGGCGCAGGCGGCCGACCGTGGCCCAGGCGGCGCCGCCGGTCGCGGGGCTCGCAAGTTCGTCGGCCAGCGCCTGTTCGACCACCGAGGCCGCGAGCTTTTTGTCCGTCGCCCTCGAATAGTTGCGCGCAATGACGGCCATCAGGAACGGCCGCTCGACCTGCGGCGTGGCGGCGATCTCCGCGCGCAGCGGTTCGACCGTGTCGGCGATGCGGTTCATCGCGATCAGGATCTGGAGTTCGAAGCGGCGAGCCTCCCTCGAGTCGGGCAGCGTTTCCTTCCAGGCTCGGGCTGCTGCCAGGGCGGAGTCGCCCGAGCGCGCCTGCAGCGCGATCTCGACCGCGCGCTGGAACAGCTTGCCGTCACGCGCGCGCCGCGCCGCGTCGAGCACCAGACCGTAGGCGGTGCCGGGGTCGGAGCGCGCGTTGAGCTCGCCCAGCAGCACTTCGTAGAACAGCTCGGCGGACATGGCCGAGGGTTGGGCCGGCGAGGTCGCCTTGGCCGCCGCGGGCTGCCCAGCAGGGTCGACGAGCGGTGCGGGGCTTGTGGGCGCTGCGGCAGGCGCTTCGGTCTGGCCCTGCGCTGCGAGCGCGATCAGAGCCAGGAAAGCGGCCGCCGCAAGGCGGGATCGGCGAGGCAGGAAGGTCATCGAAGCCATAATAATCCAAGGCTTTTGCGCCATGTCGCGTGGGGCTTCAACGCCGGCGTGATTTTCATGTCAGCCTTCTCACATGCCTGAACTCCCCGAAGTCGAAGTCACCCGCCGCGGAATCGCCGATCGCATCGCGGGCGCCCGCATCGATGCGGTGCGCCTCGGGAAGCCCCTGCGCTGGGCGCTGGCGGTCGAGCCTGGCGCACTCGTCGGGCGCACGGTGCGCGCCGTGCGCCGGCGCGGCAAGTACCTGCTGGTCGACCTCGACGCCGGTCTCCTGCTGCTGCACCTGGGCATGTCGGGCAGCCTGCGCTTCGACGCCGTGTTGCCCGCGCCGGGTGCGCACGATCACTTCGACCTGGTCACGAGCCGCGGCACGCTGCGGCTCAACGATCCGCGCCGCTTCGGCGCCGTGGTCTACGTGGAGGACGAGGGTTCTCCGCTCGCACGCAAGCTGCTCGGCGGCCTGGGCATGGAGCCGCTCGGCGATGATTTCGATTTCGAGGCCTTCCACGCCGGCCTGCGCCGGCGCCGGGCGCCGATCAAGCAGGTGCTGCTGGCCGGCGACGTGGTGGTGGGCGTGGGCAACATCTATGCCTCCGAGGCGCTCTTTCTGGCCGGCATCCGGCCGACGCTGTCGGCTGCGCGGATCAGCCGGCCGCGTGCGTTGCGGCTGCATGCCGCGGTGCGCGACATCCTGGCGCGTGCGGTCGAGCGCGGCGGCAGCACCTTGCGCGACTTCTCGAACGTGGACGGCCAGAGCGGCTACTTCCAGCTCGAAGCCACTGTCTACGGCCGCAAGGGCGAGCCGTGCCGGGTCTGCGCGACACCGGTGCGGGCGATCCGGCAGGGCCAGCGCGCAACCTATTTCTGTCCTGTGTGCCAAAAGCACTGAATCGCGCGGGCGAATGACTTCCGTTGCGCGTGCCGATGCTATATTTTGTAAGTCGTCTTTACAAATCCTGCCTTGACCGATTCATTCAATCAGCAATTCGACAAGCACGGCGCTTGGCGGCGCAATTTCGCGCACCGGCTCAAGTGGCTGTCCCGCTGGCTGAATGAAAACGAACTACTGAACCAGAGCGTGGCCGAGCGGCTGCGGGATCTGGAATCGCAGTTGCGAACCAGCAAGGTCATGGTGGCTTTCGTGGCCGAGTTCTCGCGCGGCAAGTCCGAGCTGATCAACGCGATCTTCTTTGCCGGCTACGGCCGGCGGATCATGCCGGCCAGCGCGGGCCGCACGACCATGTGCCCGACCGAGCTGGGCTATGACGCCGCGTTGCCGCCGAGCCTGCGGCTGCTGCCGATCGAAACCCGGCTCGAGGCCCATTCGCTGGCGCACTGGCGCGACGAGCCCGAACGCTGGACCGAGATCGCGATCGATGTCGAGAACGCCGAACAGCTGTCGGAGGCGATGAGCATGGTCGCGGAAGTCCGCTGGGTGCCGCTGGCCGAAGCCCGTGCGCTGGGCTTCTGGAGCGACGACGTTCCCGACGACAACCCGGTGCCCGATTCGGACGGGCGGGTCGAGATTCCGCGCTGGCGCCATGCGGTGCTGAACATGCCGCATCCGTTGCTGGAGCAGGGGTTGGTGATCCTGGACACGCCCGGCCTCAACGCCATCGGCGCCGAGCCGGAGCTCACCGTGAGCCTGATTCCGCAGGCCCATGCGGTGGTCTTCATCCTGGGCGCGGACACCGGCGTGACGCGGTCGGACCTTTCCATCTGGCGCGAGCACCTGGTCACCGAAGGCGATCTCGGCGACACCCGGATCGTGGTGCTCAACAAGATCGACACCATGTGGGACATCCTGAGCACGCCGGCCCAGGTCGATGCCCAGATCCAGCGCCAGCGCAAGGGCGCCGCCGAGCTGCTCGGCGTGCCGCTGCCGCAGGTGCTGCCGGTGTCGGCGCAGAAAGGGCTGCAGGCCAAGATCCGCCGCGACGCGCCGCTGTTGCAGGCCAGCCGGCTGCCGGCGCTGGAGGCCGTGCTCGGCGAGGGCCTGCTCGGCAAGCGCGAGCTCATGCTGCGCCTGGCCGTCGACGCCGGCATCGTCGCGCTCAGGGCCGAGGCGGCGCGCATCCTCAACGTGCGCCAGCGCGACCTCTCCGAGCAGGCGCTCGAATTGCAGGGCCTGCGCGGCAAGAACGGATCGGTGATTCGCCACATGCGTTCGCGCATCGAGCAGGAGCAGACCGAGTTCGAGGGCAGCAACGCCCGCATCCTGGCGCTGCGCTCGGTGCAGGGAAAGCTGCTGCGCGAGGTCTATGCGGTGCTCGGCAGCACCGCGCTGAAGGCCGACATGGCGCGGCTCGCGGCGGCCCTCAAGCGGCGCGGCCTCAAGTTCAGCGTGCGCAAGGTCTACGGCGAGACTTTCGATTCGCTGCGCAACAACCTGCGCGAGGTGCAGGCGACCAGCGCCGAGATCCAGGCGATGCTGCATGCGACCTTCCGCCAGCTCAATGCCGAGCACGGCTTCACGCTGCAGGCGCCGCCCGAGCCCGACCTGTCGGACTTCGAGCTGCAGCTCAGCCAGATCGAACGCAGCCACCTCCACTACCTGAGCGTGGGCAACCTGCTCAAGCTGGCCCAGCCGGACTTCTGCGACAAGCTGGTGCGCGCGCTGGCGAGCCGGCTGCGCGTGGTCAACGAGGCCGCGATGACCGAGGTGGAGCGCTGGAGCAAGGGGGCGGGCGCCCAGCTCGACGCGCAGCTCAAGGAAAGACGGCGCAATTTCACCAAGCGGATCGAGGCCGTCGAGCGCATCCAGGGCGCGGCAGGCAATCTCGACGAGCGCCTGTCGGAACTGGCGGCGCAGGAAGGCAGCCTCGGGGAACTGCACCGGCGCCTGCTCGAACTCACCACCTTGCTTGCCAGCAACGAAGCGCCGAACGCCCCGGCGGCGCGCGTCGAACTCAGTGCGGCTTGACATGGCTCTCCCCCAGGTTGGCTCACTTCGTGTAGCCGCCCACCCCCTCACCGGGGGCAACACCAGCGGCCCGGCGAAGCCGGTTCCGCGGTGTTTCTGGCCTTGACAGCGCCGGTTTCATGCGGCGTGGGTCACACGCGGGTGCCGGTTTTCGCTGAGCGCGTCGTCGCCTGGCAGGGCAGCCACGGGCGCAGCGAATTGCCCTGGCAGAACACCCAGGATCCCTACCGCGTCTGGCTGTCCGAAGTGATGCTGCAGCAGACGCAGGTCTCGACCGTGCTGGGCTACTTCGCGCGCTTCCTGGCGCGCTTCCCGTCGGTGGCGGCGCTCGCGGCAGGCACCGAGGACGAGGTGTTCGGACTCTGGAGCGGACTGGGCTACTACAGCCGTGCGCGCAACATGCATCGTTGCGCGCAGGAAGTGGTCTCGCGCTTCGGCGGCGAATTTCCGCGCACGGCGGCCGAGCTCCAGACCTTGCCCGGCATCGGCCGCTCGACCGCCGCGGCGGTCGCGGCCTTCTGCTTCGGCGAGCGGGTGGCGATCCTCGACGGCAACGTGAAGCGGGTGCTCACGCGATTGCTGGCCTTCGACGGCGACATGTCTTCCGCCGCCCAGGAGCGCCTGCTGTGGAACGAGGCCACCGAACTGCTGCCGCCGGCGAAGGATCGACCCGGCATCGCCCGCTACACGCAGGGGCTGATGGACCTGGGCGCCACGGTTTGCCTGCCGCGCAAGCCCAGTTGCATGATCTGCCCGGTCAGCGACCTGTGTGCGGCACGCGAACAGGGCGCGCCCGAAAGCTATCCGGTCAAGACGCGCAAGCTGCGGCGCAGTTCCCAGTCGCTGTGGATGTTGCTGGCCCGGGACGCCCAGGGGCGCGTGTGGCTGGAGAAGCGGCCGTCGCGCGGCATCTGGGCCGGGCTCTACTGCCTGCCGATCTTCGAGAGCCGTGCCGCGCTGCTGGAAACGCTGGTCGCCCGGGACCGCGCCAACGCCCGCGACGACGCCGCCTTCCTGCACGTGCTCACGCACAAGGATCTGCATCTGCATCCGGTTGGCGTCGACAGCCGCGGCACAAGGCCGACGGCCGGAGCAGGCGACTGGTTCGCCACCGGCGAGTGGACCGCGCTGGGGCTGCCCGCACCGGTGCGCAAGCTGATCGCCCAGGAGGGCTAGATTCCGTCGAGCTCCCGGTGCCGCTTGAGCGCGGCCCAGCGGGCGCCGAAGCCGCGCGCCAGCTGCTCCACCAGGAACACCGAGCGGTGCTGGCCGCCGGTGCAGCCGATGGCCACGGTGACGTAGCTGCGATGGTCGCGCGCGAGGGCGTCGAGCCAGCGGCCCAGGAACTGCTCGATGTCGCCGTACATCCGGGCCACGTCCTCGTCCTCGCGCAGCCACTCGATCACGGGCGCATCGCGTCCGGTCAGCGCCCGCAGCGCCGGCACGTAGTGCGGGTTGGGCAGCATGCGGACGTCGAACACGAAGTCGGCGTCGAGCGGCACGCCGCGCTTGAACGCGAAGGACTCGAACACCAGCGTGAGCGCGCTCTCGGGGGCCGAGATCAGCGCCTTGACGTAGCTCTGCAGCTGGGCCGGGCGAATGATGCTGGTGTCGACGACGTCGGCGCCGTCGCGCAGGTCCGCCAGCAGTTCGCGCTCGAGTTCGATCGCCTGGATCAGGACGCGCTGCTGCTCTGGCGCATCGGTGCGGCCTTCCTGGCGCGACAGCGGGTGCCGGCGCCGGGTCTCGGAATAGCGGCGCACCAGCGCATCGGTGGTGGCGTCGAGGAACAGCGAGCGCAACGACACGCCCTGCTGCCGCAGGCCTTCGAGCTGGTGCGGCACCAGCGGCAGAGAGACGCCGCTTCGCACGTCCATCGCGATCGCGACCTTGGCCGCCTGCTGTTGCTGCTGCAGCGCGATGAAAGGCGAGAGCAGCTCGGGCGGCAGGTTGTCGACGCAGTAGTAGCCGGCGTCTTCGAGCGCGTGCAGGGCGACGGACTTGCCGGAGCCCGACATGCCGGTGATCAGTACGAGTTCAAGGCTCATGACGCCGCCGCCGTCGCCTTCTGCCCCAGCATCTCGCGCGCATGCGCCAGCGAAGTGCGGGACACGCGTTCGCCGCCCAGCATGCGGGCGATTTCTTGCGCCCGGCCTTCGTCGTCGATTGCCGCGACGCTGCTCTCGGTGCGCGCGGCGTCCTGGCCCTTGGCGGCGGTCTGGCGCTTGGCGACCACGAGGTGGTGGTCGGCGCAGGCCGCCACCTGCGGCAGGTGGGTCACGGCCAGCACCTGGCGGTCGCGGCCGAGCTGTTTCATGAGCCGGCCGACGGTTTCGGCCACGGCGCCGCCGACGCCGGCATCGACCTCGTCGAAGATCAGGGTCTGGGCGGCGCCGAGTTCGCTGGTCGTCACCGCGATGGCCAGGGCGATGCGCGACAGTTCGCCGCCGGAGGCCACCTTGCCGATCGAGCGCGGCGTGCTGCCGGCATGTCCGCTGACCAGGAAGGCGATGTCTTCGAGGCCCGAACGGCTCGGTTGTGCGAAGGGCTGCAGCGCGACCTCGAAGCGGCCGCCCTTCATGCCGAGTTCCTGCATGGCCTGCGTGACCGCCTGCGCGAGCTTGGGCGCGGCCTGCTTGCGGGCCTTGGCGAGCGCCTTGGCCTCTTTCAGGTAGATCTGCTGCGCCGATTGCTCGGCGCGTTCGAGCGCCTCGAGATCGCTCTGGGCATCGAGCGCCTTCAGCTCGGCCTGCCAGCCGGTGAACAGCGCCGGCAGCTCGGCCGGTGTGCGCCGGTAGCGGCGGGCGAGCGACATCCACAGGCCCATGCGTTCGTCCAACTCGGCCAGCCGCTCGGGGTCGGTGTCGGCCTGGCGCAGGTAGCTGTGCAGCGAATGCGCGGCGTCCGACGCCTGAGCAACGCTGGAAGCGAGCACCTCGCCCAACGCCTTGAATTCCGGCTCGATGTGCTCGCAGTTCTGCAGCAGCGCGAGGGCGCGGGCCAGCGCCGCCAGGGCGCCGCTGTCGTCGTCCTCGAGCGCGCTGCTGGCGCCCTCGGCAGCATCGATCAGTGCCTGGGCGTTGGAGATGCGGCTGTGGCTGGCGGTGAGTTCTTCCCACTCGTCCTCGCCCGGCGCCAGCTTGGCGACCTCGGCCACCTGCCATTGGAGGCGCTCCCGTTCGCGCTGCAGCGAATCCTGGGCCGAGCGGGCATTCTCGAGCGCGGCGATCGCCTGGCGCCAGCCTTGCCAGGCCGTCTCGAGCGCGCCGGTGTCGACGCCGGCATAGGCGTCGAGCAGGCCGCGCACGGCGTCCGGCCGCGTCAGGCTTTGCCAGGCGTGCTGCCCGTGGATGTCGAGCAGGCGGTCGCCGAGCTCGCGCAACTGGGTGGCGGTGGCCGGGCTGCCGTTGATCCAGCCGCGGCTGCGGCCCTGGAGGTCGACCGTGCGGCGCAGCAGCAGGACATCACCGCCCTCGAAGCCGCCTTCCTCCAGCCAGTCGGCCAGGCCCGGGTCGGTGTCGAACTCGACGCTCACGTCCAGCCGCTCGGCGCCTTCGCGCACCGCGCCGGCATCGGCCCGGTTGCCGAGCGCCAGCTGCAGCGCGTCGATCAGGATGGACTTGCCGGCACCGGTCTCGCCGGTGAGCACCGTGAAGCCGCCGGCCAGATCGAGCTCGAGCGCTCGCACGATCACGAAATCCCGCAGCGCAATGCGCCTCAACGCCATCTCAAGATCCCCCTTCGTTCCAGTGCAGTTTGCGGCGCAAGGTGTCGAAGTAGCTCCAGCCCTTGGGATGCAGGAAGCGCACCCGGTAGTCGGAGCGGCGCACCATCACCTTGTCGCCGATGGCCAGCGTGGCCAGCGATTGCATGTCGAAATTGGCGCTGGCGTCGCGCCCGCCGACCAGTTCGATCGTGACCTCGTCCGCGTCCGGCAGCAGCAGCGGCCGGTTCGACAGCGTGTGCGGCGCGATCGGCACCAGCACCCAGCCCCGCACCGCGGGATGCAGCAGCGGCCCGCCGGCCGACAGCGCATAGGCGGTCGATCCGGTGGGGGTCGCGATGATCATGCCGTCGGCGCGCTGGTTGGCGACGAAATGGGCGCCCACGGTGACCCGCAGCTCGACCATGCCCGAGGTGGCGCCGCGGTTGACCACCACGTCGTTCATTGCGAGGGTGTCGAACACCGATTCGTCGCCGCGCATCACCCGCGCCTTCATCAGCGTGCGCAGGTCTTCCTCGTAGTCGCCGGCCAGCATCGGGATCAGCGTGGCCTGGTAGTTGTCGAGCGAGATGTCGGTGATGAAGCCGAGCCGGCCGCGGTTGATGCCGATCAGCGGCACGTCGTGCGGCGCGAGCTGGCGACCGATGCCGAGCATGGTGCCGTCGCCGCCGACCACCAGGCCGAGCTCGCACTGCTGGCCGATTTCTTCCACCGTCAGCGCGGGATAGGGGCCGGTTTCGACGGCGTCGGATTGCGACTTCTCGACGAACACCTTGCAGCCCTGCGATTCGAGGAAGGCGCCGATGCCTTCCATGATGTCGTCCTGCGCGCCGCATTGCGCCCGGGCGCCGGAGGCCTGGTATTTACCGATCAGTGCGACATGCCGAAAGCGGGAGCTCATTCACAAATTACAACATTAAAATCATTCGATGCTGGACGACCGTGCCAAGTTGCTGCTGAAGACTCTCGTCGAGCGCTACATCGCCGACGGGCAGCCCGTGGGATCGCGCACGCTTTCCCGTGCGCCGGGGCTGGACCTGTCGCCGGCGACCATCCGCAACGTGATGTCCGACCTCGAGGTGCTCGGGCTGATCGCAAGCCCCCACACTTCTGCGGGTCGCATTCCGACCGCCCGCGGCTATCGGCTGTTCGTCGACACCATGCTGACCGCGCAGCACGAGCAGTTCACCTCGGCCTCGGCGCCGAGCCTGGCACCCGACCAGCCGCAGAAGGTGATCACGAACGCCGCCCACTTGCTGTCGAGCATGTCGCAGTTCGTCGGCGTGGTGATGGCGCCGCGGCGTGCCTCGGTGTTCCGGCAGATCGAGTTCCTGCGGCTGGCCGACCGCCGGCTGCTGGTGATCATCGTCGCGCCCGACGGCGACGTTCAGAACCGGGTGATCTTCCCCGAGGTCGACTACTCGCAGTCGCAGCTGGTCGAGGCGTCGAACTACATCAATGCCCACTTTGCCGGCTTGACGATCGAGCAGGTGCGCGACCGCCTTCAGTCCGAGGTCGAGCAATTGCGCGGCGAGATCGCGGCGCTGATGCAGGCCGCCGTGCAGGTCAGCTCCGAGGTCATGACCGAGGCGCAGGACGAAGTCGTGATCGCGGGCGAGCGCAACCTGCTGGCGGTGACCGACTTCTCCAGCGACATGAGCCACCTGCGGCGCGCCTTCGAGCTGTTCGAGCACAAGACCCAGCTGATGCGCCTGCTGGATGTCTCGAGCCAGGCGGAGGGCGTGCGCATCTTCATCGGCGGCGAAAGCCAGGTGGTGCCGTTCGACGACCTGTCGATCGTCAGCGCGAACTACGAGGTCGACGGACAGGTGGTCGGCACGCTGGGCGTCATCGGTCCCACGCGGATGCCGTATGAGCGCATGATCCAGATTGTCGACATCACCTCGAAGCTGGTCACCAACGCGCTGAGCCACCGCAAGTAGGGCAGGGCGTCGCGGCCCACTAGAATCCGGGGCGCGTGGGCCGTTAGCTCAGTTGGTTAGAGCAGCGGACTCATAATCCGTTGGTCCCTGGTTCAAGCCCAGGACGGCCTACCAGGCATTCATTGAAGTTCAGGTCTGCTCCCGCGCTCGGTCTTTTGCTAAACAAAAACCGATGCGTGGACAGATCGCAAAAATGGATGCTATAATCGCAAGCTGTGCGGCTGTAGCTCAGTTGGATAGAGTACTTGGCTACGAACCAAGGGGTCGTGGGTTCAATTCCTGCCAGCCGCACCACTCTCTCGAATGGCCTAGAAGATTTACCTCTTCTAGGCCATTTTTTTTGGCGCGCTTTCTTGCGTGGCCACGACCTGTCCTTCGACTCGTCGCGGCCGGGGCGCTCAGCTCACGTCGACATTGATGCGTCGCGGTTGAGCGTGTTCCATCTTTGGAATCCGCAGCTTGAGCACGCCCTGCACCAGCTCCGCCGAGATCTTCTCGGTGTCGAGTTCCTTGCTCAGCGTGAAGACCCGATGAAAGCGGCCGAGGCCGACTTCGGTGTGGCTGGACTGCAGCCCGTCGGGCACCGCCATGTCGATCTCCCCTTCGATCGTCAGCGAATCGGATTCGACGTTCAGGTGCAGCTTGTCGCGCGGCACGCCGGGCAGGTCGGCGTACAGCGTGATGCCGGCGCTGTCCTCGATCACGTCCACGGGGGGCGTCAGGGCGGCCTCGCCGTAGCTCCGCTCGTCCTTGCGCGCGACCACGTCGGAGGACTTGTCTCTCTTCTGGATGTCGTTCATGGCTGTTCTCCCGATCATTGGATGGCGATGCGTCGCGGCAAGGCGGAGGCGCGGCGCTGGACGGTGATGTGGACCACGCCGTCCCGCGCCTTGGCTTCGACCGCCTCGGGGTCGACGTCGTCGGGCAGGCTCAGCACCCGGCGGAAGGTGCCCTCGAAACGCTCGTTGATGTGCAGCGTCTCCTTGCCGCCGGGTTGCGGCGCCGCACTCTGGCGCTCGCCGGCGATGCTGAGGATGCCTCGGTCGAGGCTGATCTCGAGCGTCGCGGGATCGACGCCCGGCGCCAGGACATAGATTTCGACCGTCTTGGCCGTGCCGCCGACGTTGAGGGCAGGGAAAGCGCTGCGGCCGAAGCCGCGGATGGTGGGAGAGAGGTCGAAGGCCTGCTGCATCTCGCGCTGCAGGCGATCCATCTCCGCGAACATGTCGCGTGGAAACAGGGATCGATACATGGCGCATACCTCCATTCAGGGTTGAGGTGAGCGCTGGAGGCGTCTCCAGCGCTTCCGGAATGGAAACTGGGATCCGCTTGCGAAACTTCAAGGGATGACCTGATCAAAAGTGCTCAGGGCCACGCGCTGGCGCGCCGCTGACCCAGAGTCGGTGATGCGGCAGGGTGTAACCGCGCGCCGCCAGCAACATTACCGCCGCCGTGGGCGCCCTGTGACTGCGGGCTGCCGGGCGCCCATAATCCGGCCCTCGGCCAAGCCAGAGGCCGCTTTCATATGCCTGGCGTTCATTGGGGCAACCACGATGAGTTCATTGCAAAAGTTCCTGCCGGCCTCCGAGCCCGCACGCAGCGAGGCCCTGGCCCTGCTGAAGAAGACTCACCATGCGCCGCGCCATCTCGTGCGGGGCGTCGCACGCGGCACCTTCGGCAAGCAGGCGTCGGCAGTTCAGCAAGACCAGCAACAGGAAATCGTCCCGCAGGGCGAATCGCCGTCGGAACCGCAGGTCGGCTGAGCGCCGCACCTGATCCGACCTCCGACCCGGTCCCGCGCCGTCGCGACCCCCGCGATGGCGCAGCCGCGGGCGGCGCCTGCGCACGGGCAAGGGTAAAGCCGGGCTTTCCGATCCTTCAAACGCCGGTATCTTTTGTATCCAGTGGCATCCAGACACAAGTCCGGGTGCAGGCTGCGCCGAGGTCGGCCGCGGCCCCACCGTGCAAGGAGTCGGCCATCGCCTCGCCTGCCCACCGTGCCGATCTGTTGCGCGTCGAAGGTGTCACCGTGCGTTTCGGTGGCATTACGGCGCTCGACAAGGTGTCGTTCTCAGTGCCGGAGGGCCACATCGTCGGCCTGATCGGCCCGAACGGCGCCGGCAAGACCACGCTCTTCAACTGCCTGTCGCGGCTCTACGCCTTCAGCGAGGGCAGCATCTCGTTCGAGGGCCGCTCGCTGGTCGAGACGCCGGCGCACGGCATCGCGGCGATGGGCATCGGCCGCACCTTCCAGAACCTCGCGCTGTTCCGGACCATGACCGTGCGGCAGAACATCCTGCTGGGCGGCCACTGCCGCACCCGCAGCGGCTTCTTCGCCAACGCCTTGCGGCTGCCGGGGGTGCGGCGCGAGGAACAGGTGCTCGAAGCCCATGCCGACCAGCTGGTCGGCATGCTCGATCTGGGCGCCGTGGCCGGCACGCGCGTGATGGACCTGCCCTTCGGCACCCAGAAGCGCGTCGAGCTGGCCCGGGCGCTGGCGAGCCAGCCCAAGCTGCTGCTGCTCGACGAGCCGGCCGGCGGCCTGAACCACGAGGAGGTCGGCAGGCTGATGGCGTTGCTGCGCGAGGTGCGCGCGCGGCTCCAGCTCACGATGCTGCTGGTGGAGCACCACATGAACCTCGTGATGCGGGTGTCCGACAAGGTGGTGGCGCTCGATTTCGGCCGCATCATCGCCGACGGTTCGCCGGCCGAGGTGCAGGCCAACGCCGAGGTGATCCGCGCCTACCTGGGGGACGCCGGTTGATGGCCCGCCTGCTCGAAGTCCATGGACTGCGCGCGCAGTACGGCGCGAGCCAGGTGCTGCACGGCATCGACTTCGACGTCGAGGAGGGCGGCATCACGACCATCCTCGGCGCCAACGGCGCCGGCAAGACGACCACCTTGCGCGCGGTCTGCGGCATGGTCAAGACCGAAGGCGAGATCCACTTCGCCGGCCACCGCATCGAAGGCCGCGCGACCGAGTCCATCGTGCGCCTGGGCGTGGCCCACGTGCCCGACGGGCGCGGCACCTTCGTCGCGCTGAGCGTCGAGGAGAACCTGCGCCTGGGCGCCTACACACGCCGCGACAAGGCCGAGGTGGCGGCCGATTTCGAACGCATCTACAACCACTTCCCGCGGCTCAAGGAGCGCCGCCTCCAGCAGGCCGGCACCCTCTCGGGCGGCGAGCAGCAGATGCTCGCCGTCTCGCGCGCCCTGATGCTGCGGCCCCGGCTGCTGCTGCTGGACGAGCCCTCGTTCGGCCTGGCGCCGCGCATCGTGCAGGAGCTGTTCGAGATCCTGCGCGAAATCAATGCCAGGGAACGCGTGAGCATGCTGCTGGTGGAGCAGAACGCGGCGCTGGCGCTGCGGCTGGCCGACCATGCCTACCTGCTCGAAACCGGCCGCGTCGTGGTCTCGGGCAGCGCCGAAACCGTGCGCAACGACGAAGCGGTGCGGCGCTCCTACCTCGGATATTGAAATGAACCTGCTGCTGCACCAGGTGCTCTCCGGACTCGCCACCGGCGGCATCTATGCCAGCGTGGCGCTGGCGCTGGTGATGATCTACCAGGCCACGCATCTGGTGAACTTCGCCCAGGGCGAACTCGCGATGTTCTCCACCTACATCGCCTGGAGCCTGATACAGGCCGGCATGCCCTACTGGGTGGCGTTCTTCGTCACGGTCGCGATTGCCTTCGTGCTCGGCGTGCTGATCGAGCGCATCGTCGTGCGGCCGGTCGAGAGCGCGCCGATTCTTTCGGTCGTGATCGTCTTCATCGGCCTGCTGGTGATCCTCAACAGCCTCGCGGGCTGGATCTTCAGCTACACGATCAAGCCCTTCCCGAGCCCGTTCCCGACCGAGCCGTTGTTCGGCAATCGCTTCATGTCCTCGCACGAGCTGGGTTCGATCGGCATCACGCTGGCGGTGCTGGCGCTGGTGTTCGTGTTCTTCCGCTACACGCCGCTCGGCCTGGCGATGCGCGCGGCGGCGCAGAACCCGGACTCGAGCCGGCTGGTGGGCATCCGCGTCGGCTGGATGCTGGCCCTGGGCTGGGGCCTGGCGGCGGCGATCGGCGCCATCGCCGGCATCATGGTCGCGCCCGCCGTGTTCCTCGAGCCGAACATGATGGCCGGCATCCTGCTGTATGCCTTCGCCGCCGCCCTGCTCGGCGGCATCGACAGCCCGGGCGGCGCGGTGCTCGGCGGCTTCATCGTCGGCGTGCTCGAGAACCTGGTCGGCGCCGTGCTGGGCACCGAGCTCAAGCTGACGGTGGCGCTGGTGCTGATCGTCGGCGTGCTGGTGATCCGGCCGTCGGGGCTGTTCGGCAAAGTCAACGTCACGCGGGTCTGAACCATGACCGAGCCGCACGCGCCCACCCGCAAGCCATCGACCAGGCTTCGCCTGGTCGGCCTGCTGCTGCTGGCCGTGGTGGCCTGCGCGCTGCCCTTCCTGGTCAGCAATTACCGGGTGTTCCAGTTCACGCTGGCACTGGTCTATGCCATCGCGCTGCTCGGGCTCAACATGCTCACCGGCTACAACGGCCAGATCTCGCTCGGCCACGGCGCCTTCTACGCCATCGGCGCCTATGTCGCGGCGATCCTGATGGACCAGTTCGGCGTGCCCTACTGGCTCACGCTGCCGGCCGCCGGCGCGGTGTGCCTGCTGGCCGGTTTCCTGTTCGGCCTGCCGGCGCTGCGGCTCGAAGGGCTCTACCTGGCGCTGGCGACCTTCGCGCTCGGCGTGGCGATGCCGCAGATCCTCAAGTACAAGCATCTGGAGCACTGGACCGGCGGCGCGCAAGGCATCGTGATCGTCAAGCCCGAGGCGCCCGAGTGGACCGGGCTGACCCAGGACCAGTGGCTCTACTTCGTGGTGCTGGGGGTGCTGGTCGTGATGTTCGTCCTCGCCTGGAACCTGCTGCGCGGCCGCATCGGACGCGCGATGGTGGCGATCCGCGACCAGCCGATCGCGGCCCAGGCGATGGGGGTCGACACCGCCATGGTCAAGTCGTTGACTTTCGGCGTCTCCGCGATGTACACCGGTGTTGCGGGGGCGCTGGGGGCGATCGTGGTTCAGTTCGTCGCGCCGGACTCGTTCAGCATCTTCCTCTCGATCACGCTGGTGGTGGGTGTGGTGATCGGCGGCCTGGCATCGATCCAGGGCGCGATCTACGGCGCGCTGTTCATCCAGTTCATACCGAATGTCGCCGACCAGATTTCGAAGGCCGCACCGTGGGCGATCTACGGCGTTTTCCTGATCGTCTTCATGTACGTGATGCCCACCGGAGTGGCCGGGCTGGTCCGCATCCTCGCCGGCCGCTTCAGGCAGCGGCGCGAGCGCGCAGAGAGTTCATCGTTGACACAGAAGGAGACATCATGAAATTCAGTCCCTACCGTCGCGCAACCCTGCTCGCCGCGGCCCTGGCCGTCATTGCCGCACCGGCGCTGGCGCAGAAGAAATACGGGCCCGGTGTCACCGACACCGAGATCAAGCTCGGCCAGACCATGCCCTACAGCGGACCGGCCTCGGCCTACGGCACCATCGGCAAGCTCCAGCAGGCCTATTTCGGGATGATCAACGAGCAGGGCGGCATCAACGGCCGCAAGATCAACCTGATCAGCCTCGACGACGGCTACAGCCCGCCGAAAGCGGTGGAGCAGGTGCGCCGGCTGGTCGAACAGGACGAGGTGCTGGCGCTGTTCCAGACGTTGGGCACGCCGAGCAACTCGGCGATCCACAAGTACGTGAACGCGAAGAAGGTGCCGCACCTGCTGCTGGCCACCGGCGCCACCAAATGGGCCGATCCCAAGAACTTTCCGTGGACGCTGGGTTTCAACCTGAGCTACCAGTCCGAAGGCCAGATCTACGCCAAGTACCTGATGAAGGAGAAGCCCAACGCGAAGATCGCGATCCTTTATCAGAACGACGACTACGGCAAGGACCTGCTCAAGGGCGTGAAGGACGGCCTGGGCGCGAAGGGCGCCAAGATGGTGGTCGCCGAAGCCAGCTATGAAGTGACCGACCCGACGGTCGACTCGCAGATCCTCACGCTGCAGAACTCCGGCGCCGACACCTTCATCGACATCACGACGCCGAAGTTCTCCGCCCAGGCCATCCGCAAGTCCTTCGACTCGGGCTGGAAGCCGCTGCACATCATCAACAACGTCGGCGCCTCGGTGGGCTCGGTGCTGGCGCCGGCCGGACTCGACAAGTCGACCGGCCTGCTCACGCTGCAGTACTACAAGGACCCGAACGACCCGCAGTGGAAGGACGACCCGGCGATGCTCGAATGGCGCGCCTTCATGGGCCGCTACTACAAGGAGGGCGACCCGAAGGACGCCGCCAATCTCTACGCCTACCTGGCGGCGCAGATCATGGTCCAGATCCTCAAGCAGTGCGGCAACGATCTCACGCGCGAGAACGTGATGAAGCAGGCCGCCAACATCAAGAACCTGAAGCTGCCGCTGCTCCTGACGGGCATGTCGCTGAACACCACGCCGACCGACTTCTTCCTGGTCAAGCAGGGGCAGCTGGCGCGCTTCACGGGCACGCAATGGCAGGGCTTCGGCGAGGTGCTGAGTACCACCGACTGAGCTTTTCGCTGTGATACAACCATCGGAGCATGAGCAAGGCATTCACGAAGGAAAGCGACGCGGACGACGACGAGGGCGCAGCGCTGCCGCCGTTGCCCGCGGGCGGCAAGAACTACATGACGCCGGCCGGCTATGCGCGGCTGCGCGCGGAGTTGCTCGACCTCATGGACAACGAGCGGCCGAAGGTGGTCGAGGCGGTGCATTGGGCGGCCAAGAACGGCGATCGCTCCGAGAACGGCGACTACCTCTACGGCAAGAAGCGGCTGCGCGAGATCGATCGCCGCATCCGCTTCCTGACCAAGCGGCTCGAGGTGGCGGAGGTCACCGACCCCTCGGTGCACCATGGCAGCGACCAGGTGTTCTTCGGCTCGACCGTGCGCTATGCGGACGAGAACGGCGAGGAGCGCGAGGTCACCATCCTCGGCATCGACGAGGCCGACAGCGCCCAGGCGCAGGTCAGCTGGATCTCGCCGATCGCGCGGGCGCTGCTCAAGGCCAGGGAGGGCGACGTGGTGAAGCTGGCGACGCCCGGCGGCGTGCACGAGATCGAGGTGCTGTCGGTCAGCTACCCCGAGAACTAGGGCCCTCACGCTCCCCCACTTCGTGTGGGTCGCTGCCCCCCGAGGGGGAGTCAGCAGGCCGCCCGTCAGCGAAGCGCGGACTTCGCCGCGCTGGCGGCCCGGCGCCGGCCTGACCTGAATATTCAGGGCGCCGGCACGGTCCGCGCCGCCGCGAGCACGGACGACGTGCGCCGCGCCGCGCGCAGCACCGCATCGAGGTGCGTGCGGTCGCGCACAGCGATCACGAAGCGCAGGTCGGTCGAATCCTGGGGCGTCTCGTCGGCCATCTCGACGTGCGTGATGTCGGCTTCGGCGTCCGCCAGCGTGGCCGCGACCCGCGCCAGCACGCCCTTGTCGTTGCGCACCGTGATCACCACGCCGGTCTCGAAGGTGCGCACCGGCTCGTCGGCCCATTCGACCGCGAAGAAGCGCTCGCTGTCCTTGTAGCGCAGCCGCTGGCCGACGCCGCATTCGTCGGTGTGCACCACCAGGCCCTCGCCGTGCCCGAGGTAGCCGACGATGGCGTCGCCCGGGATCGGCCGGCAACACAGCGCGAAGCGCACGGAGGAGTTCTCGCTGCCGTCGAGCGTGACCGCGCCCTGCGACACCCCCTCGTGCGCGGTGAATCGTTCGCGGCTCAGCATCAGTGCGTCGGGCTTCTCGCCGCGCTCGGCCAGGAGCGCCATCAGCCGCTTGGCCACGATGCTCGCGATGCGCTTGCCCAGTCCGATGTCGGTCAGGAGCTCGGAGCGGGTGCGGTTGCCGGTGAAGCGCAGCAGCTTCTCCCACAGCGCCTGGTGCTCGGCGTCGTCGTCGGGCAGCTTGCCCAGGCCTTCGGCGCGCAGCGCCTGCGCCAGCAGCTTCTCGCCCAGGCCTTCGGATTCGGCGTGCGCCAGGGTCTTGAGGTAGTGGCGGATCTTGGAACGGGCGCGGCCGGTGCGCACGAAGCCGAGCCAGGCCGGGTTGGGCGTCGACACCGGCGCCGTGATGATCTCCACCACGTCGCCGTTCTTGAGCTCGGTGCGCAGCGGCACCTGGTCGCCGTTGATGCGCGCCGCCGAGGTGTGGTCGCCGATGTTGCTGTGGATCGCGTAGGCGAAATCGACCACGGTGGCGCCGCGCGGCAGCGCCATGATCTGGCTCTTGGGCGTGAAGACGTAGACCGCGTCGGGGAACAGGTCGACCTTGACGTGGTCCCAGAACTCGGCGGCGTCGCGGGTCTCGTCCTGGATGTCGAGCAGCGACTGCAGCCACTTGGCGCCCAGCCGCTCGCTGGTCGCCGCGGCCGGCTCGGCCGCCTTGTAGAGCCAGTGGGCCGCGACGCCCGACTCGGCCACCACGTGCATCGCCTCGGTACGCAGCTGGAACTCGACGTTGACGCCCGACGGACCCACCAGCGTGGTGTGCAGCGACTGGTAGCCGTTGAGCTTGGCGATCGCGATGTGGTCCTTGAACTTGCCCGGCAGCGGCTTGTACATCTGGTGCAGGATGCCCAGGCCGGTGTAGCAGGCGATCACGGTCGGCACGATCAGCCGGAAACCGTAGATGTCGGTGACCTGGGCGAAGCTCAGGTGCTTCTCGTCCATCTTGCGGTAGATGGAATAGAGCGTCTTCTCGCGCCCGGCGATGCGCACGCTCATGCCGGCGGCGGCAAAGCCGGTCTCGACTTCCTGCTGCACCTTCTGGATCAGGTCGCGGCGCCGTCCGCGCGCTTTCGCCACCGCCTTGGACAGCACCGAGTAGCGCCAGGGCCGCAGGTGCCGGAACGACAGGTCCTGCAGTTCGCGGTAGGTCTGGTTCAGGCCCAGGCGGTGGGCGATCGGGGCGTAGATCTCGAGCGTCTCGCGCGAGATGCGGGCCCATTTCTCGCGCGGCGCATCGTCCAGCGTGCGCATGTTGTGGGTGCGGTCGGCCAGCTTGACCAGGATCACCCGCACATCGCGCGCCATCGCCAGCAGCATCTTGCGGAAGGACTCGGCCTGGTTCTCCTCGCGGGTGTTGAAGCGCAGCTTGTCCAGCTTGGTGAGGCCGTCGACCAGTTCGGCCACCGGGGCGCCGAAGCGCTCGATCAGCTCGGACTTGGTGACGCCGCAGTCCTCGATCGCGTCGTGCAGCAGGGCCGCCATCAGCGCCTGGGCGTCGAGCTTCCATTCGGCGCATTGCGCCGCCACGGCGATCGGATGGGTGATGTAGGGCTCGCCGCTGTTGCGCAGCTGCCCCAGGTGGGCCTCGTCGGCGAAGCGGTAGGCGCGGCGGACCTGCTCGATGTCCTCGGGGACCAGGTAGTCGAGCCGGTCGGTCAGCGCGGCGAAACTGGCGGCGGCCGCATTCAGCGCCGCGGGGCTCGGCCGCAGGGCAGGAGGTGTCCCGGACTGGGGCTTGACGACCGCGCTCATGGCGTGCACTTTAGCGTGACGGCCGGTGCCACGCATTCGCCCACAAAAAAAGCACCGCGTACGGTGCTTCCTTGTTGCATGTGAGCATCAACTTCTCAGCCGGGGACCTTCTTCAGCATCTCGAGGCCGATCTTGCCTTCGGCGATTTCGCGCAGCGCGGTCACAGCCGGCTTGTTCTTGCTTTCGATCTTCGGGGCGTGGCCCTGGCTCAGCATGCGCGCACGGTAGGTGGCGGCCAGCACGAGCTGGAAGCGGTTCGGGATGTGAACGAGGCAATCTTCGACGGTGATGCGGGCCATGAGGATCTTTCGGTGGGCGGACTTTGGGGTCGTTTCAGGGGATGTTCAGCGCGGCGAAGGTGTCGGCGCGTGCGCGGCGCTGTGCGGAATAGCGCAGCCGCTGAGCGTGGACGATCGCTTTCAGGTCGAAAAGTGCGCGCTCAAATACCTCGTTGATTATAACGAAGTCGAATTCCCCTGCGCGCGCCATCTCTTCGGCGGCGTTCTGGAGCCGCAGTTCGATGATCGCGGCGCTGTCCTCGCCGCGGCGCTCGAGCCGCGAGCGCAGCTCTTCCCAGCTCGGCGGCAGGATGAAGATCATCACGGCATTGGCGAAGGTCTTGCGGATCTGGAGTGCGCCCTGGAAGTCGATCTCGAGGATCACGTCCGCCCCCTGGGCGATGCGTTCCTCGATCGCCTTCTTGGAGGTGCCGTAGCGCTGGCCGTGCACATGGGCCCATTCGACGAAGGCCTCGGCCTCTACCATGGCGTCGAATTCGGGGTGCGAGGCGAAGAAGTACTCGCGGCCGTGTTTTTCCTGGCCGCGGGGCGGGCGCGTGGTGTGCGACACCGAGGGCTGCACGGCCGAGTCGAGCTCCATGAGGGCCTTGACCAGGCTCGATTTGCCGGCGCCGCTGGGCGCCGCGACCACGAAGATGTTGCCGGGGTAGTCCATGGATTCTGTGTTCGATGCCCGGCAGCCCAGGCGCGATGCGGGCTTTCAGCGGCTGGATTCTGGGGTGTGGTCGCGTTGGCGGGAACCCTGAAGTTTATCAGCCGGGGCCGGCGCGCCCGGGCGCCTGGTAGCCCGGCGCCAGCAGCGCATTCGCGGCGCCGTACAGCACCAGCGGGTCCGTGAGGCTCAGGGCGTACTCGGGGCCGCGCAGGCTGTGGTCCGGCGAGCAATCGACGTTCCAGCGCCTGAGCATGTAGCCGACGTTGGCGGCCCGCACCTTGAGGCGCAGCACGCCGCCGGGCATGTCGTAGTCGCGCCGGATGACCTCGGGGCGCGGGTGCGAGGGGTGCGGCACCAGTTCGAGCTCGACGATCCGGCTCCACTGGACGTCGTGCTCGGCGGTTTCCTCGCGGCCGACCCCGCTGTCCTCGATCACGACCGGCGACTCGATCCGCGTCAGCACGAAATCCCGGAACTCGGCGGACTTCCGGTCGAAGGCCCTGACGTGCCACCGGACGCCGGAGTCCACCAGCGCGAAAGGCACCAGCTCGCGCTCGCCGGGTTCGCCGGACAGGGAGTGATAGACCAGCCGCAGCGCCTTGCCGCAGTGGATGGCGCGGGTCACGGGCGCCAGCACCGCCATGCGGGGGACGCTGAGCGCGGCCGGGGTCTCGCAGCGCAGCAGCGGCGAGAGCTCTTCCGCGGCGCCCTGGCCGAAGCCCTGCGCCAGCGCGCTGAGCACGCGTTGGGGCGCGTGGTCGAACAGCGGAGTGAACGAGGCGCTCGGCAGGTAGAGCTTGCGGGTGCCGTCGAAATCGAGGTTGCCGGGCGCCGCTTCGCGGTACTGCGCGATGTCCCGGGTCGCGCCGGCCGGACCCATGCCGAACTTGGTGACCAGGTCGGAGCGCCGCAGCTGGCCCAGGAAGTACAGCCGGAAGTCGATGTACGACAGGCGTTCGAGCTGGGCGCGGGGGATCGGCGGCATTGCGCAGATGGTAACCTGATCGTCACCATAAAAGATCAAAAAGATAGTTTTATGTCATCAAAATGATGATGTAATGGCGCAAAGGCACCACGGACCATGACACGCTTCCTTCATACGGCCGACTGGCAGATCGGGCGCCAGTTCGCCACCTTCGATCCCGAGCACGCCCCCATCCTGGCCGAGGCGCGCATCGCCGCGGTCGAGCGCCTGGCCGCGCTCGCCACCGAGCAGCAGGTCGACGCGGTGCTGGTCGCCGGCGACGTGTTCGATGCGCAGACCGTGTCGGAGCGCACCGTGCGCCGCCTGTTCAATGCGCTGGCGGGCTATGCCGGTCCCTGGCTGATGATCCCCGGCAATCATGACGCCGCCCTGGCCGAGAGCGTCTGGACCCGCGCCCAGCGCCTGGGCGCCGTGCCGCCCAACGCCCATCTGCTGCTGACGCCCGAACTTCGGCTCTTCGAAGCGCAGGGCTTCGCGGTGCTGCCGGCGCCGCTGACGCAGCGCCACACCTACAACGACCTGACGGCCTGGTTCGACGCCGCCGAGACGCCCGCCGGCCTGCTGCGCATCGGCATCGCGCACGGGAGCGTGCAGGGCATCCTGGCCGAGGGCATCGATTCGGCGAATCCGCTGGCGCCCGAGCGTGCCGCCAGTGCCCGGCTCGACTACCTGGCGCTGGGCGACTGGCACGGCTGCAAGCGCATCGACGGACGCACCTGGTATGCCGGTACGCCGGAGCCCGATCGCTTCAAGGCCAATGAGGCCGGCCAGGCGCTGCTGGTGGAGATCGCGGCGCCGGGTGCCGAAGCGCGGGTCACGCCGCTCGCGGTGGGTCAATTCCGGTGGCAACTGCTGGGCGCCAACCTGCACGTCGCGAGCGACCTCGATGCGTTGCTGGCGCAGCTGGCCGGGCTCGATGCGCAGGACGTGGTCGATTTGCGCGTCCAGGGCCGGATCGACCTGGCGGGCCGGCAGCGGCTGCAGGCCGCGGTCGGCAGCGCGGAAGCGCGGGCGCGCCATCTGCAGTCCGACCTGTCGGCCCTCCAGCTGGTGCCCACGGACGAGGACATCGCCGGCCTGCAGGCCGACGGCTATCTGGGCGAGGTGATTGCCGAGCTGCGCGAGGCCCAAGGCGGCACCGATCCGCAGGCCCGGGTCGCGCAGGACGCGCTCGCCCTGCTGACCGCCGCGCTGGTCCAGCGCGCGCCGGCCGTGCCGATCATCGCGATGGAGGCAGCGCCGGCATGAACCTGCAGATCACCCGCCTGCGCGTCGAGCAACTGCGGCGATTCCGCAAGCCGCTGGAGCTGCGCGGCTTCGAGCCCGGGCTCAACATCCTCAGCGCGCCCAACGAGGCCGGCAAGAGCACGCTGGTGCGCGCCATCCGCGCCGCCTTCTTCGAGCGCCACCGTTCCACCGCGGTCGACGACCTGCGTCCCTGGGGCGAGGGCAGCGGCGCGGCGCCGCAGGTGGAGCTGGATTTCGTGCTCGACGGCCAGCCGCACCAGCTGGTCAAGAGCTTCCTCGGCAAGAAGCGCTGCACGCTGCGCATCGGCGTGCGCACGCTGGACGGCACCGAGGCGGAAGACCATCTCGCCCAGCGCTTCGGTTTCGCCTTCGCCGGCAAGGGCGCCAGCAAGCCCGAGCACTGGGGCATTCCCGGCCTGCTGTGGGTGGAGCAGGGCACCGGCCAGGAGCTGGACGTGGGGCATGCCCGCGACCATCTGCACGACGCGTTGCAAGGGCAGGTCGGCGCCGCCATCGGGACGCTGGCCGCCACCGGCGGCGATGAGCTGCTGGAGCAGCTGCGCGCCCAGCGCAACGAGCTGCTGACCGGCACCGGCAAGCCGCGTGCCGCCTACCTCGAGGCCGCGGAGTCGATCAGCGCCATGCAGTCGCAAGCGGATGCGCTCGACGCCCAGATCGCCACCTACCGCGAGCAGGTCGACCAGCTCGCCGCGCTGCGCCAGCAGCATCGGTCCGACGAAGCCGCCCAGCCCTGGGAGGCGCTGCGCCAGGATCTGGCGGCCGCCCGCCAGCGCCAGCAGGCCTTGCAGGCGAGCCAGGCGCAACTCCAGGCCGATCGGACCCGGCTGCAGCAACTGGAGGGCACGCGCGGCCTGCTCGCGAAGGAACTCGACGGGCTGGCCCGACAGCAGTCCGACGCCGCCGCCCGCGGGCAGGCGCTGGATCAGGCCGCCCTGCAGCTGCAGGCCGCGGATGCGGTGGTGGCCGCGGCGCGCCAGCACGCCGAAGCCGCCCGCTCGCGCGCCCACGCGGCCCGGGAGGCTTCGCGCATCGCCCGCCAGGAGGGCCAGCGCGACAGCCTGCGGCAGCAGCTGCAGCAGGCCCAGGCCGAGCTCGTCCGCAGCGCCGAAGCGCTGCAGCGCGCCGAAGAGGCCCGGCAACGCCTGGCCGCGTTGCGCGCCGGTGCCGCCGAGGCGCCCCACATCGGCAAGGCCCAGGTGCAGCGGCTGCTCGAACTCGACCGCGCCGAACGCGACGCCGCGCTGCGGCGCCAGGCCGTGGCCACGCGCCTGCAGTTCAACCTGCCCGAGGGCCAGACCCTGGGCCTGCAAACCCACGGCGACCGCCTGGCGCTGCAAGCCCGCGGCGAACGGCTGCTCGATGCGCCGACCACGCTCCGGCTGCCCGGCGGCGGTGAACTGACCATCACGCCGGGCGGCGAAGACCTGGCCCTGCTGGCCCGCGGCCATGCCGAGGCGCAGCAGGAGTTGAAGGCCGCGCTGCTGGCGCTCGGCGTGGCCGACCTCGCGCAAGCGCAGGCGCGGCTGAGCGCGGCCGTCGAACGCGACGCGCAGATGCGGCTGGCCGAGCAGGCCTTCGCCATCGTCGCGCCGAAGGGGTTGGAGCCGCTGCGCAGCGCGCAGGCCGAGGCGCAGTCGCGCATCCGCACGGCGCAGGACGCCCTGGTGCGCTTGCCCGAGGCCCCGGCCGAATCCGTGCTGCCGCCGGACCGGGCCGAGGCCGAGCAGGATGCGGCGGCCGCCACCGAACAGGCCACCGCCACCGCGCTGGCCCAGGCGCAACGCCGGCAGGCCGCCGCGCAGAGCCTCCACGGCACCGCGCAGCACGAGCATGCCGTGGCCCAGGCGGCGCTGGCCGATCCGGCCCGCACCCAGCGCCAGGCCGAGGCGCAGGAGCAACTGCTGGCCACCGGCGCCGAGCACGCCGCGCTGGCCGCGCGGATCGACCAGGCCAGCGCCCAGGTGCGCGAAGCCCGGCCCGACATCGTGGCCCAGGACATCGACCGCCTGCAGCGCAGCATCGAGCAGATGACGCGCAGCCACCAGCAGCGCCGCGAGGACATCCTGCTGCTGGAGAACACCCTGCAGCAGGCCGGTGCGCAAGGCCTCGAGGAGCAGCGCGACGCGCTGGCCGGCCGCCTCGCGCAGGCCCGGCGCCGCCACGCCGAGCTGCAGCGCCGCGCCGAGGCGCTCGACCTGCTCTGCAGCAAACTCGACGCCAAGCGCCAGGCCACGCTGGCCCGTCTGCAGGCGCCCCTGCAGGAGCGCCTGCAGCACTACCTGCCATTGCTGCTGCCGGGCGCCAGCGTGCAGATCGACGCCGGCCTCGCCCCCGGGATGCTGAGCCGCACGCTGGCCGGCGGCGCGACCGAGTCGGGTCAGGTGCAGGACCTGAGCTTCGGCGCCCGCGAGCAGCTCGGCCTGATCAGCCGCTTCGCCTACGCCGACCTGCTGCAGCAGGCCGGCCGGCCCACGCTGCTGATCCTCGACGATGCGCTGGTGCACAGCGACGCCCCGCGCCTGGCGCAGATGAAGCGGGTGCTCTTCGATGCCGCCCAGCGCCACCAGGTGCTGCTGTTCACCTGCCATCCGCAGAATTGGCAGGACATGGGCGTGTCTCTGCGGCCCCTGTCCTGACCCGCCACGCAATGACCGACCCCGTTCTCTCCCCCGGCTTCATGGCCGTGCACAGCAACCACCCGGAGGCGCTGCGCGACCTGATGGTCGCCTGGATGGCCCGCCATCCGCTGGCGCCGCTGGAGGACGAGTGGGTGCTGGTGCAGAGCAACGGCGTGGCGCAGTGGCTCAGGCTCTCGCTGGCGCGCGATGCCGGGCAGGGCGGCGTCGGCATCGCCGCCGCGCTGCAGACCGCGCTGCCGGCCGGCTTCATCTGGCAGGCCTACCGCGCGGTGCTGGGCGCGCAGGCGGTGCCCGCGGCTTCGCCCTTCGACAAGCCCTTGCTGGTCTGGCGGCTGATGCGGCTGTTGCCGGCGCTGCTGGCCGAGGAGGTGTTCGCGCCGCTGCGCCGCTTCCTCGCCGACGATGCCGACCTGCGCAAGCGCCACCAGCTGGCCGAGCGCCTGGCCGACCTGTTCGACCAGTACCAGGTCTACCGGGCCGACTGGCTGGCCGGCTGGGCCGCAGGCCATGACCTGATCGCCACCGGCCGCGCCGGTGCCCAGCCGGTGGCCGACGAACTGAGCTGGCAGCCGCGCCTGTGGCGCGCGCTGCTCGACGACGTCGGCCCGGCCGGCGCGGCCCACAGCCGCGCTTCCGTGCACCAGCGCTTCATGGCCGCGGCTTCGGCCTGGCAGGGCGAGCGCCCGGCCGGCCTGCCGCGGCGGCTGGTGGTGTTCGGCGTCTCCTCGCTGCCGCAGCAGTCGCTCGAGGTGCTGGCCGCGCTGGCGCGCTGGATGCAGGTGCTGATGTGCGTGCACAACCCCTGCGAGCACGACTGGTCCCACATCGTGGCCGACAAGGACCTGCTGCGCGCCGAGCGCCTGCGCCAGCGCCGGCGCCCCGGCGGCGAGGGCGCCATCGCCGAGGAGAGCCTCCACCTGCACGCCCAGCCGCTGCTGGCCGCCTGGGGCAAGCAGGGCCGCGACTTCATCCGCCTGCTCGACGCCCACGATACGCACGAGGCCTACGCCGAGCGCTTCGCGGCCATCGGCGAGCGCATCGACTGCTTCGATCCCAACCCGCGCGACACGCTGCTGCGCCAGCTGCAGGACGACATCCGCGACCTGCGCCCGCTGGCCGAGACCCGCGAGAAATGGCCGGCGCTCGATGCCGGCGCAGACCGCTCGATCCGCTTCCATGCCACGCACGGCCCGCAGCGCGAGGTCGAGGTGCTGCACGACCAGTTGCTGTCCGCCTTCGCGGCCGACGCCACGCTGCGCCCGCGCGACGTGATCGTGATGGTGCCCGACGTCGCGGCCTATGCGCCGCACATCCAGGCGGTGTTCGGCCTGCTCGCGGCGGACGATCCGCGCCATGTGCCCTACACCCTGGCCGACCAGGGCCAGCGCCATCACGATCCGCTGCTGGGCGCGCTCGAAAAGCTGCTGGCCCTGCCGCAGTCGCGCATCGCCGTGAGCGACCTGCTCGACTGGCTCGAAGTGCCGGCGCTGCGCGCGCGCTTCGGCATCGACGAGAACCAGCAGCCGCTGCTGCACCGCTGGATCTCGGCCGCCAACATCCGCTGGGGCCTGCATGCCGAGCAGCGCCGCGGGCTCGACCTGCCTGACGCGCTGGCGCAGAACAGCTGGGACTTCGGCCTACAGCGCATGCTGCTGGGCTACGCCGTGGGCACGGGCGAGGCCTGGGCCGGGGTCGAGCCGCTCGACGAAGTCGGCGGCCTGGACGCCGCGCTGCTGGGCCCCCTGGTGCAGCTGCTGTCCACGCTCGAAACCCACTGGCGCACGCTGGCCACGCCGGCCGCGCCTGCGGTCTGGGGCGAGCGGCTGCGCGCGCTGTTGGCCGACTTCTTCGCCGCCGACGAGGACAGCGACGGCTTCACGCTGCAGCGGCTCGAGACGGCGCTGCAGCAGTGGCTGGACGCCTGCGCCAACGCCGGCCTGGCCGAGGAAGTGCCGCTGTCGGTGGTGCGCGAACACTGGCTGGCGCAGATCGACCAGCCGACCCTGAACCAGCCCTTCTTCGCCGGCGCCGTGACCTTCGCGACCTTGATGCCGATGCGCGCGATTCCGTTCCGCGTGGTGGCGCTGCTCGGCATGAACGACGGCGACTATCCGCGCAGCCGGGTGCCGATGGACTTCGACCTGATGGGCCAGGACTACCGGCCCGGCGACCGCTCGCGGCGCGAGGACGACCGCTACCTGTTCCTCGAGGCGCTGCTGTCGGCGCGCGAGCTGCTGCACATCAGCTGGGTCGGCCGCAGCATCCACGACCATTCGGAGCGCCCGCCCTCGGTGCTGGTCGCCCAGCTGCGCGACCACCTGGCGGCCGGCTGGCGCCTGGCGGGCGACGAGGCGCTGCCGCCGCCGGCAGCGGGCGAGCGCCTGCTGCACGCGCTGACGCTGGAGCACCGGCTGCAGCCCTTCCACCCGGCCTACTTCACGCGGGGCGGCGACGAGCGCCTGTTCAGCCATGCGCGCGAATGGCGTGCCGGGCTGCTGGCGCAGCCGGCGGTCGGCTCGGAGGCCGCCGAGCTGGCGGCCTGGACCTTCGACGGCCCGCTCACGCTGCGGCTGCTGGCCGACTTCCTCAAGGACCCCGTGCGCAGCTTCTTCCGCCAGCGCCTGGGCATCCATTTCGAGGCCGACGATCCGGTCGGCGAGGACGAGGAGCCCTTCGCCCTCGACGCGCTCGAGAACTGGCAATTGCAGAACGAGCTGATCCAGGCGCAGAAGGCGGCGCTCGAGGCCGGCGGCTCGCGCGAGGAGGCGCTGGGCGCGCAGCTCGCCCGCATGGCGCGCCGCGGCGAGCTGCCGGCCGGCCACTTCGCCGACCTGGCGCAGGAGCGGCTGGCCGAGCCGATGGAGAAGATGTTCGACGACTACGCCAAGGCCCTGGCCGAGTGGCCCGAGGCGCTGCCGGATGCGGCGCTGGACGTCCTGCCCGAGGGCCTGGACGAGGCGCTGCGCCTGGCCGACTGGCTCGGCGGCCTGCGGGCGAACGCGAGCGGCGAGCGATGCCGAGTGCTGCTCGACAGCGGCAGCCTGGTCAAGGAAGGCCGCTACCGCCTCGACAAGCTGGTGCCGTTCTGGGTCGCGCACGTGGCCGGGCACCTGGACGGCGGGTCGATCACCAGCCGCATCGTCAGCAAGGCCGGCAGCGTGACGCTGCAGCCGCTGGACCCGGGGCACGCCCTGGCCTGCTGGTCGGTGCTGCTGGATGCCTGGCAGCAAGGCCTCGGCCGGCCCCTGCCGCTGGCGCTGCGCAGTGGGCTGGCCTGGCTGGGCCGGGGCGGCTCGCCAGCCGACCTGGCCGCCGGCGCACCGCGGGAAGCCGCGCGCGCCTGCTACGAGGACAGCGATCCGCAGTACGGCAAGTTCGGCGAGCGCGACGGCAATGCCTATCTGGCACGCGCCTACCCCGACTTCGATGCGCTGTGGGCCGAGGGCGAATTCGCCCGCTGGGGCCTCGCGCTGCTCAAGCCGCTGGGCGATGCCGTGGGCCGGGCCCCCGCCAAGGAAGCCGCATGACGCTGCCGTCCCTGCTCCAGCCCTTGCACTTCCCGCTGCGCGGCAGCCGGCTGATCGAAGCCAGCGCCGGCACCGGCAAGACCTTCACCATCGCCGCGCTGTACCTGCGCCTGGTGCTGGGCCATGGCGGCGAGGCCGCGTTCAGCCGCCCGCTGGCGCCGCCCGAGATCCTGGTCGTCACCTTCACCGATGCCGCGACGAAGGAGCTGCGCGACCGCATCCGCGCCCGCCTGGCCGAAGCGGCCGAAGCCTTCCTCGCCGACCCCGCGGCGGTGCCGGCGAAGCCGCCGGGCCAGGACCTGCTGCACGACCTGCGCGCCGACTATCCGCCGGCCCAATGGCACGCCTGCGCCCGCACGCTGCGCCTGGCGGCCGAGTGGATGGACGAGGCCGCGGTCTCCACCATCCACGGCTGGTGCAACCGCATGCTGCGCGAGCACGCCTTCGACAGCGGCAGCCTGTTCAACCAGACGCTGGAGACCGACCAGCGCGAGCTGCAGGCCGAAGTCATGCGCGACTACTGGCGCAGCTTCTTCACGCCGCTGTCGCCCGCGGACGCGAAGCGGGTGCACGGCTGGTGGGCGACGCCCGGGGCCCTGCTGAAGGCGGTCGAGAGCCTGATGGGCCTGAGCGAGGCGCTGGGCGAGGGCCTGCCGCCCGCCGCCGCGCTGCAGCGGGCACGCGAGCACACCGACCGCGAGCTTGCCGTCCTCAAGGCCCCCTGGGCCGGCGACCAAGGCTGGGCCGTCGAGCTGCTGGCCGGCCTCGAAGTCGCCACCGCCGCCAAGCAGTGCAAGCTGCCCAAGCGCAAGGAGTGGCTGCAGAAGCTGCGCGACTGGGCCGAGGGCGACGGGCGGCTGCCCGGGCTGACCAAGACCGCCTGGGACCGGCTCACGCCCACCGGCCTGGCCGAGGGCTGGAGCGGCGACACCGCGCTGCTCCGTCACCCCGCGCTGCAGGCGCTCGCGACCTTGCAGGAGGCCGCGCGGGCCTTGCCCGACGGCCGCCAGGACCTGCTGCGCCATGCCGCCCGCTGGTCGGCCGAGCGCCTGGCCGGCGAGCAGGCCCGGCGCGCGCAGATGGGTTTCGACGAACTGCTGACCCGGCTCGACGCCGCGCTGCAAGGCCCCAACGGCGAGCGTCTGGCGGCCCTGATCCGGCGCCAGTTCCCGGTCGCGCTGATCGACGAGTTCCAGGACACCGATCCGCTGCAGTACCGCATCTTCGACGCCGTCTACGGCATCGCGGCCAACGCGCAGGACACCGCAGTGGTGCTGATCGGCGACCCCAAGCAGGCGATCTACGCCTTTCGCGGTGCCGACATCCACACCTACCTGGCGGCGCGGCGCGACACCGAGGCGCGCCACGCCACGCTCGGCACCAACTTCCGTTCGACGCCGGCGATGGTCGAGGCGGTCAACCGCGTCTTCTTGCAGGCCGAGGCGCGCGAGGCGGGGCAGGGCGCCTTCCTGTTCCGCGAGCGCGGCGAGAACCCGCTGCCCTTCCTTGTGGTGCAGGCCCGGGGCCGCAGCGAGCGCTGGTGCGTGGCGGGCGAGGAAGCCCCGGCGCTCACCTGCTGGACGCTCGACGGCGATCCGCCGCCCGGCAACGGCGAGGCCCAGCGCCTGCTGGCCGCCGCCTGCGCGACCGAGATCGTGCGCCTGCTCAACGACGGCCAGGCCGGCCGCACCGGCTTCGCGAAAGAGGGCGACGCGCTGCGCCCGGTCCGGCCCGGCGACATCGCGGTGCTGGTCAACAGCGGGCGCGAGGCGGCCGCCGTGCGCCAGGCGCTGTCCCGGCGCGACGTCCGCAGCGTCTATCTCTCGGACAAGGATTCCGTCTTCCAGAGCCCGGTGGCGGCCGAGCTGCAGCGCTGGCTGGCCGCCTGCGCCGAGCCCGACGACGACCGCCCGCTGCGCGCCGCGCTCGGCAGCGCCACGCTGGCCCTGGGCTGGGCCGAGCTCGACCGGCTCAACCACGACGAGCTGCAATGGGAAGCGCGGGTGCTGCAGTTCCGCCGCTATCAGCAGGCCTGGCGCCGCCAGGGCGTGCTGCCGATGCTGCGCCACCTGCTGAACGACTTCGGCGTCCCGCAGCGCCTGCTGGCCGCGGAAGACGAACGCACGCTGACCGACCTGCTGCACCTGGCCGAACTGCTGCAGCAGGCCAGCGCGCAGCTCGACGGCGAACACGCGCTGATCCGCTGGCTGGCCGAGCAGCGCCAGGACGGCGGCAGCGACAACGACGCGCGCAAGCTGCGCCTCGAAAGCGATGCCGACCTGGTCAAGGTGGTCACGGTGCACAAGTCCAAGGGCCTCGAGTACCCGCTGGTCTTCCTGCCCTTCGCCACCGCCTTCCGGGCCGCCAAGGCCGAGGACCTGCCGCTCAAGTGGCACGACGACGCCGGCCGGCTCGTGGTGGCGCTGCAGGCCGACCCCGAGTCGCTGGCCCGCGTCGACCGCGAGCGGCTGGGCGAAGACCTGCGCAAGCTCTACGTGGCGCTGACCCGCGCCCGCTACGCCACCTGGGTCGGCGTGGCGCCGCTGGCCGGCGTGGAGCGCAGCGCGCTGGGCTACCTGCTGGGCGGCGGCGCATCCTTGCCCCCTGCGGCACTGGCGGACGCGCTGGGTGAACTGGCACGGGAGTCCCGGGCGATCTCGGTGCAGGCCGCGCCGGCGGCCGGCGACGAACGCTATCGCCCGGTCGCCGCCGCGCCGCAACTCGCCCCCGAGCCCGCGCTGCCCTCCGGCCCGCGCGAGCGCTGGTGGATCGCCAGCTACTCGGCGCTGAGCCGGGCCGGCGACACGCTGGACGACGAGGCCGCGCTGGCCCAGGGCGAGCCCGCGACGCGGCTGGCCCTGCCGCCGACGCCCGCCAGCGCCGCCGAGGACATCTACGCCGACAGCCGCGCCGATGCGGCGGTGCCGGAAGACGAGTCGACCGCGCCCGAGCCCCGAACCGGCAGCCTGCACGACTTCCCGCGCGGCGCGGGCCCGGGCAGCTTCCTGCACGGCCTGCTCGAGTGGGTGGGCCGCCAGGGCTTCGCGCGCGTGCCGTCCGATCCGGCGGCGCAGGCCGACCTGGCCGACCTGATCGCCCGGCGCTGCAACCTGAGCGGCTGGAGCGCCTGGACCGAGCCGCTGCGCGCCTGGATGCTGGACTGGCTGGCCACGCCGCTGGCATTGGGCGCCCTGGGGGGCGGCGCCGTGGCGCCCTCGGCGCTGGGCCGGGTCCAGATCGAGATGGAGTTCTGGTTCGCGGTGACGCAGGTCGACCTGCGCGCGCTCGACGCCCTGGTCTGCCGCCACACGCTGGGCGGCGCCCCGCGAGCGCCGCTGCTGCCGCAGCAGCTCAACGGCATGCTCAAGGGCTTCATCGACCTGGTGTTCGAGCACGAGGGCCGCTACTACGTGGCCGACTACAAGTCCAACTGGCTCGGCCCGCGCGATGCCGACTACACGGCCGCGGCGCTGCGCGACGCGGTGCTGGCACATCGCTACGAGCTGCAGTACGTGCTCTACGTCTTCGCCCTGCACCGCCTGCTGCGCGCGCGGCTGCCCGACTACGACTACGAGCGCCACGTCGGCGGCGCCGTCTACCTGTTCCTGCGCGGCCATGCGGCGCCGGGCCAGGGGCTGCACTGCGAGCGTCCGCCGCGGGCGCTGATCGAGGCGCTGGATGCGCTCTTCAGCGGCGCGGCGCAGCCTTCGGCGGAACTGCCGGCATGAAAGCACCGACCGTGACCACCGACGTCTTCCTCGGCCCGCTCCCGGCGCGCCACGCGCCCCTGCTCGCCGACCTCGAACGCTGGGTCGCCGAGGGCTGGCTGCGCGCGCTGGACCGCAGCTTCGCCGCCTTCCTGGCGCAGAAGGCGCCCGATGCCGATCCGCTGCTGGTCCTGGGCGCCGCGCTCGCCAGCCACCAGCTGGGCCGCGGCCACGCCTGCCTGGACCTGCAGGCCGCACTGGCCGATGCCGGCCTGGCCCTGTCGATGCCGCCCGAAGGCGCGGCGCGGGCGGCGGTCGAAGGCGCGGCGCCGATCACCGCGCCCTCCGCCCTGCTGGCCGGCGTGAGCCTGGCGCGCTGGACCCAGGCCCTCGCGCATCCCGCGCTGGTGGGCCATGGCCCGGGCGCCACGCCGCTGGTGCGGGTCGGCAGCCGCCTGTACCTGCGCCGCTACTGGCAGTACGAGCAATCGGTGCGCGCAGCCATCGCCGGGCGGGTGGCGACGCCCACCGCGGCGGCCGCGCCCGAGGCTCAAACCACCCTGGCCGCGGCGCTCGATGTGCTGTTCCCGCACCGCGACGGCGCCGCCGTCGACTGGCAGAAGATCGCCTGCGCGCTCGCCGCGCGGCAGGGCTTCGGCATCATCACCGGCGGCCCGGGCACCGGCAAGACCACCACCGTGGTGCGCCTGCTCGCGGTGCTGCAGCACCTGGCGCTGGCGGGCGGCAAGGGCCGCCGCCTGCGCATCCGCCTGGCCGCGCCCACCGGCAAGGCGGCGGCGCGGCTCAACGAATCCATCGCCGGCGCGGTCGCCCGCCTGCCGCTCGAAGGACTCTCGGATCCCGAGGCCGTGCGCGCGGCCATTCCGACCGACGTGACGACGGTGCACCGGCTGCTGGGCAGCCGGCCCGACACGCGCCACTTCCGCCACGACGCGCGCAATCCGCTGGCGCTCGACCTGCTGGTGATCGACGAGGCCTCGATGCTCGACCTCGAGATGATGGCCTCCGTCTTCGCCGCGCTGCCGCCGCACGCGCCGCTGATCCTGCTGGGCGACAAGGACCAGCTCGCCTCGGTCGAGGCCGGCGCGGTGCTGGGCGACCTCTGCCAGCGCGCCGACGCGGGCCACTACCGCATCGACACCGACGCATGGCTGCAGGCCGTCACCGGCGAGCTGCTCGAGCCCGGGCTGTGCGACGCCGACGGCAGCGCGCTCGACCAGGCGGTGGTCAAGCTGCGCGTCAGCCATCGCTTCAGTGCCGCGAGCGGCATCGGCAAGCTGGCCGAGGCGGTCAACGCGGGCGATGGCGGCCAGGTGCGGCGCGTGTTCGAGCGCGGCTACGCCGACCTGTCGCAGCAGCGCAGCCTCGACGACGCGGCGCTGCGCCGGCTGGTGATCGACGGCGCGCCCGAGGGCTTCGCGGGACAGGGCCAGGGGCGGGTCGATGGCGGCAAGGCGGTGCCGCCGCCGGCGGGCTACCGCCACTACCTGGCGCTGATGCGCGCGGGCAAGCCGGGCATCGATGCATCGCAGGCCGGGTTCGACGCCTGGGCGCGCGAGGTGCTCGCGGCCTACGGCCAGTTCCAGCTGCTGTGCGCGCTGCGCAGCGGCCCGCAGGGCGTCGAGGGCCTGAACCTGCGCATCGCGGGCCTGCTGCGCGCCGAGGGCCTGCTCGAGGCCGACCACGGCGGCTGGTACCCGGGCCGCCCGGTGCTGGTCACCCGCAACGACTACGGCCTGGGCCTGATGAACGGCGACGTCGGCGTGACGCTGGCGCTGCCGACCTCGGTGCCCGGCGAACAGCGCCCGCGCTGGACCCTGCGCGTGGCCTTCGCCGCCGGCGACGGCCAGGGCGGCATCCGCTGGGTGCTGCCGAGCCGGCTGCGCGCGGTCGAGACCGTGTTCGCGATGACGGTCCACAAGTCGCAAGGCTCCGAGTTCGCGCACGCCGCGCTGCTGCTGCCCGAGCGCCCGAGCCCGGTGCTGACGCGCGAGCTGGTCTACACCGGCATCACGCGGGCCCGGCACTGGTTCACGCTGGCGGCGGCGCCCGAGGTGATGCAGGGCGCGGTGCGCAAGCGGGTGGAGCGGGTCGGGGGGCTGGGCCTGCGCACTCCGTGAGCGGGCTACTTCGAGGCGGCGGACTTGCCGAACCAGGCTTCGAAGCCCACCGAGCCCAGCCACGGGTTCTTGCCGCCCGGCACCAGCGTGTCGTCTTCCAGCAAGGCGCCGAAGTAGCGCGCCTGTGGATCGGCCACGACCTGGCGCGGGTCCTTCGTCGCGGCCAGGTAGCGCTGCAGCAGCTCGGGCATCCGCACCCGCTCCGGCCCGGCGATCTCGACCACGCCGTTGACCGGTGCGCCCAGTGTGTACTCGGCCATCGCCGCCGCCACGTCGTCCGAGGCGATCGGCTGCACGAAGGCCGGCGACAGCCTCACGGTCTGGCCGTCGCTGCCCGACTGCGCGATGCCGCCGAGGAATTCGAAGAACTGCGTCGAATGGACGATCGTGTAGGGGATCGAGCCCGCGCGGATCAGCTTCTCCTGCGCGATCTTCCCGCGGAAGTAGCCGCTCTCGGCCAGCCGGTCGGTGCCGACCACCGACAGCGCGACATGGTGCCTCACGCCCGCTGTGGCCTCCGCGGCCAGCAGGTTGCGGCCCGCGGTCTCGAAGAATTCCAGCACCGCCTTGTCTTCGAACGAAGGCGAGTTCGCCACGTCGACCACCACCTGGGCGCCCGCCAGCGCCTCGGCCAGGCCTTCGCCCGTGATCGTGTTGACGCCCGAGGCCGGCGAGGCCGCGAGCACCTCGTGGCCGCGCTGGCGAAGGTTGGCGACGAGCTTGCTCCCAATTAGGCCGGAGCCGCCGATGACGACGATTTTCATGGTGTTCACTCCAGTCCTGCCTTGTCGAGGCCATAGGCCTTGTCGGCCGAGCCCGGCACATTCCTGAAGCCGATGCTGAGGCGGTTCCAGGCATTGATCGTCATCACGGTGAAGCTCAGGTCCGACAGTTCCTTCTCCGACAGCTGGGTGCGCACCCGGTCGTAGACCTCGTCGGGCACGCCGTGCTCGGGCAGCCGGGTCAGGATCTCGGTCCAGGCCAGCGCGGCGCGCTCGCGCGGGCTGAACAGGGCCGACTCGCGCCAGATCGGCAGGTGGTAGAGGCGCAGTTCGCGCTCGCCGTGGAGCTTGGCTTCCTTCACGTGCATGTCGAGGCAGAAGCCGCAGCCGTTGATCTGCGAGGCGCGGATGTGCACGAGGTCCTGGATCGTCTGCTCGATGGCGCTGTCTTTCTGCAGCATGCTGAATTCGACGAACTTCTTGTACAGCGCGGGTGATTGCTGCATGGGGTTGATGCGTTGGGTCATGGTCACTTCCTAGAGAGCCCCAGAACGGCTGAGGCATCCGCTTCGCGAAACTTCGCTGCATGGACAGCTTTCTTGCATCCATACCCACAAGACGCGCCAGCTCGCCGGTTTGTGACAGACCCCGCGTCAATGGCCCTGGAAAGACGCCGCCAGCCGCGCCAGTTTCTCGGGATTGCGCTGCACGTGGATGCGCGTGATGCGTTCGCCATCGGTCTCGTAGGATCCTGCGGATTCGAGCACCCCGTCGATGAAGCGCAGCAACGCCCATTCGCCGTTGACCATTGCGAGCTCCACGCGCACGCCGCTGCCGAAGCGCAGGTGGGTGGCATAGAACAGCTGCGCGATGCGCCGGCCGCCCAGCAGCGGCTTGCCGAAGCTCGGCACGATGCCGCCGCCGTCGCCGATCAGCTCGGCGTTTTCGGCCAGCATGCCGTTCATGGCCGCGAAGTCGCCGCGCGACAGCGCTTCGGCGAAGCCGCGCATCAGCTGGCGGTGCGTGTCGGGCGGGACCGCGAAGCGCGGCCGCTCCTGGCGCAGCTGCGTCTTGGCGCGGTGCACGATCTGGCGGCAGGCCGCTTCGCTCTTGCCGATCGCCTGGGCCACCTCGTCGTAGTCGGCGTCGAACACCTCGCGCAGCAGGAAGGCGGCCCGCGCCTCGGGCGCCAGGCGTTCCAGCAGGAACAGGAAGGCCACCGAGACATCGTCGGACAGCTCCTTGGTCTGCTCGGGCGTGCTGGGCGCGTCGGTCAGCACCGGCTCGGGCAGCCAGTAGCCGACGTAATGCTCGCGCTGCACCTTCGCGGCGCGCAGCCGGTCGATCGAGATCCGCGTGGTGATGGTCACCAGCCAGGCCTCGGCGTTGTCGATGCTCGCCTGCTCGGCCTCGTGCCAGCGCAGCCAGGCGTCCTGGACCACGTCCTCGGCTTCGGCCACGGAGCCGAGCATGCGGTAGGCAATGCCCTGCAGGCGGGGGCGGAGGCGGTTGAAGGTGGCGGTGGCGTCAGTCGTCATATGCACTCAGACGTTCGAGGCCTTCGTGTTGTGACAGGAGCCCGACGCGCCCCCCTCACTCGATGTTCTGCACCTGCTCCCGCATCTGCTCCACCAGCACCTTCATGTCCACGCCGATGCGCGTCAGCTCCAGCGTCGCCGACTTCGAGCCCAGGGTGTTGGCCTCGCGGTGCAGCTCCTGGATCAGGAAATCGAGCCGCTTGCCGATCTCGCCGCCCTTCTTGACCAGCCGCTCGATCTCGTCGAGGTGCGAGTCGAGCCGGGTCAGTTCCTCGGCGACGTCGATGCGGATTGCGAACGCCGTGGCTTCCGACAGGGCGCGGTCCTGCGCCGCCTCGGGCGGGGTGGTGCCGCCGCCCAGGCCCATGGCGTCCTGCCAGCGTTCGAGGAAGCGGTTGCGCTGCTGCTCCACCAGCTGGGGCACCAGCGGCAGGGCCTGGGCCGCCAGCTTGCGCAGCTGCGCGAGGTGGTCCAGCAGCATCTTCGCCAGCCGGGCGCCTTCGCGCTCGCGGGCGGCCAGCAGGGATTTCAGGGTCTTTTCGGTGAGCTCGGCCAGCTCGGGCCCCCAGTCGCCGCGCGGCGCCGAATCCCCGGCCGCCAGCCGCAGCACGTCGGCCACGCTGAGGTCGCGGGCGTCCGGCAGCCACGCCTTGATGCTGTCCTGCACGCTGTTGAGCCGCTGCAGCAGCTTGGGCGAGGGGTCGCCGATGCCCGCGGTGGCGGTGGTCTCGATCGCGGCCCGGACCTCGACCTTGCCGCGCTTGAGCTGGCCGGTGAGCAGCTCGCGCAGCGCCGGTTCGTGCTGGCGCAGTTCCTCGGGCAACTTGAAGCTCAGGTCGAGGAATCGGCTGTTGACCGAGCGGATCTCGACCCCGAGACGACCCGCCGTGGAGGGGCGCGCTTCGGCGTCGGAGTGGCTGCCCGTGGGGCCGTTCTGGCCGCTGGCATAGCCGGTCATGCTGTAAACTGGCATCGCGCCTCGCTGTGGTTTGTTTGCTTTTCACCGAGGGCTCGGCACAGCGTTCGCTTGCCGCACCATCGCCTTCGGGCGAAACTCCCTGATTATGTCAAAGGTCAAACCTTCGCCCTTGCTTCCCGATACGGTGATCGGGGGATACCGCGTCGTGCGCCGGCTGTCGGCGGGCGGCTTCGGTGTCGTCTACCTGTCCGTCGACTCGAGCGGCCAGCAGGTCGCCATCAAGGAGTACCTGCCCTCGTCGCTGGCCACCCGCGCCACCGGCGAGCTGGCGCCCCAGGTGCCGCCCGAAAAGCTGTCGCTCTATCGGCTGGGCCTCAAGAGCTTCTTCGAGGAAGGGCGCTCGCTGGCCCAGATCTCGCACGCATCGGTGGTCAGCGTGCTCAATTTCTTCCGCGAAAACGAGACCGTCTACATGGTCATGAACTACCTGGAGGGGGCGACCCTGCAGGATTTCATCGTTACCGCGCGCGACCTCAAGAAACAGAAAGTATTCAGAGAGTCGACCATCCGGTCGCTCTTCGACGAGATCCTGCGCGGCTTGCGCATCGTGCACCAGCACAAGATGCTGCACCTGGACATCAAGCCCGCCAACATCTTCGTCACCGACGACGACCGCGCCGTGATGATCGACTTCGGCGCCGCGCGCGAGGTGCTGTCCAAGGAGGGCAACTTCATCCGCCCGATGTACACCCCCGGCTTCGCGGCTCCCGAGATGTACCGGCGCGATTCGTCGATGGGCCCCTGGACCGACATCTACGCCATCGGCGCCTGCATCTACGCCTGCATGCAGGGTTATCCCCCAAATGACGCGCCGCAGCGCATCGAGAAAGACCGCCTGGGCCTGTCGCTCTCGCGGCTGCGCGGCGTCTACTCCGACAACCTGATCGAGGTGGTCGAGTGGTGCATGTCGCTCGACCCGCTGTCGCGCCCGCAATCGGTGTTCGCGCTGCAGAAGGAGCTCAGCCGCGAAGGCGAGCGCCGCTACACCAAGCTCACGGTCGGCGAGAAAGTCAGGCTTTCCATCGACAACATGCGCTCCTTCGAGAAGAAGGGCCTGCCTAAGGCCGCTGCTCCTACGACCCGCCCAGCATGAAATTCTCCGTATTCCAAGTCAGCCGCAAAGGCGGCCGTCTCAAGAACGAAGACCGCATGGGCTATTGCTACACGCGGGAGTCGGGCCTCTTCGTGCTGGCCGACGGCATGGGCGGGCATCCCGAAGGCGAAGTGGCGGCCCAGCTGGCGCTGCAGACCATCGCGGCGCTCTACCAGCGCGAGGCGCGGCCGGTCGTCAAGGACGTCAAGGCCTTCCTCACCGCCTCGGTGATGGCCGCGCACCAGCAGATCATGCGCTACGCCGGCAACAAGGGCATGCTCGACACGCCGCGCACCACCGTCGTGGCGGCCGTCATCCAGGGCAACACCGCGAGCTGGATCCACTGCGGCGATTCGCGCCTGTACGTGATCCGCGACGGCGAGCTGCTGACCCGCACCCGCGACCACTCGCATGCCGAGCGCCCGCGCGCCAACGCCGGCCCCGAGCCGGTCAACCGCAACCTGCTGCTGACCTGCCTGGGCTCGCCCACCACGCCGCTGTTCGACATCTCGGCCCCGCTGCAGCTGGAGCGCGGCGACCGCGTCATGCTGTGCTCCGACGGCGTCTGGGGCGTGCTCGACGACAGCGTCATCGTGCACATCCTCTCGTCCGGCAAGCCGGTGTCCGACGCCGCGCCCGACCTGGCCGAGATGGCGCTGCGCAACGGCGGCTCCCACAGCGACAACGTGACCCTGATCGCGCTCGAATGGGAAACCGCCGACGAGGCGGGGCAGAAGCGCGGTGTTTCCACCGACAGCATCAGCGACGGCGTGTTCGCCTCCACCATCCAGGCCGGCATGCCGTCCGACAGCGAGCTCGACGACCTCGACGACGATGCCATCGAGCGCTCGATCGCCGAGATCAACGAGGCGATCAAGCGTTCGGCCGCCCGCAAAGCCTGAACCTTCTTACCTCTTCTCCCGGATCACCATGACAGTTTTCGTTCGAAGCGGCGGCCGTGCGGCCGACCAGCTGCGCCCCGTGCGCATCACCCGCGGCTACACCATCCACGCCGAGGGCTCGGTGCTGATCGAGTTCGGCCAGACGCGCGTGCTGTGCACCGCCTCGGTCGAAGAGAAGGTGCCGCCGCACAAGCGCGGCAGCGGCGAAGGCTGGGTCACGGCCGAATACGGCATGCTCCCGCGCGCCACCCACACCCGCAGCGACCGTGAAGCGGCCCGGGGCAAGCAGAGCGGCCGCACGCAGGAGATCCAGCGCCTCATCGGCCGCTCGATGCGCGCGGTGTTCAACCTGGCGGCGCTCGGCGAGCGCACCATCCACCTCGACTGCGACGTGCTGCAGGCCGACGGCGGCACCCGCACCGCGGCCATCACGGGCGCCTTCGTGGCCGCGCAGGACGCGGTCAACAAGCTGCTGGCCGCCGGCAAGATCCAGGCGACGCCGATCCTCGGCCACGTGGCGGCCATCTCGGTCGGCATCGTGCAGGGCACGCCGCTGCTCGACCTCGAATACACCGAAGACTCGGCCTGCGACACCGACATGAACGTCGTCATGACCGGCGCCGGCCATTTCGTCGAAGTGCAGGGCACGGCCGAAGGCGCCGCCTTCTCTCGCGAGGAGATGAACGCGCTGCTGGCCCTGGCCGAGAAGGGCATCGTCGAGCTGACCGTGCTGCAGACGCAGGCGCTCGCCAGTTGAAGCAAACGACCCCGCGCACCTGCGCCCCGTGGCAATGAAACTGGTCCTGGCTTCCAACAACGCCGGCAAGCTCGCCGAGCTGCAGGCCCTGTTCGCGCCGCTCGGCGTCGAGCTGGTGCGGCAGTCCGAACTCGGCGTCGGCGAGGCCGACGAACCCTTTCGCACCTTCGTCGAGAACGCGCTCGCCAAGGCCCGCCATGCCGCGGCCGCCACCGGCCTGCCGGCCATCGCCGACGATGCGGGCCTGTGCGTCGACGCCTTCGGTGGCCTGCCGGGCGTCGGCGCTGCGCAGCGCCGACGACCCCGAGCCGCTGATCGCGGTCGGCCGCGCCCCCGGCGAGATCACCCGCGAGCCCGTGGGCGACAACGGTTTCGGCTTCGACCCCGTGATGTTCCTGCCGCAGTTCGGCAAGACCTTCGCCCAGCTGCCGACCGACGTGAAGAACGCCAACAGCCATCGCGGCCAGGCGGCGCGCGCCATGCTGGCCCTGATGCGCGAGCGCTGGTTGCAGCCGTGACCGCCGTCATCCCGATCGCCACCGGCGCCGAGCAGGCGGCCGATGGCGCGGCCGGCGCCAACGACGTGCTGCACCTGATGCGGCCGGGCCCGCTGCAGCTCGCGGCACTGCCGCCGCTGTCGCTCTACGTGCACCTGCCGTGGTGCCTGCGCAAGTGCCCGTACTGCGACTTCAACTCGCACGAATGGCGCGGCGGCGGCGACGCCACCGACCAGGCCCTGCCCGAGCAGCGCTACCTCGACGCCCTGGTGGCCGACCTCGACGCCGCGCTGCCGCTGGTGTGGGGCCGCACCGTGCACACCATCTTCATCGGCGGCGGCACGCCCAGCCTGTTCTCGCCGGCGTCCATCGACCGCCTGATCGGCGACCTGCGCGCGCGGCTCAAGCTCACGCCCGACTGCGAGATCACGCTGGAGGCCAACCCCGGCACCTTCGAGCGCGACCGCTTCCGCGCCTACCGGGCGGCCGGCGTCACGCGGCTGTCGGTCGGCGTGCAGAGCTTCAACGACGAGCATCTGAAGGCGCTCGGCCGCGTGCACGACCGCGCCCAGGCGATCGCCGCGGTGGAGGAGGCCGCGGCCTCCTTCGACACCTTCAATCTCGACCTCATGTATGCGCTGCCGGGCCAGACCCTGGAAGGCCTCGACGCCGACCTCGACCAGGCGCTGGCGCTGCAGCCGCCGCACCTGTCGGTCTATCACCTGACCATCGAGCCCAACACCTACTTCGCCAAGTTTCCGCCCGTCATTCCCGAGGACGACGCGGCCTACGAGATGCTCGACCGCATCACGGAGCGCACGGCCTCCAGCGGCCTCCAGCGCTACGAGATCTCGGCCTATGCGCGCGCCGGCCACGTCTGTGCGCACAACCTGAACTACTGGCAGTTCGGCGACTACCTGGGCATCGGCGCCGGCGCCCACAGCAAGCTGAGCTTCGCGCACCGGGTGGTGCGGCAGGTGCGCTTTCGCGAGCCGCGGCTGTACATGGACAACGCGCTCGCCGGCCGTGCCGTCGCCCAGAGCGACGACGTCGGCATCGGCGCGCTGCCCTTCGAATTCATGCTCAATGCCTTGCGGCTGAAAGACGGCTTCACGCTGGCGCAGTTCGGCGAGCGCACCGGCCTGGCCATTACCTCCATCCAGCGCGGTCTTGAAGAGGCCGAGCGCAAAGGTTTGATACAAAGAGACTTGGCGCGCGTCTGGCCGACCACGCGTGGCTTCGACTTCTTGAGCGATCTGCAGTCCATCTTCCTGCCGGACTGACGACGAGCAACAGCCCATGGACAAGAACGACACCGACCTCTCAGAGACAACAGAGACAACCAAGCGCCGCTCGCGCGGCCGGCCCAGCCCCGAGCAGGCGGCTGCGCTGCGCGAAGCCTTCCTGGCGGCGGCGCTGGAATCCTTCCTGGAGAAGGGCTACTCGGCCACCAGCATCGAGGCCATCGCGCGCGAGGCCGGCGTGGCCAAGATCACGATCTACCGCCAGTTCGACAACAAGGAGGCGCTGTTCCGCGAAGTGGCGCACCGTGCGGTCAGCAATGCGCGCGAGACCATGCAGAACGCCCTGGTGCACCCCGGCAGCGACGACCGCCAGACGCTGATCGACCTGGTCGAGCGGCTGTACCTGAGCGCCACCGAGCCCAAGACCCTGGCCCTGATGCGGCTGGTGATCGCCGAGGCGATGCGCTTCCCCGAGCTGGCGAAGTCGCTCTACGTGGAGAACAGCTACGTGATCGCGCCGGTGGTCGAGTACCTGGCCGAGGCGCACCGCGCGGGCCGGCTGCGCGTGCCGTCGCCCGAACTGGCCGCGGTGCAGCTGTCGAACCTGGCTTTCGGCGGGGTGCGCTTCTTCATCTCGAAACCCCTGGCGGGGCCGGAGGAGCGCCGGGTGTGGGCCGAAGGCATCGCGGACCTGGTGCTACGGGGATGGGCGCCGGCTTCCGCGGCCGGGGCCGCCCACGGCTCAGACTAAAATTGCGACCCTGCCTTCCCGCGCGACGAAGGCAGTCCAGGAGAGTTGGGTGAGTGGTTTAAACCAGCAGTCTTGAAAACTGCCGACGGGCAACCGTCCGTGAGTTCGAATCTCACACTCTCCGCCGGGACATCGTCTTGCGTTGCCCGCAATCCACCAATAAAGGCAAGTCAAGGGGGTTCACCAGATTCGCCAGAACGGACGGCGGCGCGACGGCGCCGATTCGAGTGGGGCGCTCATCGTGGTGGCAAGACCGAAGCGTCGGCGCACCTCGACCTCGTGAAGCCGGGCACGCTTTCCCGACTCGGAATGACCGCGCAAAGCCAGCAGGCGCAGCTGATGGGCTCGGTTGAGCAGCTCTTCATCTTCGAGATTTCCTGGCTCCGTCATGGTCATTCCTCCTGCTCGGTGATAGTGGGGCTCCTGCGGGCGTCATGCGATCCGGCGTTCCGCGTCTGGCAGAACCAAGTCGACGAGCGCCTGTGAGCCATGGCGCGCCACTTTCTTACTTGCCCATCCCGAATCGCTGAAAGAGTGCCGTCTTCAGCCGCTTGATCTCCACCATCGCATCCGATTTGGGGGCCTGCTGCCCCGACAAGACTGCGGCGGCTTCAGCTGCGGCGTCCCTGGCAACGCGGGCATCCAGCGAGCATCGAACCAGTTGGCGCTTCCGATCCCTTGGGTCCACAGTCGCAAAATCCTTCATGAGCGCTTCTGCAACATCCAGCGCTGCAACCGCCGCAGACAGTGTCAGATGGATGCCAGCGCGCACGCGATTGCCGTAGTCGGTCTCTTCCTTCACGTTCGACTCTTTCTCCTGCTCGTCGGGAGAAAGCACGCCGATGTTGGTGGGAGCGAAGTACGGAACAGCCTGGACGCCATGCTCGCGCGCCGAGATGACCTGCTGTAGCGCGACTCTGACCCTCACAACTGTCTCGAGGTCTGGGGTTTGCATGGCCGTTCTCACCTTCCTTCTCATTCACCCTCTAGGGCAGGATCTGAAAGTACGAGCGCCGTGCGGTATGCGGCGCGCCCCGCGGTCTTGGCATCTGCAGCCAGCTTCTCCCATTGGTTCGCGCGCGAGGCGGTTTCTTCAACGGGCATCGCGCGATCGTTGGCGGCTGCGGGGATGCGGGACCTTTGGCCGAATGTAGCCGGGACGGAGGCGCTACCCGGAGACAGCCGAAGGAAAACCGGAGGGTCGTGGCTTAGTTCCGCTTTTGAGCCGGGTCACGGCGCCCCTCGGCGGCGCAAGCCCAAAGTGCCCGGGTGCTGAGGGCAAAGTCCGGGCGCTGCTCCGGCATGCTTGGCGAAAGGAAAGTGGCGACGGCCGCCGGCATCGAGGAACCGCCCTCCATGGGCGGGTGCCGAAGCGTCCTCTACCAGCGCCAGCGGACCATCTGCCCTCAGGCTACACCCTGACTGTGATGGTTGCGTGACGCTCGCGTGCGCCACTGCGCTGACCGCGGTCTTTTTTCACGCCCGCTCGATCTTGCGCCAAGGCGATCCGCTCCTGCCGCATGCGCTCGCCGAGATACCGCCGAGGGTTCGATCTCGCGTGTTTCCGAACATTGCCCTACGATGCGCCCAAGCAACGAGGAGTAGACGATGCGCATGATCGTTTGTTCATTGGCCGTGATCGCGCTGCTTGCAGGCTGCGCAGCACCGAACACGCCGGAGGCCGACTACGGCCCGCAAGCCATGGCCGGCGCCGCGCCCGGGCAAGCGCCCACGCAAGCTGCCCCGGTTCCGTACAGGCCTGCATCCAGGCCCACCGGCCGGGACACCTACAACGCCGAGAAGCTTGCCAAGAACCGGGCCTGCGCCGCCCAGCCCCTGGCAAGCCTCACTGCCAAGGGCCCCGGCTTCGAGACCTACAGCGTGCCCTGCAGCGACGGCCGCGCGATCGCGATCCGGTGCGAGTTCGGCAACTGCAGGGTGCTCTAATCGTTTCTTGCGAACCTGAAGCGGCGGCCTGCGTGCCCAACCGGGTGAATCGTGCGCTCAAGAAATCTCCATGACCCAAATCGCCAAAGGCACGTTCGTCGTCTCACTCCAATCCATGCCGTTCGAAGGCGAGGACGCCGAGCCGAAGCTGCTGGGCCGCATGTCCATCAACAAGCGGATCTCCGGTGATCTTGAAGCCACTACCCAGGGACAGATGCTGAGCGCAGGGACGAGCATCAAGGGTTCGGCTGGCTACGTGGCCATCGAGAGGGTCACCGGCGTTCTGGCGGGACAACGCGGCTCGTTCGTGCTGCAGCACACGGGCATCATGAGCCGCGGCGTACCCTCCCTGTCCGTGACCGTCGTTCCCGACTCTGGAACGCAAGCGCTGACCGGTATCGAGGGCGAGTTCAAGATCGTGATCGCAGAGGGCACGCACTGCTACGAGTTTGCTTATCGCCTACCCGTCAATTGAGTCCGACGATCGGAGCAGGGCGCGCGAGTGCCTTCTCGTAGGCGGCCTGCAATTCGCTGAACACCGAGCGCGCCGGACGCGGTGCGCCGAGGTGCAGGTGGCGCAGCTCGTCCATGAAGGCATTCCAAAGAGGAGCGCCGCCCTTTTCCAGCAGCTCCGCGCGCACCGACAATTCCTTGCTCGGGTGCGTATGTCGGCGGCCCCATGCGCCCATGTGCGCGAGCAGGGGCAGGAGCTGAATGGACGATTCCGTGAGGCTGTAGATCCCTTTCTGCCGGTGGTTCGGATCGGGGCGTCGCGTCAGCAGGCCGGAGTCGGTCAGGCGCTTGAGCCGGTCTGCGAGGATGTTCGAGGCGATGCCTTCCTCGCTCTGCGTGAGCAGATCGCCATAGCTGCGCCTGTTGCCGAACATGAGGTCGCGGATGACGATCAGGCTCCAGCGGTCGCCGAGCTGTTCGAGCGTCAGGTTGATCGGGCAGCCTGATCGTCCTGTTTGCGTCACGGCGACTCTCCTTGGATTAGTACTTGCATTATGCAAGCGGCATGCGTAGGATTCGACCACTTGCACAATACAAGTGGTATGAACAAGGAGATTCCACCATGTCGCTCGCGCTCTACGGCCATCCCTTCTCCTCGTACACGCAGAAAGTGCTCATCGCGCTGTATGAGAACGGCACGCCCTTCGAATTCCGCTGCCTCGGGCCGGATACGCCGGAGCATGCGGCCGAGTGGCTGCGCCGTTGGCCGCTGCGCAAGTTCCCGCTGCTGGTGGACGAAGATCGCAGCGTCGTCGAGACCAGCATCATCATCGAGTACCTGCAGCTCGCGCACCCCGGGCCGGTGCGCCTGCTGCCTGCGGATCCGATGGCCGCGCTGGACGTGCGCTTTCTCGACCGCTTTTTAGACCTGCACGTCATGAACGTGGTGCAGCACGCGGTCGGCGGTGCGCTGACGGGCGACCCGGTGAAGCGCCAGGAAGGATTGGCGTTTGCCGCGGAAAAGCTGGAACTCGCCTACGCCTGGCTCGAAGGGCAGCTGGTCGGCAGGACCTGGGCCGCTGGCGCGGACTTCACGCTGGCGGACTGCGCGGCCGCGCCCTCGCTGTTCTACGCCGACTGGACGCACCGGATTTCCGCAGCGTATCCAGTGCTGCGCGCCTACCGCGCGCGCTTGCTGGACCGTCCGTCCTTCGCCCGGGCGGTGGAGGAGGCACGGCCACTGCGGCCGCTCTTCCCCCTGGGAGCGCCGGACCGGGATTGAGGCGCGCCGCTGAATTCAGTGGGTCGTCAGCAGCCCCGCGACCCCCGCGTCTCCGACGGCCGCTCCCCAAACCGCGCGCGGTACTGCGCCGCGAAGTGCCCCAAATGAAGAAAGCCGTATTTCTGCGCCACCTCGCGCACACCGCTCCCGGCGACGCCGGCGGACGCCAATAGTTCGGCCCGCACCTTGTCGAGCCGGAGTTCGCGCAGGAACTCCATCGGCCCCTGGCCCGCATGCTGGCGAAACGCCAGTTGCAGGGCGCGTGCGCTGCAGCCGACCTCGCGGCACACGTCGGCTAGCGACAGCGGCTGCTCGGCATGCGCCGCCATGTATTCCTGTGCCTTGCGGACCACGCGCGGCAGCAGGCTGCGCTGCGCTTCGCCGGCCAGGGCGCGCGAATAGCTGTGGCCCGCCGACAGGAGCAGGCTCGACATCAGGTACTCCTCGGCATGCTCGGCGAGGCGCCCGCCGGACTGCAGCGCATTGCCGGCGTCGAGCGTGAGCCGCAGGTAGTCGATGAAGTGCACCAGCGGCGCCAGCGCGGGGTTGTCGAGCGGCACGCCGAGGTCGAACACCAGGTGCTGCCTGACGGGCGCCTGCAGCAGGGATTCGAGCCGCGAGAGCAGCGCCGAACGCGCCAACCGCACGATCAGGTGCGGGCTGTCGTCGGCCCAGCGCATCGACAGCGGTTCGGTGGGCGAGGGCAGCGAGGCGAGGCGGGGCGTCGCATCCACATGCTGCGCGCCGCAGCGGATCTCGGCGCCGCCACGCAACGGAATTTGCAACAAATAGAAATCCTGCAGATAGCCGGGGTCGATCTGCACGCCGGGGCCGTACTGCACGTAATTGAGGCTCACATCCCGATACAGGCGCGCGCTGTGGTGGCAGGCGTCGAGCTCGGTGCGAGGCCGCAGCATGACCAGGCCGTGCGGGCAGAAGACGCGGGCCACGCTCTCGCGCGCCTCGTCCATGTCGTGGCTCTCGAACAGGCGGTAGCGCTGCAGCGGCAGCCGTGAGGTCGTGGCGGTTTCCATCGGGTCGGTCACCGTAGCAAAAACCATCCCCGCCCACAATTCGGGGCAGCCCTTTGATGAAAGCTGCGCGCCAGGGACACAGCCTGCGTTTCCGGGATCCGCCAGCGCCCCGCTTGGCCCTAACGTTCGCCCCACAGGCCAACCCGGCCTGCCCGTTTAACCGAGGAGAGCAAGCGTCATGTTCAAGGGACTCGAGGGCAAGAGCGCCATCGTCACCGGTGGCTCCACACTGATAGGCGCCGGCGTGGTGCGTGCGCTGCACGCGGCCGGCGTCAAGGTCGTCATCGCCGACATCGATGCCGACCACGGCCAGCCGCTGGCGGATTCGCTCGGCGCCGGCGTGCGCTTCGTGCGCACCGACATCACCGACGACGCCCAGGTGCAGGCCTGCGTGTCGGAAGCGGCCGCGCGGCACGGCGGCGTGCACTTCCTGGTCAACCTGGCCTGCTCCTACGTGGACGACGGCTTCAAGTCGCCGCGCGCCGACTGGCTCGCCTCGTTCAACGTCAACGTGGCGAGCGCCGTGGCCATGCTGCAGGCCGTGCATCCGCACATGGTCGCGGCCGGGGGCGGGGCGGTGGTCAATTTCACGAGCATCTCGTCGCGCGTGGCGCAGACGGGGCGCTGGCTCTACCCGGTGAGCAAGGCCGCGATGGCGCAGCTCACCCGCAACATGGCGATGGACCTGGCGCCGGACCGCATCCGCGTCAACAGCGTGTCGCCGGGCTGGACCTGGTCGGCGGTGATGGACCGGCTCAGCGGCGGCGACCGCGCCAAGACCGATCGCGTGGCCGCGCCCTTCCATCTGCTCGGGCGTGTCGGAGATCCGGACGAAGTCGCGCAGGTGGTGCTGTTCCTGTGTTCGGACCATGCCAGTTTCGTGACCGGCTCCGACTACGCGGTCGACGGCGGCTACTCCGCCATGGGCCCCGAGCAGGCCGTGCCCGCCATTCCCAAGTTGATGGACTGACCAAATCAAGGAGCAAGCAATGAAACGCATCGCCATCGTCGGCGCGGGCCAGTCGGGCCTGCAATTGGGGCTCGGCCTGCTCGACGCAGGCTACGAGGTCACGCTGTTCAGCAACCGGACGGGGGAGGACATCCGCCGCGGCAAGGTCATGTCGAGCCAGTGCATGTTCCACACCTCGCTGCAGATCGAGCGCGACCTGGGCCTGGACCAGTGGGGGCGCGATTGCCCCACGGTGGACGGCATCGGGCTGGCCGTGCCCCATCCCGAGCTCAAGGGCGCCAAGGCCATCGACTGGGCCGCGCGGCTGAATTCGAGCGCGCAGTCGGTCGACCAGCGCGTGAAGATCCCGGCCTGGATGGACGCGTTCCAGAAGAAGGGCGGCGAACTCATCCTCAAGGACGCGGACATCGACGAGCTGGAGGCCTGCACCCAGAGCCACGACCTCACGCTGGTCGCCAGCGGCAAGGGCGAGATCTCGAAGCTCTTCGAGCGCGACGCCCACAAGTCCACCTTCGACCAGCCGCAGCGCGCACTGGCACTGACCTACGTGAACGGAATGACGCCGCGCGAGCCGTTCTCCGCCGTGTGCTTCAACCTCATCCCCGGCGTGGGCGAATACTTCGTGTTCCCGGCGCTGACCACCACGGGGCCCTGCGAGATCATGGTGTTCGAGGGCGTGCCCGGCGGCCCGATGGATTGCTGGGCCGACGTGAAGACCCCGCAGGAGCACCTGGCGCGGAGCAAGTGGATCCTCGACACCTTCGCGCCCTGGGAGGCCGAGCGCTGCAAACACATCGAGCTGACCGACGACAACGGCATCCTCGCGGGCCGCTTCGCGCCGACGGTGCGCAAGCCGGTCGCAACCTTGCCTTCCGGACGCAAGGTGCTGGGCCTGGCCGACGTGGTTGTGCTCAACGACCCGATCACGGGCCAGGGCTCCAACAACGCGGCCAAGTGCGCCGACACCTACCTGAAGAGCATCCTCGCGCGCGGCGACGGCGTGGCCGATGCCGCGTGGATGCAGCAGACCTTCGACCGCTACTGGTTCGGCTATGCGCAGTGGGTCGCGCAGTGGACCAACATGCTGCTCGCGCCGCCGCCGCCCCATGTGCTCAAGCTGCTGGGCAGCGCCGGCGCGATCCCGCCGCTGGCCAGCGCCATCGCCAACGGCTTCGACGATCCGCGCACCTTCTTCCCGTGGTTCACGGACCCCGCGGAGGCCGACCGCTACATCGAAACCTGCGCCGCCGTCGCTTGAGGCCGGAGCCCAGCATGAAGCGACGCGTGGCCATCGTCGGCGCCGGACAGTCCGGCATGCAGCTCGCGCTCGGCCTGCAGCGCGCGGGGCACGAGGTGACGGTTTTCTCGAACCGCACGGGGAAGGAGATCTTCGAGGGCCCGGTGATGTCCAGCCAGTGCATGTTCGAGACTGCGCTGCAGACCGAGCGCGAGCTGGCCCTGGACTGGTGGGCGGCCGAATGTCCCTCCGTGGAGGGCATCGGCATGGTGGTGCGCAGCCCGGAGGGCAGCAAGGCCATCGAATGGAGCGCGAAGCTCGACGGGCCCGCGCAGTCGGTCGACCAGCGGCTCAAGATCCCCGCCTGGATGGCGGAGTTCGAACAGCGCGGCGGCCGGCTGGTGGTGCAGGACGTGGGGCTGGCCGAGCTGGAAGCCTGCGCGGCAACGCACGAGCTCGTGGTCGTCGCCAGCGGCAAGGGCGAGATCTCGCAACTGTTCGAGCGCGACGCGGAGCGCTCGCCCTTCCACCAGCCCCAGCGCGCACTGGCCCTCACCTACGTGAAGGGCATGAAGCCCGCGCTGCCGTATGCGCGGGTGTGCTTCAACCTGATCCCCGGCGTGGGCGAATACTTCGTGTTCCCGGCGCTGACCACCACGGGGCCGTGCGAGATCATGGTGTTCGAAGGCGTGCCCGGCGGTCCGATGGATTGCTGGGCCGACGTCAAGACCCCGCAGGAGCACCTGGCGCGCAGCAAGTGGATCCTCGACACCTTCCTGCCCTGGGAAGCCGAGCGCTGCAGCGACATCGCGCTGACCGACGACCACGGCATCCTGGCGGGGCGTTTCGCGCCGACGGTGCGCAAGCCCGTGGCGACCTTGCCTTCCGGACGCAAGGTGCTGGGCCTGGCCGACGCGGTGGTGCTCAACGACCCGATCACCGGCCAGGGCTCCAACAACGCGGCCAAGTCCGCCGACATCTACCTGAAGCGGATCCTCGAACACGGCGATGCGCCGTTCGACGCCGCCTGGATGCAGCAGACCTTCGACCGCTATTGGGAAGGCTATGCCCGCTGGGCCACCGACTGGACCAACAGCCTGCTCGCACCCCCGAAGCCGCACGTGCAGAAGCTGCTGCAGAGCGCCACCCACACGCCCGCGGTCGCCAGCACCCTCGTCAACGGCTTCGACGACCCGCGCGGCTTCGCGCCCTGGTGGTTCGATGCCGTCGAGGCCGACCGCTTCCTGGAGGCCAGGGCGCGCGAGGCGGCGGCCGACCGCTTCGACCGGCGCGACTTCCGCAAGGCCCTCGGGCAGTTCACCACCGGCGTGACCGTCATCACGACCCGCGCCCTCGACGGCCGCCGCGTGGGCATGACCGCCAACTCGTTCTCGTCGGTCTCGCTGGACCCGCCGCTGGTGCTGTGGAGCCTGGCCCGGCAGGCGCCGAGCGTGGCCGACTTCACCGGCGCCAGCCATTTCGCGATCAACGTGCTGGCGGCGCACCAGCATCACCTGTCGCGGCAGTTCTCGACGCCGCAGGCCGACAAGTTCGGCGGCGTGGACTGCTGCGACGGTACGGCCGGCGTGCCGCTGCTGAATGGCGTCATTGCCCGCTTCACCTGCCGCAACGTGCGGCAGTACGATGGCGGCGACCACCTCATCTTCATCGGCGAGGTCGAGCGCTACGACCGCTTCGACGGCGAGCCGCTGGTCTTTCATTCGGGCTACTACCAGGTGACGACGCGACATCCGGAATGCGTGCCATGAGCGCGCGGCCCGCACCCCCATCCACCCATTGAACGGAGCACATCACATGCAGGACACAGCATCCACCTCCCCGCGCCACATCCGCATCGAGGCCACCGACGGCAGCGGAAGCTTCAACGGCTACCTCGCCGTGCCGCGCTCGGGCAGCGGGCCCGGCCTGGTGCTCGCGCAGGAGATCTTCGGCGTGAACCAGACCATGCGCGACGTGGCCGACTACTACGCCGAGGAAGGCTACGTGGTGCTCGTGCCCGACCTGTTCTGGCGCCAGCAGCCCGATGTTGAGCTGGGCTATTCGCCGGACGACTGGCAGCGTGCCTTTGCTCTCTACAAGGGCTTCGACGAGGCCCGCGGCATGGAGGACATGCAGGCCTCGATCACGGCGTTGCGCGGGCGGCCCGAAGTGCAGGACGCCAAGGTCGGCGTGCTCGGCTTCTGCCTGGGCGGCAAGCTGGCCTACCTGGCGGCCTGCCGCACCGATGCGGACGTGGCCGTCGGCTACTACGGCGTGGGCATCGACGCGGCGCTCGACGAGGCCGACCGCATCCGCTGCCGGCTCGCGCTGCATGTGGCGGAGCTCGACGGCTTCTGCCCGCCCGAGGCACGCGAACGCATCGTGAATGCGCTGCGCGGCCGGCCGAACGTCGAGGTGCATGTGTACCCCGGCGTCGACCATGCGTTTGCGCGGGTGGGCGGCGAGCACTACCACCGGGCCTCGGCGCTGATGGCGCACGAGCGCAGCATCGCCGCGCTGAAGAGCGCCATCGGCCCACACTACGACCTGGCCGCGCTGTGGGACAAGCACTGCGAGTACGAGTTCGCGACGCGCAACGTCGACGACACGATGGGCACCATGGTGGCCGAGCCCTACGTCAACCACATCCCGACCATGACCGGCGGCGTGGGCTACAAGGCGCTGCACCACTTCTACTCGAACCACTTCGTCAACAGCAATCCGCCCGATACCTCGCTGGTGCCGATCTCGCGCACCGTGGGCGCGTCGCAGGTGGTCGACGAGATGCTGTTCTGTTTCACGCACACCACCGAGATTCCGTGGATGCTGCCGGGTGTGGCGCCGACGGGCAAGCGCGTGGAGATACCGCTGCTGGCGGTGGTCAAGTTCCGCGGCGACAAGCTCTACCACGAGCACATCTACTGGGACCAGGCCAGTGTGCTGGTGCAGATCGGGCTGCTGGATGCGGGGCGGCTGCCGGTGGCGGGCGTGGAGACGGCGCGCAAGCTGCTGGACGAGACGTTGCCGTCGAACACCTTGATGGACAGGCAGCGCCCTGAATCCTAGATCGGGGCACGAAACAGGTGCGGTTCGTCATTCCCCATGACCAGACGCGATCAGCGCAACATCGACGACATGGCTGAACAGCAGTTCAGCATGCGCACCGCCGCTTCCACCGTGTCGGCGGTGAAACGCAGGGTGGCGCCGTCGAGGCGCTCGAACGCCGGCCACTGGCAGAACAGGTCGGCCAGCGAAGGCGACTGGGTGCGCAGCGTGACCACCTGCGGTCCCTTGTAGACCAGTGGGCGCGCATGGGAGCGCGCAGCCAGCGCCTGCGCCACACCGGCACGGATTGCCTGGCGCGACTGTTCGGGCGAGAGCGACACACCGCTGTGGAAGCCCGTGGCCCGCTTGGTCTGCACGAAAGTGGCATGCGGAAAGATCGGCCGGTTCTCGGCGATGAACACATCGTCCCCGCTCCCCATCACGACCGGCACGCCGTATTCGCCGGCCAGGGCGCCGTAGAGTCCGGCCTCGCCCAGCTCCTGATCGGCCAGCCAGATGCCGGCAAAGGCAAAGCTGTTGATCGTGTGCGCGAGGATGCCGCGTCCCTGGGCGCGCGAGTGGTAGCCGACCATGCAGACCGCGTCCACGCCTTCCTCGACGCCCGCCACCATGCTCAGGTAGCGCGGCTTGCCCTGCACGACGCGGGCGCGTGGGTCGAGCACGTCGGGCGGCATGTTGCGAAAGCCGCCGTGCGAGTCGTTGACCAGCACCTCGGTGGCGCCGGCGTCGAAGGCGCCGGCGATCGCGGCATTGGCTTCCTGCGTCATCAGCAGGCGGGCGCGTTCGAACTCCGGATTGCCGGGGCGGGTCTGCTCCGAGTGATAGACGCCCGCGACGCCTTCGATGTCGGTGGAGATCAGGACTTTCATGTGGGAACGCGCGATTCCGAGAAGAAGGAAAGGGAAGCGGGTGGCAGCAGCTCGCTGAGTGCCGCCCGGTGGTTGCCATCGCGGCCCGTCACGGCCGTGGCGCGCCAGAGCGCGTGCAGGATGGCCTGCTCGGTGCTGTCGGCTGCAGCCTGGAAGAGGCCGTCCAGCAACCCGTCATGCACCATCGCCATGGCCGGCATCGGGCGATCGACCCGGTCCGGCACCGTGTAGGCGGTGGAGAAGGCCAGCACGATGTCGCCGCTGCCATGGCCGAAGACCGAACCGGTGCGAGCCAGCCCGGCGCCCGCGCGCAGCGCCAGCCGGCGCAACTGACGCGCATCGAGCGGCGCGTCGGTGGCGACGACGATGATGATCGAGCCCTTTTCCGGTTCTTCGGGCACAGCCGGGCCTTGCGCCGCCAGTCGTTCGCCGACCGCGTGACCGGCAAGCACCATCTGCGGCTGGCGCCCGTAGTTGGCCAGTACCAGCGCGCCCACCGTGTGCAGCTCGCCACCGGGCGCCGACACGCGGCGCGAGGCGCTGCCGATGCCACCCTTGAGCTGAAAGCTCGACATGCCGCGTCCCGCGCCGACCGAGCCTTGCGCGAAATCGGCATCGGCGCTGGCCAGTGCGTGCAGGTAGTCGGCTTCGGTGATCGCCATCCGCTGGATGTCGTTGAGAAAACCGTCGTTGCACTCGAAGACCAGCGCATTGACCGTGGGCAGCGACCGGCCGCTCTCGGGATTGGCTGCCACGCAATGGCGGATCTGCGCCGTGGCCACCGTGCCGACCGAGAAGGTGTTGGTCAGCGCAATCGGCGTCTCCAGCACGCCGAGCTCGGCCAGCTGCACCAGGCCCACGCTCTTGCCGAAGCCGTTGAGCACCACGGCGGCCGCCGGCACCTTGTCGCGGAACGGATCGCCGGCGTGCGGCCGCACGACCGTCACGCCGGTCTGCACGTCGCCGTCATCCAGCGTCCGATGACCGACCGTGACGCCTTCGACGTCGGTGATGGCGTTGCGCGCGCCCTGGAGCAGGTTGCCGATGTAGGGCAGGGGAGTGGATGACATGAAGAAGGAACTACTGCCGGTCGATCTTCGGATCGAGCGCATCGCGCAGTGCGTCGCCCAGCAGGTTGAAGGCCAGCACGGTGAAGAAGATGGCCAGACTCGGGAACAGCGCCACGTGCGGCGAGGTGACCATGTCGGCGCGGGCCTCGTTGAGCATCGCGCCCCACTCGGGCGTCGGCGGCTGCGCCCCCATGCCGAGGAACGACAGGCTGGCGGCCGTGATGATCGAGGTGCCCACGCGCATCGAGAAGTACACGACGATCGACGAGATGGTGCCCGGCAGGATGTGCCGCACGATGATGGTCCAGTCCGACGCGCCGATGCTGCGCTCGGCCTCGATGTAGGTCTGCTGCTTCAGCACCAGCGTGTTGCCGCGCACGAGGCGCGCGAAGGCCGGCACGCTGAACACCGACACCGCCACCACCACGTTGGTCATGCTGCTGCCCAGGATGGCGACAACGCCCAGCGCCAGCAGGATGCCGGGGAAGGCGAACAGCACGTCCGAGATGCGCATCACGATGCGGTCCCACCAGCCTTCGTAGTAGCCCGCGAGCAGGCCGAAGGCCGTGCCGATGAAGCCGCCCACCAGCACCGACAGGAAGCCGGCGGCCAGCGAGATGCGCGTGCCCATCAGGATGCGGCTGAAGATATCGCGCCCCAGCGGGTCGACGCCGAACCAGTGCGTGGCCGAAGGCCCGCTGTTCAGCATGTCGTAGTCGAAGAAGTTCTCCGCGTCGAAGGGCGCGACCCACGGTGCGAACACCGCGACGAACACCAGCAGCAGGACGAAGATCGCCGCGACGATGCCCACGGGCTGCTTCTTGAAGCGGCGCCAGCATTCGCCCCAGGGCGTGCGGACCTTGCCCGCGCTTTGCACCACGGCGACGGGGGAGAGTGGAACGATGGATTCGGCAGGCACGCCGATAGCTTGCGTCATGGCTGCTTGCTCACTTGTAGCGGATGGTGGGGTTGATGAAGCCATAGAGCACATCGACCACCAGGTTGATCAGGATGAATTCGAGCGAGAACAGCAGCACCAGCGTCTGGATGACCGGGTAGTCGCGCATCTGCACGGCATCGACCAGCAGGCGGCCGAGGCCGGGCCAGTTGAAGACCGCCTCGACAAGGATCGAGCCGCCCAGAAGAAAGCCGAACTGCAGGCCCATCATCGTGACGACCGGAATCAGCGCGTTGCGCAGGCAGTGCTTGATGATGACGGTGCGCTCGCGCACGCCCTTGGCGCGCGCGGTGCGCACGAAGTCTTCCTGGATCACCTCGACAAAAGACGCGCGCGTGAAGCGCGCCATCACGGCGGCCACCGCCGCACCCAGCGTGATCGAGGGCAGGATGTAGTGCTGCCAGGTGGCGGCGCCCACCGTGGGCAGCCAGCCGAGCTGGACCGAGAAGATCTGCATCAGCAGCATGCCGAGTGCAAATGCAGGAAAGGAGATGCCCGACACGGCCAGCGTCATGCCCAGCCGGTCGGGCCATTGGTTGCGGAACACGGCAGAGACGATGCCGATGCCCATGCCGAAAATCACCGCCCACGTCATGCTGGTGATGGTCAGCATCACCGTCGGGAAGAAGCGCTCGGCGATCTCCGTCGACACCGGCCGCCGCGTGCGGATCGAGGTGCCGAAGTCGCCTTGCAGCATGTGTGTGAAGAAGCTCGCGAACTGCTGGGGCAGCGGCTTGTCGAGGCCCAGTTCCTGTCGCACCACGGCCACGGTCTGCTCGTCGGCGTCCTGGCCGGCGGCAAGGCGCGCCGGGTCGCCGGGCAGCATGTGGACGAACAGGAACACCAGCACCGCCACGATGAGCAGGGTGGGGATCAGGCCCAACAGTCGTTTGAGAAAGTAATTCAGCATGGGGTGCGGGTGTCGCGAGCGGGCGGCAGCAAGCGTTGCCGCCCGCCGGACAGTCAGTCAGAGAACGAAGGACCGGCGATCAGTTCGACACGGAAATCGCGTCGATGTTGATGTTGGCGTCAGGCATCACGAACACGCCCGACAGACGCTTCGAGTGCGCCGACAGGTTCTGCTCCGTGACCAGCGGCACGCGCGGCAGGTCCTTGCGGATTTCGTCCTGCGCGGTCTTGTAGAGCGCGGCCTTTTCCTTGTCGTCCACGGTGATCAGCGCCTTGGCGATCGCGGCGTCCACCACGTCGCTCTTGTAGAACGACATGTTGTTGAGCTTCGGCGCCCACGACTCGGAGGCGAACAGCGGGCGCAGGCCCCAATCGGCCTCACCCGTGGACGAAGACCAGCCCGTGTAGTACATGCGGACCTTGGCCGTCTTCGGATCGGGCCAGGCATCGACCTGCTCCGTGCGCTGGCCCACCTCGAGCGCCAGCACCTGCAGCTTGATGCCCACCTGTGCGAGCTGCTGCTGCACGAACTGGATGGTCTTCTGGCTGGTCGTGTTGTTGTAGGCACTCCACAGCACCGACTCGAAGCCGTCCGGGTAGCCGGCTTCCTTCAGCAGCTCCTTGGCCTTCTTCACGTCATACGGAATCGGGGCCATCTTCTCGGCGAACTTCACGCCCTGCGGCATCACGCCCTGCGCGGGGAAGGCATAGCCGCCGAAGGCGACCTTGGCGAGCGCTTCCTTGTTGATGGCATAGCCGATCGCTTCGCGCACCTTCGGGTTGTCATACGGCTTCTGCAGCATGTTGAAAGCCAGGAAGCGCGTGATGATCGAGGGCGACGCCACCACTTCGAGCTTGTCGCTCTTCTTCAGCAGCTCGGCCTGCTCGTAGGGAATGGGGAAGGCGAAGTCGGCCTCGCCGGTCTGCAGCATCGCGGCGCGCGTGTTGTTCTCGAGCACCGGCTTCCACGAGAGATTGTCGATCTTCGGGTAGCCCTTCTTCCAGTAGCCGTCGAACTTCTTGGCCTTGACGGCATCGGTCTGCTTCCACTCGACGAATTCGAAGGGGCCGGTGCCCACGGGGTGGAAGGCGATGTCCTTGTTGCCCCACTTCTGCAGCGCGGTGGGCGAGATCATGGCAGCCGAGGCGTGGGCCAGCGAGTTGATGAAGGGGCCGAAGGGCTCCTTCAGCGTGATGCGCACGGTGCTGGCGTTCACCGCCTCGACCTTGCCCACGCGGTTGAACTGGTTGTAGCGCAGCAGCTTGTTGTCCTGGTTCAGCACGCGCTCGAGCGTGACCTTCACGGCCTCGGCGTTGAAGTCGGTGCCGTCGTGGAACTTCACGCCGGTGCGCAGCTTGATGGTGTAGACCAGGCCGTCCTTCGACACGTCGTAGCTCTCGGCGAGCACGTTCTGCACCTTCAGGTCCTTGTCGAACTGGAACAGGCCTTCATAGAAGGTCTTGGTCACCGCCGTGGTGATGGTGGTGTTGGTGTTGTACGGGTCCAGCGTTTCCGGCTGGTAGCCGATCGACAGCACCACGTCGCGCGCGGCGAGTGCCGTGCCCGATGCGGCCAACGCGGCCAGGCCCAGCAGTGCGGATGCCCATCGCAGGGAGGAAGAGGATTGCTTCATGGAAGAACTCCAGTCGGTTCGTGGAAAGAAAGCAGGAGGGCCTGCGGGATGAAAAATCAAAAAGCGCCGCCGATGGCGTCAAAATCAAAAGGCCCCGCCTATGGCGTGGCGGGCAACGAAGTGGCCGGGTGCGACCTGCACCAGCGGCGGCACGTCGGGCTCGTCGCCGACGGCGCGGATCGGGCTCGGGATCTCGCCTTCGAGCAATGCGCGCGGCTTGTGGCGGCGTGACGGATCGGCCACCGGCACGGCCGCCATCAGCTTGCGGGTGTAGGCATGCTGCGGCGCCTCGAACACCGCGCGGCGCGGGCCGATCTCGACGATCTGGCCCAGGTACATCACGGCCACGCGGTGGCTGATGCGTTCGACCACGGCCATGTCGTGCGAGATGAACAGGAAGGCCACCCCCAGCTCGCGCTGCAGGTCGAGCATGAGGTTGACGATCTGCGCCTGGATCGACACGTCGAGCGCCGACACCGATTCGTCCGCCACCACCACCTTGGGGTTGAGGGCGAGCGCGCGTGCAATCGCAATGCGTTGACGCTGGCCGCCCGAGAACTCGTGCGGATAGCGCTGTGCCACCTCGGGCGGCAGGCCGACCTTCCGCAGCAGCCAGTCGACGCGCTGCTGGGCCTCGGCGCCTTTGGCGATGCCGTGGATCAGCAGCGGCTCCATGATCGAAAAACCGACCGTGACGCGCGGATCGAGCGAGGCGAACGGATCCTGGAAGATGAACTGGATATTGCGGCGCAGGGCCTGCAGTTCGCGCGTGGGCAGCTCGCGGATGTTCTTCCCGCCAAACTCGATCGCGCCGCTCTGGCTCTCGACCAGGCGCAGCAGCGAACGACCGGTGGTCGATTTGCCGCAGCCCGATTCGCCAACCAGTGCCAGCGTCTCGCCGGGGTAGAGATCGAAGCTGATCTTCTCCACCGCATGCACGCGGCGCTTCACGCGGCCGAAAATGCCGCTGCGCACGTCGAAGCGCGTGACCAGGTCGCGCACGCGAAGGATCGGGCCGGCCTCTTCGCGCACGGTGGTCTGCGGCGTGGTGTTCGTGCACGGCACGGTCTCGGGCCTGCCCTCGGTGCGAAGCAGCTCGAACTTGGCCGGGAGATCGGTGCCCTGCATCGCGCCCAGCTTCGGCACCGCCGACAGCAGGGCCTTCGTGTAGGGGTGCCGGGGCGCCGCGAAGACGGCGTCCGAGGTGCCCGCTTCCACCTTGTCGCCGCGGTACATGACGAGCACGCGGTCGGCAATCTCGGCCACCACGCCCATGTCGTGCGTGATGAAGAGCACGCCCATGTGCATCTCTTTCTGCAGCTCGCGGATGAGCTGGAGGATCTGCGCCTGAATGGTCACGTCGAGCGCGGTGGTGGGCTCGTCGGCAATCAGCAGCTGCGGCTTGCACGACAGCGCCATCGCGATCATCACGCGCTGGCGCATGCCGCCCGAGAGCTGGTGCGGAAAGCGGTCCAGCACGTTGCGTGCTTCGGGAATGCGCACCAGCTCCAGCATGCGCAGCGCTTCGGCGCGGGCGGCCGAATTGCTCTTGCCCTGGTGGATGCGGATGGCCTCGGCAATCTGCTCCCCGGCGGTGAACACCGGGTTCAGCGAGGTCATCGGCTCCTGGAAGATCATCGCGATGTCTGCGCCGCGAATGCCGCGCATCGTGGCGTCGCGCGCCTGCGCCAGGTCGATCACCTCGCCATTGCGGCGGCGAAACGCCATGCGGCCGCCGAGGATGCGGCCGCCGCCATGTTCCACCAGCCGCATCAGCGCGAGCGAGGTGACCGACTTGCCCGAGCCTGATTCGCCCACCACCGCGAGCGTTTCGCCATGGTCGACGTGGAAGGACAGATTCTTGACGGCATCGACGGTGCGCTCGGAAGTCGAGAAGCGCACGGTGAGGTCGTCGACGGCGAGAACGCGGCCGTCCGGGAGGGCGAGGGCAGGGGTGGACATGCGAGTGCGAGTGGAAGAGGGCGTGTGCGTCAGGCGAAGATGGCCGTGACCGGCGCTTCATCGCCGCGGGCGTGGCCGCGGTACATGCCTTCGGTGTTGAAAGCGAGGCTCAGGTTGCCGTGGCGGTCGACGGCGATCAGCCCGCCGCTGCCGCCGATGGCGGGCAGCGACTGCTGCACGACGGCGTGCGTGGCGGCTTCGAGCGTTGCGCCGCCGTAAGCCATGCGGGCGCAGACGTCGTAGGCCGCGGCAACGCGGATGAACGTCTCGCCGCTGCCGGTGCACGAGACGGCCGCGGTGCGGTCGTCTGCGTAGGTGCCGGAGCCGATGAGCGGCGTGTCGCCGATGCGGCCGACGCGCTTGTTGGTCATGCCGCCGGTCGAGGTGGCTGCCGCCAGGTGGCCGTGCATGTCGAGCGCCACGGCGCCCACGGTGCCGAACTTGCGGTCTTCGTCGAGCGGTGGTGTCATGGCCGCGCCCTCGTGGTCCACGACCACGCGGCCGGTGTCGCGTACACGGTAGAGCTGTTGGCGGCGCGCCTCGGTGGAGAAGAACGAAGGCTCGACCATGTCCAGCCCGCGTTCGCGCGCGAAGACTTCGGCGCCAGCACCGGCCAGCAGCACATGGGCGCCGTCTTCGAGCACGGCGCGCGCGGCGTGCACCGGGCGGCGGATGCGGCAGACGCCGGCAATCGCGCCGGCGGCGAGCGTGGTGCCGTCCATCACGGCAGCATCGAGCTCGTGCGTTTCGTCGTGCGTGAACACCGCGCCGTGACCGGCGTTGAAGAGCGGGCAGTCTTCGAGCATCTCGACCGCGAGGCACACGGCGTCCATGGCGGATGCGCCCTTCCGCAGCATCGCCTGCGCGGCGCGCGTGATGTTCTGCAGGGCGTCGTGGTAGCCCTGTGCCTGCGTTGCGTTGGTGGTGGCTGCGCTGATGGTGCCTGCGCCACCGTGAATGGCGATGACGGGAATGCCGGGGAGTTTCATCGGGAAGATTTCTTCTTTTTCTTGGCGGAGTCGGCCTCGTCGGCCGCGCCGTTCAGGCCGGCGCGTTGCGTGCCGGTTTCGGCGCGCGGCAAGCCGTTGGCACCGTGCAGCCACGGTCGCACGGCCTGCAGGACGCGGCTTGCGGACTGCACCGCGCCCGGCGCACGCAGCGCGACGGCGCTGGTCAGGGCCTCGATCAGCGCGAGCACGCTGGTTTCGCAGTTCGGGCGGTAGCTGGTTTCGGTCTGGCAATACAGCGCCACGTCGGCCAGCGGCGCGAGTGGCGAGCTTGGGCGGTCGGTCAGCGCGAGCACGGCGCAGCCCTGGCCCTTGGCGATCTGTGCGAGCGCCACGGTGTCGGTGAGGTAGCGCGGAAAGGTCAGGCCGATGAACAGGTCCTGCGGCCCCGCATGCATCAACGTGCGCGCCGCGTGGGTGACGCCGCTGACGCTGGACAGCATCCGAACGTCGTTGCAGCTGCCGTCGAGCCCGTGCTGCAGCAGGCCCGCGAGCCAGCCGCTGGCGCCGAAGCCCGCGATGTAGATCGAGCGCGCCCGGCCGATGCGCTGCACCGCGGCGTCGCAGGCGGCGTAGTCGAGCGTCTGGCGCGTGGCTTCGATGTTGCGGCGGCTCTCGTCGAGGGCGGTGGCGAACACCTCGGCCACGGTGGTGGGGCGCTCGAGGTTGCCGCGCAAACGCTCCACCGGCGCCACGAGCGGCTCGAAGCCTCGGACGAGCTCCGCGCGAAAGGTGGCATAGCCATCGAAATCCAGCGCGCGAGCAAAACGGTTGGCCGTGGCGATCGATACGCCCACGGCGGCGGCGAGTTCGTCGATGGGCAGCGTCGCGACCTGCAGCGGGTGTTCCAGCACGTAGTCGGCCACTTGCCGGTGCGAGCGGGTCAGTCGCGGCAAGGCCTGCGCAATGCGCTGGGCCACGGTGGTGCCCGGGGTGTCGACGTTGGTGCTCATGCGTGGGTTCGTGCACCTTGGAAGGTGCGTTCGATGTAAATTAATTTACAAAACTAAGTCAGTGGGGAAATTTTCTGTCATTTTTGATCGGAACTGCAAGAACCGGGCCGGAAAGCAGGGTTTGTCCGGATGCCGCCGGGTGATAGGCGCCTCGCTCGGTTCGTCATCTCTTCCGATGACGACGCGCCGAGGGTGATCACCTAATCTCGCGGTGTAGCCCTGGGAGAAACGTCATGAAGCCCATCAACGCAACTCACGCAGCGATGTTTTTCGTCTGCGTCGCGTTCGCCGTGACCGGGTGCCACGAACTCGGCAGCCCATCGATGGCGTTGCCGGCCAAAGCGGTGGCTGATCAAGTTTCGCAAGGGCAGCCCGCTCCCTATATCGGTGACGTTTTCTCGGAGGCCCAGAAGGTGCTCGCGGCCCTGCCTCCAAGCGAGCCAATGCCGAACGGATACTGAATCGAATGGGCCTTCAGCTCGATCAGATCGGCACCAGGCCAGGCCCATAGCGATCCAGCTTGAGCGTTTTCATGAGGGCCGCAAAGCGTGGCTCCGTTCGAAGGCTGGTCCAGTGCGGATCGTCTTTCCCTACAGCTTCACGCTGGTGGTCATGCGCTTCAACCCCGACGGCACGTTCGCCGGAACGCAGAAGGCCAAGGGAACCCGCACCTTGTCTGCCGATGGCAACAGCTTCACCAGCACGGTGGCCGGTCAGATCATCGACCTGGCCGGCAATGTGGTCTCGCCGACTTGGGTGACGGATACGGGTTTGCGAGTGAGTTGGTAATCGCTGCGTAGGGGGAGGGGCGCACAGAAATCCGGAAACTCCCGCGTTCCCTTCGCTACGATGGCGGCACTTCGTTCGTCATCCATTCCGCGACCCGATTGCCCGCCTCTCATCACCCAACCCTGACCACACCCGGGTCGCCATGGCGTCGACGCACAACCAAGTTGCTGCTGTGGACGCTAGGGCTGCTGCTTGCGGCGGCTGCCGGCGTGATGCTCTTCCTGAAGACACTCGACGCCGAGGTCTACAAGCGAGCCGTGGAGCGAGAGCTTTCATCCGTCCTGGATCGGGAGGTGTCGATAGGCAGTCTGTCGTTCGAACTTGCCTTGCGGCCGACCTTTTCCGTGCGCGATCTGCGCATCGCCAACCCGCCCTGGGCATCGCGACCGGACTTCGTGACCGCTGCGAGCGGCGAGGCGCGCCTCGATCTCATCGCCCTGTGGAAGGGTCGGGTCGAAATGCGCGCCGTGCGCCTGGAGGGTGTGGACCTGCTGGTCGAGCGCAATGCGCAGGGCGAAGGCAATTGGCCGTCCGGCACGCCCGATCGGGGCACGAAGCGCGCGGCATTGCCCGACTTCGGCACCGTGTCGCTGACCGACGTCCACATTGGCTGGCGGCCAGGCGGCGGCTCCGTCGAGCAGGTTCGTGTCGATACCGCCGAGGCCACGATCAGCGGCGGCGTGCCGTTCCGGGTCCAAGCGCTTGCCGACTATCGAGAAGCTCCGATGCAGCTCACGGTGGAGGCCAATGCCTCGCTGCAGGCGGCACTCAACGGCGAGCCCTGGCATCTGTCCGTCGGCCTGCGACCGAAGGGGGCATCCCTCACGCTCGACGTGCGGCTGCCATCGATCGCGTCGCTCGAGGGCGTCGAACTCGGAATCGAGGCGACGGGCGAGCATCTCGACGCGTGGTCCGGCATCCTGGGGCGGACATTGCCGGGATGGGGCCCCTATCGTCTGTCGGCGCAGACTCGCTACGGCCGAGGCAGCCTGCAGGTCGAAGACTTGAGCCTGTCGCTCGATGGACTGCCGATGCAGCCGTCGCGCCTCGAGATCGGGTCGGGCAAGGCGGTGCTCGGCGAGAGCGTCGACACGCGGCTGGCGGTCGAGGGCAAGCTCGGTGACGCGGCGTTCTCGCTCGAGGCAAGCAGCGCGCCATGGGTCGAGTTGCAAAAGATCGATGGCGTCGCGCTGCGCGCCAAGCTTGCGGACTTCACGCTGAGCGCCAATGGAAGCATCACGCCCGCGGCCGAAGCCACGGACTTCGACCTGGCGCTGACCGCCCGGGGCGACGCGCTGGCGCCGCTGCGCCTGCTGGCGGGCCTGCGCCGGAGCCAACCCTTGCCGGTGGATCTTGCGGCGCACGTGACGCATTCCAGGGAAGGCTATTCGGCCAGGAACATCCGTGGCCGGGTACTCGCCTCGGCGGTGTCAGGAGATCTCGCGTACGCCAGCGCGCCGCGTGCGCTGCTCAGCGGGGCGCTGAGCCTCGGCCGGTTGGACTTGAATCAGCCCGATGTCAAGGCGCTCGAATCGGCCGCCCCCGAGTCACGACCACGGGACGTCTCCGGTGCGGGTGCGCCGGCGTGGCTCCAACGCGTCGATGCGGATCTTTCGCTGCGGATTGCAGCCATCACCGGCCTGCCGGTCCCGGCCAGGAATCTGTCCGGCCGGGTGCGCTGGCGCGACGACGCAGTTCGGCTGGAAGGGCTTGCCGCCACACTGGCCGGCACGGTGGTCACGGGAGACGGCACGCTTCGCTGGCGCGATGGCCGGCCGCAGATCGACGGCCATGCGAGCATTGCGGTGCTCGACTTCGCCAAGCTCGGCGGCAGCGCGGCGAGACTGGGAGCGCGCAGTGCATTCGACGATCCACTGCCGCTGGCGCCGCTGCGTGCGTTCGATGCCAGGCTGGATGTCGACGTTGCCCGCATTGCGGGCGCACCGGTGCCGATCGGCAAGCTTGCTGCGCTCGCGCATCTGCGGGGCGGCAAGCTTGCCATCGACCTGACATCCGCCACGGTCGCCAACGCGCCGGTGCAGGGCCATGTCACGGTCGATGCGAGCGCGCGGGCATGGCGCGTCGATGCCAACGCGAAGGCCGACCGCATCGACGTGGCGGCGCTGCTGCGCTCGCCGAAGCGGCCGGACGCGACGAGCGGCGCGATCCAGGGACTGCAAGTCCTGTTCGGCTCGCGGGGTACGAGCGTGCGCGAACTCATGAAGCAGGCGAAGCTTTCCGTTCGCACCGCTCCCTTCTCCCTGGCGGTGGGTCGCGACCGCTCCCCGGTCCAGGTGCAGCAGGCGAGCATCGAGGTTGAGCCGGGCGGCCCGGTGCGCGCGAGCGCGGTCGGCCATGCGCTCGGCGCGCCGATGGATCTGACGGTGGTCGCCGGGCCGCTGGCCGAACTGCTGAACCCCGAGACCGCGTGGCCGAAGATGGAAGCGAATCTGCGCACGGCGCTGGACGGCGACACACTCCACGTCCTTGCGACCAGCGGGCCGCTGCAGCGTCTGATCGGCCTGCGTGACGTGCCGCTGGCGTTGCAGGCGACGCTGCCTGGCGCGCGCGCCACCCTGGAGGGCAACGTGGGCAACCTTGCGGCGCCCACGGGCACGCGGCTCGCCGCCCGGATCGAGATCGACAACCTGGCGCAGACGGCGACGCGGTTCACCGCTTCGCGCCTGCCTGCCCTCCCGGTCAGCGCCTCAGGGCGGGTCACGCTGGGAGACGGGGAGGCGGCCGTTGACGATCTCAGCGCGCAGGCCGGCAAGTCGGATGCGGCGGGGCGGCTGCGAATTCGGTGGCGCGACCGGCCGGAACTGTCGGCGGATCTCACGTCCAGACTGATCGATGCCACACAGTGGGAAGAGCCCACGGCCAATGAGACACCGCTGCTGGACCGGCCCATCCGCATGCCGCCCCTGCTCTCGCGCGACGCGCAGCTGCGGCTGCGAGCCGAGCGCTTGCTTTTGCATCGATACGACCTGGCGAAGCTGCAACTCGATGGCACGCTCACGAACGGACTGATCGAGGTGTCGACCGCAGCGGCCGAAGGCGAGCTGCGCGGGGAACTGCGCCTTGACTTGCGCCAGGAAGTGCCTGGTGCGGCGTTGCGTCTGTCGCTCAAGAATGTCAATACAGAGGCGCTGTATACGGCACGAGTGGCGCCGCCGAGCGGGGCCGCCAGACCGCCGCTGTCGATCAACGCGCAGTTCGCTGGTGCCGGCAGCACGGTGCGCCACATGCTCACGGCCGGGCGCGGCGAGTTCCTGCTCACCGCCGGCGCGGGCACGTTGCCCATCAATTCAGGCTATGGCTTCGAGAGGATTGCCGGCAACCTCCTCCTGACCCTGGTGCCCGGCCGCAGGGCGGCGGACCACGCCCAACTCGAATGTGCGGCTGCGCGCTTCACCATCGCCGACGGCGTGGCCACCTCGAGCGACGGCGTCGCGCTGCGCCTGAAGCATCTGGACATCCTGGGCGGTGGCGCGGTGAACCTGAAAACGAGCGAGATCCTGTTCGGGTACCGGGCGGTGCGACGCGAGTTCTTCCGCTTCAGCTTGCTGGGCCTGACGAGCGGCGTCGCGAAAATCACCGGAACGGTCAGCCACCCGACGGTCGAACTGGACCCCAGCGGCATATTGCTCGTAGGGACCGCGGCCTGGGCCACCGCCGGGGTGTCGCTGTTGGCGGGCGACTTGTGGCGCAAGCTCCAGTCGACCGCCGACCCCTGCGCCCGCATCGCTGCCGGCGCCCAGCTTTCAAGCGACCCACTCGACGTGCTGATGGGATCGTCGCGATCGGTCGACTTGCCTTTCCGCCTGTCGGTCAAGCCCTGATTGAAGGCGACGACACGCACGCCTGAACTCCTTCGGCGGGCGATTCAGCCAGCCCACGACCTGGAAATGCGCGTCGTTGAGGTGATGGGCGCGCTCGGTGAATGGAACCTCGTCAGATAGACGTTTGATACATCTCAAGTTCGAGTCCGGCTTCAAAGAATATATTTGATGCCTCTTCACGGGCATCCATGCGTCTCGCCGAGTACACCGACGAATCGAAGCCCGGCACGTCTGAATGTCCGCCGTGACAAAGAAGTTCCCGATCCATCCCAGGCATCCCGAGCGCGTCTGCTGGGGTTGCGACAAGTACTGTTCTTCGGACGCGCTGGCGTGCGGCAACGGCAGCGTGGCGACGCCGCATCCGTCCGAACTTTTCGGCGAAGACTGGATGTCTTGGGGACTGGATGCCCGCGAAGCCGAGCAGATGCCCGCCACGGGACGTCCGCCGAAGTTGCACGCGAAGCTTCCCGGCAAGCCGATCTAGAAACCGTGACTGACGGGCCGCGCAGGCCGATTCAGATTTGGCAATGGTCCTCGAGACGTTTCGGGATTTCTACCAGCTTCTGCAAGGCTGGAGACGATGGTACAACTCCTTCGACACGCCTCGGATCGGGCGAAGGGGCCGTCCAGCTTGAGTGGATCCTGTACTTTCAACGAAGAGCATGATGGCGGTCGAGCCCTGTGATGCAGGCGCACTCACTCCTCACATTGTTCAAAGGAGAAAAGCCGTGAAACAACTTCAGTGGACTTCAAACTTGCGTCGCGCCGTCGTGGCGGCGCTTGCCTTGGCGGGCGCAGCGCAGCTGCACGCATTCTCGCAAGCGCCCGTTGCGGCCGAGAACGGCATGGTCGTGAGCGCGCAGCACCTCGCAAGCAAGGTCGGCGCCGACGTGCTCAAGCGCGGCGGCAACGCGGTCGACGCGGCGGTCGCTGTGGGCTACGCGCTGGCTGTGGTGTATCCGGCGGCGGGCAACCTCGGCGGCGGTGGCTTCATGACCGTGCAATTGGCCGACGGCCGCAAGACCTTCCTCGACTTCCGCGAGAAGGCACCGCTGGCCGCCACCGCCAACATGTACCTCGACAAGGAAGGCAACGTCATCAAGGGCCTGAGCACCAAGGGCCACCTCGCCGTGGGCGTGCCCGGCAGCGTCTCGGGCATGGAATACGCGCGCGAGAAGTACGGCACCATGAAGCGCGCCGCGCTGCTCGCCCCGTCGATCCAGCTGGCCGAAAATGGCTTCGCGCTGGAGCAGGGCGACGTCGACCTGCTCAACACCGCCACGGCTGACTTCAAGGAAGACCCCGCGTCGGGTGCCATTTTCCTGAACAAGGGCCAGCCATTCGTGGCCGGCCAGAAGCTGGTGCAGAAAGATCTCGCGAAGACGTTGAGGGCAATCAGCGTCAAGGGCACGGACGGCTTCTACAAGGGCTGGGTCGGCAACGCCATCGTGGCGTCGAGCCAGGCCGGCAAGGGCCTGATCACGCAGGCCGACCTCGACCAGTACAAGACCCGCGAACTGGCGCCCGTCGAGTGCGACTACCGCGGCTACCACCTCGTGTCAGCGCCCCCGCCGAGTTCGGGCGGCGTGATCATCTGCGAGATGCTCAACATCCTCGAGGGCTATCCGCTCCAGGATTTGGGCTACCACTCGGCCCAGGCCGTGCACTATCAGATCGAAGCCATGCGCCACGCCTACGTGGACCGCAATAGCTACCTCGGCGATCCGGACTTCGTGAAGAACCCGCTCGACCGCCTGCTCGACAAGAATTATGCGGAGAAGATCCGGGCCGTCATCGACCCGAAGAAGGCCGGCGTCTCCAAGGACATCAAGCCAGGCGTGGCGCCGCATGAAGGCAACAACACCACGCACTACTCGATCGCCGACAAGTGGGGCAATGCAGTGTCAGTGACCTACACGCTGAATGACTGGTTCGGCGCCAAGATCACGGCCGCCAAGACCGGCGTGTTGCTGAACGACGAGATGGACGACTTCACCTCGAAGGTCGGCGTGCCCAACCTCTACGGCCTGGTGCAGGGCGAAGCCAACGCCATCGCCCCTGGCAAGCGTCCGCTGAGCTCGATGAGCCCGACCATCGTGACCAAGGACGGCAAGCCCGTGTTCGTCGTCGGCACGCCCGGCGGCAGCCGCATCATCACGGCGGTGCTCCTCACCATCCTGAACGTGGTGGACTACGGCATGAACGTGCAGGAAGCCGTCGACGCACCGCGCTTTCACCAGCAGTGGCTGCCCGACGTGACCAACGTCGAGACCTTCGCACTTAGCCCCGACACGCGCAAGATCCTGACCGACATGGGCCACAATCTGGGCGCGCCACAGCCGGCAAACCACATTGCGGCGATCATCGTCGGTGCCCCCTCGCTGGGCGGCAAGCCGGTGGCCAGCAACCGGTTCTACGGCGCCAACGATCCTCGCCGCAACACCGGGCTGTCGCTCGGGTATTGATGCGGATCGGAATGGGGGCCAAGAGCGGACTCTGGCGGCCACCCCTCAGTTCGCGCCCCCAATTTCACGATGACTATCTTTCGAGTCCTTCTTGCAATCGCTCGGCACTCGACGTGGCAGCCGCCAGCCAGCCGCCGCTCCAGCGCATACTTAAAGCCAGCTTCCTGGCACGAAAGGAGTTCTGCCGTGTTCACGACTGAAGTTCATTTGCCCGAGCTCGCCTTATTGGCTGGGACCCGCGGCGCCTTGGGGGCGGGAGTCGGCCTGCTGCTTGCCGACAAGCTCAGTGAAGAGCAACGCAAAAACATCGGATGGACGCTGGTGGCCGTTGGCGTGCTGACCACAATTCCGCTCGCGGCCATGCTGTTCGGTCACCGCCGAAAAAGCGACGCCTGACTTGGAATATCTGCCCGTTTAGGGTTCTTGGCGCGTCGCCCACGGGCAGAGAGACCGCGAAATGAAGCCATTGGATGTGATGTGGGTCGGCCTGGGGGGCGGCGTCGGGTCCCTGATGCGCTGGTGGATCGGCAGGGTGATCGGCGAACGCTATCACGGCGATTTTCCTCTCGGCACGTTCCTGATCAACATCTCAGGCGCTTTCGCCATCGGCTACCTGTCCTTCCTGTTCAAGGTCGACTGGCACGATCGCTACGGCACGGCCCTCAATTCCGGCGTCCTGACGGGTGTGCTCGGCGGCTATACAACCTTCAGCAGCATGCAGCTTGGCGCGTCCGATCTGGCCGCAAAGAGCCGCAGTGCACTTGCCGCGTTCTATCTTCTTCTGTCGGTCGCGCTCGGTCTGCTGGCCGCCCTGCTCGGGGCGGCGATTGCCCGTGCGCAGGGCTAGGGGTACTTTGTCGTGACCAAGATCGTCGTTCCGGTCTTCGTAGGCGGCGCTCTGGGCGCAGTGCTGCGCGAGTTCTTTATGTTGATGACACCAAAGGTGGCCGACGGTTTCCCGCTGGATATCCTCATGGCGAACCTCGTGGCCTCGCTATTGCTTGGCTACGTCACAGCGCTGCGCCGCCGAAAGCTAGCCTCAGACGGCGCCAATTTGCTGCTCGGGACAGGCGTGTCGGGCGGACTGTCAACGTTTTCGAGCTTTGCCTTTGGCATCGCTGTGCTGACGACTACATCGCAGTCGAGCGCCGTTGTCGCGGCCGCCTATGTCGCAATCAGTCTGGTAGCGGGCTACATTGCAATCATCGTCGGACTCAAGCTCGGAGGACAAAGGTCGCCACCAGCTTGAAAGCCGGGTGGGTTGGACGGCGCTGAGGCGGAGTGCATGGCCCGGCTCTCCGGCAAGAACGAACGTCAGTTCCGGCGACGTTGGAACAGCCGGATTGGGCCCTGACCGGGCTTGCAACGGACGCCGAAACCGGCACCACGGCAAATGTGCAGCAGCCTGCTGCACCCGTCAGAGCAGTCGTCGACGGGCGTAGCGGACCACCGTCACGCCCGGCTTGGCCTGGCGCGTCGAGGGCATGACGAGCACGCAGTCGTCATACGGCGTGACCACGGGCTCGCCGTCGTTCCAGCCGATCACGGTGCCCGCGCGTTCGATCACTTCCAGGCCGGTGAAGGGCTGCGCAAACCGAAATGCCTCGCTGCGCGCCACCACCGGCCCGGTCACGTCGAGGGCCCATTGGCGTGGCGCGTCAGGCTGCAGCCAGCCGGGCAACCATTGCGCGATGGCGGCATCGTCCAGCGTGCCGGCCGCGCGCAGGAAGCGCGCGCACTGGTCCTGCGCCACGGTGCGACTGGCCGGATCGCCATGGAAGCCGCACTCCACAAGCAGCGCACAGGCGTCGCTCTCGGCATCGGGCGCGCCGAAGCGGCCGAAGTCGCGCATGCGCACGCCGTCCTTGTGGCCCGCATCGATGACCACATGCTCGGGGCTGCGCATCTGCTGCGCCAGCCGCAGGTTGCGCGGCTGGATGCCGGTGAGCGACAGCGGCGCGGAGGGCTCATGCATCGAATGCAGGTCCAGCAGCCAATCTGCCTGTGCCACGTGCACCTGCAGTTGCGCGGCGCGCCGCCGCTCCCGTGTATCGCCGGCCTCGATGCGTTCGGGCAACCATTGGCGGTTGAGGTCCTCGTCGACAAAGCGCGAGGCATCGTGGCTGGCCGGATCGAAGCGGTCGAAGGCCTCCAGGTTGCAGAACGCCAGCGTGAGGCGGCCGCGCTGCGGGCGCACCCCGGCTTCCAGCAGCCCCTTGAGCGCCCATGCGCCGCACAGTTCGTTGCCGTGCACGAGCGCGCTGATCATCACGTGCCGACCGGGCTGGTCGGCCTCGAAGCGCCAGACGCCTTCGACGCCGGTGTTGCCGGCACGCCAGGCGGTGATGTCGGGGGCGGGGAGTTGAAACGACAACACGGGCACGCTCATTCCTTGATGTTGGCGAACTTGACGATGTTCTTGTACTTGGCGGTTTCGGAGACGAGAAACTTGTTCAAGTCCACCTCCGAAGCCGGCACGGTCGAACTGGTGGCTTCCATCTTCTTGCGAAAGTCGGGTGACTGCAGGGTCTCGTTCAGCGCTGTCTTCAGCCGGGCCAGCACCGGCTCCGGCAACCTGGCCGGTCCCATCAGCGCGAACCAGACACCGATGTCCAGGTTCTTCAGGCTCGGGGTTTCGCTGAGTGCGGGCAGATCGGGCGTGATGGCCGAACGCTTGGCCTCGGTGGTGCCCAGCGCCACCAGCTTGCCGCTGCGGATGTGGGGCAAGGCGCTGGAGAGCACGAACACGCCGAAATCGATGTTGCCGCCCAGCAGGTCGCTGGTCAGCGGCGCCACGCCACGATAGGGCACGTGGGTCATGAAGACGCCGCCCTGTTGCTTGACCATCTCGCCGGCCAGGTTCAGCGAGGTTCCCACGCCGGAACTGCCGTAGCTGTACTTTCCGGGGTTCTTCTTCAGCAGGGCGAGGAACTCGCCGGTGTTCTTCACGCCTGCCGTCGGGGCCGCCACCAGCACCAGCGGCTGGGAGGCGATCAGGCCGATGGGGGTGAAGTCCTTGAGTTCGTACCGGACGTTGGCGTTGATCAGCTTGTTGATGGCCACTTCGTTGCTGGCCCCCACCAGGAGCGTGTAGCCATCGGGCGCTGCATTGGCGACCTTTTGCGCGCCGATCGCGCCGCCGGCGCCCCCGAGGTTCTCGATGATCACCGGCACGCCGAGCCGATGGGAAAGCTCGACGCCCAGCGCTCGTCCGGTCAGGTCGGTCGAGCCGCCCGGCGGATAGGCCACCACGAGGGTGATGGGCTTGCTGGGGTAGGCCGCGACCTGCGCAGAGGCCGGACCGGCTGCCGTCCAGGCAAGGCCGCACGCGGCCACGGCAAGATAAAGGGAGAAAGCGCGGGGCAGACGCATGGTGGCCTCAAGGTTGGGTGGACCCGAGGATTTTGCGCGGACCCTCGTTCCTTCCTGGTGCCGTCACGGCACGATTCGGTGCTGATTTGTGCAGAACAGATCAGCGCAACGCAATGGCGCGCCACATGTCCTCGGCCAGCGGGCCCAGACGGCGCTTGGGGCGGTACAGGCGAACCTCGAAGCGCACTTCCATGCGACGTCCTCCCGTCAGGACCAGGCGGCCGGACTTGCAGTCGCCTTGCACCATCGACCAGGGCAGCCACGCCACGCCCAGACCCCTGAGCACATATTCGTACAGCGCATCCGCCGAATCGCATTCGATGCAACGCCGAAGGCGCGGCGCCTGCGGGTTGTTCGCGAGATGGTCTTCCACCAGGCGGCCCATCGCCAGCGTCCGGGCATAGGCCAGGAAAGGCACCTCGTCGGCGCCGCCAAAGGCGTGCATCGCGCCGCCCTGCGCATCGGCGCGCGACACCGGCACCAGCTTGTCGGATGCCACCGTCACATGGGTGAACTGCCGGGCATCGAGCCGGAAGGTGAGGGCCGAATGATGATAGATCAGCGAGAAGTCCGCCTCGTTGTTCTCCAGCATCCGGACCGTCCCTGCCAGTGAAGTGGTCAGGACGCGGACTTCACCGTGGCGCAGCACGGGCTGCGCCCGCACCAGCCAGTCGGCCATGACCGTGCGCGCCAAGGTACGGCCGGTGGCCACCGTCACCGTGCGGGCCTGCCGGCCGGCCACGTTCTGCATCTCTTCGCGCGAACCTTCGACGCTGCGCACCGTCTGGCTGGCGTTTTCCAGGAAGCTCTCGCCCGCGGCCGTCAGCGCCACCGGGCTGCTGCCGCGTTCCACCAGTGCCGTGCCGGCCCACGACTCCAGCGCGCGGATGCGGCGACCGAAAGCGGGGTGCGTGACGTGGCGAAGCTCGGCGGCGCGGGTGAAGCTGCGCGTCTGCGCCAGCGCGATGAAGTCTTCCATCCATTTGAATTGCATGGGTGCGCAGTGGTCCTTGTGCGGCGTGCAAAGCCTGAACAAATGGGTTGGAAGTGGAATGAGGATCGCAATTCTGCGGGGATTCTGCCTTGTACTGGCCTTGGCCGCGAGCATCTGGCGGTCGATGCGCGGGCGTGCCGGGCCTCGTTGACGGCTGGTGCGTGTAGTGCGGACAATGCCCAGCGGCTCTCGAACCAAGGGGCCAGGTAGATTTGACGGCGAGGCTGGCGTGTCGCGGGGCCTCGCGCGCGGCAGGGAGAGGCGGAATGCGTCCAACCGCCGGAAACGGGCTGCGGATTCAACCGGACGTTCGTCACGGCCGTCCAGCATTCTTGCACCGCAAGCTTGAACTCCATCCCCATGCAGCTACATTTGGCCCGAACGCGTGCTCGGCCTTCGCCCGGGTAGCCAAACAATTTGAACAAGAAGAGGTGTGAAGTGCTGCCAACGATAGCAAGGGTCGCGATCGCGACGTCCATCGCGACGTCCATCGCGATGGGCACGGTTGGGTGCGGCCAGACATCGGCCATTCAGGCGACGGACAAATCGAAATCGCATTTCGCTGACGCAGCCTTCAAGGGCGAGACCGTAGTGTTGGGCCAGCCGACAAAAGGCAACGAACAGTTTCGACTGTTCCAGCAAGGAGCCACCGGCTACGTATCGCTTCAATCCGTTCGGGATGACGTCGAGTTGAGAGCCGTGCAGTTCTGCGAGCGCAAGGGCCATTCGATGAACGCGTTGCAGGAAACCACATCAACTCCACCGCACATCCTTGGCAACTTTCCTCGCGCTGAGCTTGTCTTTGAATGTGTCGCCAAGGCTTCACCAGTTGGAAGCCCTCAAACAGATGACGTCAAGTTCACGAAGCTGAGCAACCTGAAGAAGCTTCTCGATAGCGGAGCACTTACGCAAGTCGAGTTCGAGCAAGAGAAGAAGAAGGTGCTGAGCCAACCGTGATGAGCAGAACACGCACGTTCTTCATTGTCCTTCTGAGTGCCCTGGTCCTGACTGCCGCTTGGTTCACCCCAGCGACGACACGCGCCCGCACCGAAGTTCAGGCGGGATTCGAGCGCGCCTTGACGGTTTTCGCGGCGGCCCGTGCGCTCGGCGCAGTGGTCTCTGCCGCGCAAGGTACACAGGTCGCGCTGCAGCCGGCCGGGGTCGGAGTGAACTTGGCACCCGGCCAAGCCCTGCAACCGCTTGACCACCTCATCGACCAGTTCGCCGATGTCATGCTCGTAGCCAGCGTATCTTTTGGCATTCAGCGGCTGTTGCTTGAGCTCGGTAGTCATTGGATGGTGTCGGCGGCCCTATCCATCGCGGTCCTCGCAGCCGCCATGTTGCGTTGGCGGAAAAAGCCTGAGGCCTTGCGCTGGCTCCAGCCCTTGATCGTGGTGCTTTTGGTGGCTCGTTTCGCTGTGCCCGTCTCCGCCCTGGGAAGCGAGGCGATTTACCGCGTGTTCATGGCCGATGAGTATCGCAAGGAGCTTGCCGTACTCAATGCTTCACCAGACAAAGTAAGCGAAGTGAAGGGGGCTGACGCGGCAGGCGACGAGAACATTCTTCAACGATGGAAGCCGAAGTTGCCCGACCTCAAGGGCTCCTACGCGACGATTCTTGCGGCGGCCTCCGAGTGGCCACGCACGATGGTCAAGCTCATCGCCCTTTTTGTACTGCAGACGATTGTTCTTCCGCTCGTCTTCCTGTGGCTGGTCGTGCGAACGGGGCAAATCGCCTTGCGCACGCCTAGGCGAACGAACGAGGTCGTAAGGGTCGCTGAATTCGGCTGAGCGACAGCCCCGCAGTGGTCTTCTCGCGGCACGGCCAAGGGCTTAGAACGGTCAGGAGCAGACCTTCAACCTCAAGGCAGAATTCGTCCACCTCTCGGTGGAACCAGCGCCCCAATGAACCAGAACATCTGCTTTGTTTATTCACAAGACCGCAAACGTCGCATCGCGCTCTTTCGTCGCGACGTGGGAAGTTTTGGATTCGTGGAGCAATATCACTTCAACAACGAAGCCGCTGGCGTCGAGGGATGGGCATCAAAAGCGCCAAGCCCTTCCTTCTACGAGGACCTGGAAATCGCCCAGAAGGAGGCGCTGCTGGGCATCCGATGGGCTGCGAGCCAAGATGGATTTATCGCGGTCGAACCCGCGGTCTAAACGCTGCTTCCGGCCAGAACCCGCCGTTCGATTGAGCCCTCCTTGTCGCCGTAGCATGGAAATTCATCGATGGACTTAAAGCAGATTGCGTACTTTCAAGACCGATACTCGCGCATGAGCGATGAGGAGTTGGCGACGCTCGTGGTAACGCGACGGGACATGTTGTCCGAAGAAGCCGTTGAGGCTCTGCAACGCGTATTGGACCGCCGAGACGTTTCCACCTTCCTCAGCGAAGTGAATGAGAAGGCCACTGACGTGAAGGCGCAGGTGGCAGGTCTCGAGCAGCAGCGAGAACGCCAAAGGGCCACAATTCGTGAAATTCCGCGCGCCATGCTAGTTGTGGTAGCTGCCGCAATCGCAATCTTTGCTGTTGCGGCGTTTGCCAGGTCGATGACTTGGCGAGGTCATCTTGGGCACCTCAGCCGCCATGCCGTGAACGTCTGCTTTCGTGAGGGCGCTACTTCCGCTATGGGCTGCGGATATTGCAAATGAACCCTTGGGTTGCCTACTGCGACGGCAGCGCCGTGCCCAACCCCGGTCGTATCGGGCTGGGGGCGGTGTTTACCGAGCCTGATGGAACGCGCCACACGCTTTCGGAAGCGTCGCATGAGAACGGCTGCAATAACGAGGCGGAGCTGAGAGCTCTGCTGGCAACGCTTCAGGAACTGAAATTGCGTGGGGCGGGCACGCTGTTCATTCACTGCGACAACAGTGTCGTTGTCGAACAGGTCGGCAGCAGCACGGCAAAGCCGATTGCCCGGCTTGCTTCCTTGTTTGATGAAGCGCGAGCACTGCTCAATTCGTTCGACCAGGCGACCCTGATGTGGATACCGCGCCATCGCAACAGAGAAGCTGATGCACTCGCTCGTGCTGCACTGGGGCTTGCTGGCAATCGCATTGTCAAACTGTCCAAGAAGCGGCGTTAGTGCCAAGCAAGCCGAGGCTACGGTCGGCCAACCGCCGCAGCCAGGAGCGGTCTCTGGCGACGGCTGATTCCGGCACGAGCGCACTCACGCAGTCGTTCGGCCGCTCGGAACATTGGCGCTGGAGCCGCCGTCTTGCGCCGCAGCCCGAATACCCTGCAACGTGTTGGTCGGGGTGATCGCTTCCGGGAGCAGGCAATGCAGGATCGCGGGTTTGCCGCTGGCCCGTGCGCGCGCGAGTGCCGGTGCGAACTCCGCCGTGGACGTGACGCGTTCGCCATGGCCGCCGAACACCTCCGCATAGCCCCGGAAGTCCGGGTTCTTCAACTGCGTGGCGCTGACGCGGCCCGGGTAGTGCTTCTCCTGGTGCATGCGGATCGTGCCGTACATGGCGTTGTCGAGCAGCACCACGATGATCGGCAGGCCGTACTGCACGGCGGTCGCGAACTCCTGCCCATGCATCAGGAAGTCGCCGTCGCCGGCGAACACCAGCACCTCGCGTTCGGGCCACAGGCGCTTGGCGCCCACGCCGGCCGGCAGGCCGTAACCCATGGAGCCGCAGGTAGGCGCCAGCTGGCTGGCGAAGGCGCGAAACGGCCAGAAGCGGTGCACCCAGGTGGCGAAGTTTCCGGCCCCGTTGCAGAAGATGGTGTCGGCCGGCAGCACCTCGCGCAGATGCGTCATCACCTCGCCCATCTGCAAGGGGCCCGGGATGCGGATCGGCGCCGGATCGCTCCAGGCCAGGAACGCCGCGCGCGCCTCGGCGGCCTCGGCCTGCCAGGTCGGCGCAGCGGCGGGGCGCAGTGTGGCGGCGGCCTCGGCAAAGGCCTGCGGCGTGGCGTGGATGGCCTGCGTCGCACGGTACAGCTTTCCGAGCTCGTCGGCGTCGGCATGCACGTGCACCAGCGCCTGTCGGGGCGTCGGGATGCCGAGCAGCTCGTAGCTCTGTGACGGCACCTCGGACAGGCGCCCGCCGACGAGCAGGACCAGGTCGGCCGCGCGGATGCGCGCCAGCACCGCAGGATTGACGCCCAGGCCGAGATCGCCGGCATAGCAGGGGTGCTCGGCGCTGAACAGCATCTGTCGGCGGAACGAGCAGTACACCGGCAGCGAAAAGGCCTCGGCGAACGCCGTGATCTGCCGCGTCGCGACTTCCGACCAGCGACTGCCACCCAACACCATGACGGGGCGTTCCGCCGCGGCCAGACGCTGCGTCAGCTCGGCCATCTGGGCCGCGCCCGGATGGGTCTGCGTCACCGCGTACGGTTGCGCGTCGGCGACGGCCGCGGCCTCGGTCAGCATGTCTTCGGGCAGCGCGATGACCACCGGGCCGGGGCGGCCGGAGGTGGCGACGTGGAAGGCGCGCGAAACCAGCTCGGGCAGTCGCTTCGGGTCGTCGACCTCGACGACCCACTTGGCCATGGTGCCGAATACGGCGCCGTAGTCGAGTTCCTGAAAGGCTTCGCGCCCCAGTGCGTCGCGCGCCACCTGGCCCACGAAGAGCAACAGCGGTGTCGAGTCCTGGTGCGCGATGTGCACGCCGGCGGCCGCATTGGTGGCGCCGGGCCCGCGCGTGACGAAACAGATGCCGGGGCGGCCGGTGAGTTTCCCCTGGGCCTCGGCCATCATCGCCGCGCCACCTTCCTGGCGGCAGACGGTGACGGCGATGGACGCATCGTGGAGGGCGTCGAGCACGGCGAGAAAGCTCTCGCCGGGTACGCAGAAGAGCTGCTGCACGCCATGCACGACGAGCTGGTCGACCAGGATCTGGCCGCCGGTGCGGAGGGATGTCATGGGAATTTCCAATCCGGGAGAGGCTGTCACTGGAGCGCCGCGCAGGCCGCCGCAATGCGCGCGCAGGCCTCCTGCAGCTGATCCATCGAGGTGGCGTAGGAGATGCGGAAGTACGGTGCCAGCCCGAACACGCTGCCGGGCACGACGGCCACCTCGAAGTCCTGCAGCAGATAGCGGCAGAAATCGGCGTCCGTCCGCAGTCGCATGCCGCGTCGCGTGGAGCGACCGAGCACGCCGGCGCAACTGGCGTAGGTGTAGAACGCGCCCTCGGGCCTGCGGCAGTGCAGGCCGGGTGTGACGTTGAGCGCATTCACGACGAAATCCCGGCGTGCCTGGAAATCGGCGCAGCGTGCGGCGATGAAGTCCTGCGATCCGGTCAATGCCTCGATCGCGGCGGCCTGGCTGACCGAGGACGGGCATGACGTCGACTGGCTCTGCACGACGGCCATGGCTGCAATCAGGTCGCGCGGACCGGCGCCGTAGCCGATGCGCCATCCGGTCATCGCATAGGCCTTGGAGACGCCATTGACGGTCAGCGTACGCTCGCGCAGCCGTGGTTCCACGGCAGCCGGCGTCGCGAAGGCCAGGCCGTCGTAGAGGATGTGCTCGTAGATGTCGTCGGCCAGCACCCAGACCTGCGGATGGCGCAGCAGCACCTCGGTGAGAGATTGCAGCTGCGCCGCGCTGTAGGCCGTGCCGCTCGGGTTGGACGGCGAGTTCAGGAAGACCCAGCGCGTGCGCCGCGTGATCGCGGCGTCGAGCTGTCCGGCCTCGAGACGGAAACCGTGCCCCTCGCTGCAAGGCAGCACCACCGGCACGCCGCCGCAGATCTGCACGATGTCGGCATAGGAGGTCCAGTAGGGCGCCGGCAGGATCACCTCGTCGCCCGGCTCCAGGCTGGCCATCAGCGCGTTGAAGATCACCTGCTTGGCGCCGGCGCTCACGCTGATCTCGTCGAGGGCAAAGTCCAGCGCGTTGTCGCGCTGGAACTTGTGGCGCACCGCGGCCTTCATCGCGTTGCTGCCGTCGAGCACGGTGTAGCGCGTCTCGCCGCGCGCGATGGCCCGCGCGGCCGCGGCACGGATGTTCTCCGGCGTGTCGAAGTCGGGTTCGCCCGCACCCAGCACGATCACCGGACGCCCGGCGCGCCGCAGCGCATTCGCATGGTCGGTGATGCGCAGGATCTCGGACACGCCGATCGCGCGCAGTCGTTGTGACGGCGCGAACGCTGGCGCTGGCGCTGCATCGGGCGCCAGGGTGGCGGTGGCCCTCACGCTCAGTCCCCGATGTCGAAGGTCACGCCCTGCGCGAGCGGCAGCGCGGTCGAGTAGTTGATGGTGTTGGTGGCGCGGCGCATGTAGGCCTTCCATGCGTCGGAGCCCGCCTCGCGGCCGCCGCCGGTTTCCTTCTCGCCACCGAAGGCGCCGCCGATCTCCGCGCCGCTCGGGCCGATGTTGACATTGGCGATGCCGCAGTCGGATCCGGCGCTCGACATGAAGCGCTCGGCCTCGCGCACGTCGAGCGTGAAGATCGAGGACGACAGGCCGGCGCCCACCGCGTTGTGCCACTCGATGGCCTGCTCGAAGCTGCTGTAGCGCACGACGTAGAGGATCGGCGCGAAGGTCTCGCGCAGCGCCGGACCGGCGTGCGCCGGCAGCTCGACCAGCGCGGGCCGCGCGTAGTACGCGGCATCGCCGCCGATGCCGGCCACGCGTTCGCCGCCATGGACGGTCGCGCCCGCCGCGCGGCTTTCCGCCAGCGCCTTCTGCATGCCGTCGAATGCGGCGCCGTCGATCAGCGGCCCGACCAGAGTGCCGGAGACGCGCGGGTCGCCGACCTTCACCTGGCCGTAGACCTTCGCCAGCCTGGGCACCAGCGCGTCGTAGATGCTGTCGTGCACGAACAGCCGGCGCAGCGTGGTGCAGCGCTGGCCGGCCGTGCCCATGGCGGCGAAGGCGATGCCGCGCAGCGCGAGGCCGAGGTCCGCCGAGGGCGCGACGATGGCCGCGTTGTTGCCGCCGAGTTCGAGAATGGCGCGCGCGAAGCGGGCGGCCAGCCTGGGGCCGACCTGGCGTCCCATCGCCGTCGAGCCGGTGGCCGACAGCACCGGCACGCGCGGGTCGTCGACCAGCAGTTCGCCGATGTCGCGCTGCCCGACCAGCAGTTCGAGCAGGCCCTCGGGCGCATCGCCGAAGCGGGCGAGCGCGCGCTGCGCGATGGCGTGCGTGGCGAGCGCGGTCAGGGGTGTCTTTTCGGAGGGCTTCCACACCACCGAATCGCCGCACACCAGCGCCAGCGCCGCATTCCATGACCACACGGCCACCGGGAAGTTGAAGGCGGAGATCACGCCGACCACGCCCAGCGGGTGCCAGGTTTCCATCATGCGGTGCTCGGGGCGCTCGGTCGCGATCGTCAGCCCGTAGAGCTGGCGCGACAGGCCGACCGCGAAGTCGCAGATGTCGATCATCTCCTGCACCTCGCCCGCGCCTTCGGACGGCACTTTGCCCACCTCGAGCGTCACGAGCAGGCCGAGGTCGGCCTTGGCCGCGCGCAGTTCTTCGCCCAGCAGGCGCACCAGTTCGCCGCGGCGCGGTCCGGGCACCAGGCGCCACGCGAGGTACGCGGCATGGGCGCGGCCGATCGCGGCCTTGGCGTCTGCCGTCGAGGTCTGTCGCACATGGGCGATCGTCTCGCCGCTGATCGGCGAGCGCACGGCGAGTTCGCCGTCGGCGTACGCCGACTTCGGCACGCCGAGGCGTTGAAGCAGTTGATCGACCTGGGCGGGGATGGGCCGGGCGGTGGAGGCGGGGGCGTCTGACATGAGGAGCTCTCGGGGCGATGGATTTGTGGATGCAATGTCGGCGAATCCGCATCGCTTGCATAGTGAAAAATCGGAAGAACTTGATGAGTATTGCGAATGAAGTAGGCTTCCATCACTTCGCCCGGGGCGGTCTTCGCCAGCCAGGGCGATAAGGCCGCCAGCCTGCGAGATGATCATTCCCCCGTTGCATGACATGTTCCACAAGACCTTCCTGCCGCCCATGGCCGACCTGCTCGCTTTCGAGGCCGCCTCGCGCCACGCGAGCATCTCGCGCGCGGCGGACGAGCTGCATCTCACGCAAAGCGCGGTATCGCGCCAGATTCGCCAGCTCGAGCAACAGTTGGGGCTCGCGCTGTTCCACCGGGTGCGCCAGCGGGTCGTCCTGACGGACGTGGGGCGTGTCTACGCGGCGGACGTGCGCGCCGCGCTTCAACAGTTCTCGGGCGCCACGCAAAAGGCCATGGCGCTGTCCGGCGGCGGTGGGCTGCTCAACCTCGCGGTGCTGCCGACCCTGGGCACGCGTTGGCTGATTCCGCGGCTGGGCGACTTCACGGGCCGGCATCCGCAGGTGACGGTCAACTTCGCTGCGCGTTCCGAGCCCTTCGATTTTTCGCAGGAGCCCTTCGACGCAGCCATCCACTTCGGCGCCCCGCATTGGGCCGGGGCCCGATGCGAATATCTGATGCACGAGCGCACGGTCCCTGTCTGCAGCCCCGCCTTTCAGCGTGCGCATGGCATCCGATCCGTGGCGGACCTCGGCGCGGTCGTGTTGCTGCAGCAAAGCACGCGACCCACCCAATGGGCCGAATGGTTCGCGCAGGTCGGCGCGGCGGGCGTGCCGGCGCTGCGCGGGCCGCGCTTCGAGCAGTTCGCGATGATCGCGCAGGCCGCCGTATCGAGCCTCGGCGCCGCGCTGCTGCCCAGCTTCCTGGTCGAAGCGGAGATCGAAGCGGGCGAACTCGTGGTCCTTTTTCCGCAAGCCCTCACGAGCTCCGACGCGTACTACCTCGTCTATCCGGAGTCGCGTGCCGAAGCACCGCTGGTGCAGGCCTTTCGCGACTGGATCGTCGCGCAGGCGCATGGGGCGCCTGCGGCCAGGTGAAGGCCTCCCCTCAATACCCGCGCGCCGGATCGAAGCGCCCCTCGACGGCCTCGCCTTTTTCGAAGGCTGCGATCTGCTGCGCGAAGAACCTGGCGCGCATGCGTCGCGTGACCGTCGCGGCAATGTGCGGGGTGACGAAGATCCCGGGGTGCGACCAGGCCGGATGATCTTTCGCCAAGGGTTCCTCGGCAAAGACGTCGACGAAGGCTCCGCCCAGCTGGGCTGAATCGAGGGCGGCGACGAGCGCGTCCAGGTGCAACTGCGACCCGCGCCCGGCGTGGATCAGCCCGGCACCTTTCGGCAGGCGGGCCAGCAGCTGCGCGTTCAGGATGCCTTCGGTTTGCGGCGTGGCGGGAAGCAGGCAGACCAGGATGTCGGAGCGCGCCAGGAACGCATCCAGTTCGCCGGGCCCCGCGTAGCACGCGACGCCTTCGAGGGTCTTGGCGGTGCGCGACCACCCGATCGTCCGGAAGCCGAGGGCGCTCACCATCTGCGCGGATCGCACACCCAGGGTACCCAGTCCCAGGATGCCGACGCAGGTGTCGGGCGCGCTGCGCTCCGCCTCGAAGGCGGTCCATTCGCGGACATCCTGTTGCCGCACCAGGCGCTTCAGGTTGCGCAGCAGCGCCAGTGCCGCCATGGCGACGTATTCGCCCATGCGTTGTGCGGTCTCCGGCGGTATCGAGCGGATCAGCGGAACCTGCCGGGGCCATTCGGGATCGGCGGTGATGTGGTCCACGCCGGCGCCCGCGCTGAGCACCAGTCGCAGGTTCGGCAAGGCGGCCAGACGCCCCGGCTCCGGCTGCCAGACCAGTGCGTAGTCGACCCGGTCTGGAGAGACCGACGGATCGTCCCACCAATGCACGGCGATATGCGGCGCGAAGCTTTGCAGATGCGCCCGCCATTCGGCGACTGCAGCTTCTCCTCCTGAATTGACCAGCAGCAGGCGCGGAACGACCGGCGTCATGGGTTCGACCCGGCCGGCGCACTTTCGATGCGCTGCGCCGCAGGCGAACTCGCCAGGCTTTGTGCGGGCCTTCGCAACGTGGCATCGAAGGGATTGATCTTCGGTCCGATCGCCGCCGCTTCGCGCTTGAGCAACTCGACGACGGTCGGCAGGCGGTCGGGATTGAGCCGGTCGGCGATCGTGCCGACGGCCAGCGCCGCCACCGCTCGGCCTTCGCGATCGAGGATCGGCACGGCGACGCCGGCCATGCCCTCCAGCAGCCCGCTGTTGCGGGCAGCGAAGCCTGTCTGGCGGACCCGTTCGATCTCGGTGCGCAGATAGACCTCGTCGTAGACACCGTACTCGCGCACCCGTGCCAGATTGAAGCGGATGACCTCCTCGCGTTCTTCCTGCGGCAGGAAGGCGAGGATCGCCAGCGCCCCCTGGCCGACGCCCAAGGCCACGCGGCCGCCGACGTCGCCCGTGAAGGAGCGGATCGGAAACGGGCCCTCGCTGCGGTCCAGGCAGACCGCCTCGAAGCCGCTGCGCACCAGCAGGAAGATGCTGTCGCCGAGGCTCGCGCACAGGCGCAGCAGGACCGGGCGGCACAGCGCTCGCAGGTTGCCGGGATTGCCCGCCTTCGCGGCCAGCGCGAAGAAATCGGTGCTCAGCCGGTAGAGCTTGCTGCGCTCGTCCTGCTCGACCATGCCTTCGCCGATCAGCGACTGCAGCAAACGGTGCGTGGTGGCCTGGGTCAGGCCCACATTTCGTGCGACTTGGGTCACCCGCGCACCGTCTGCCTGCGCGTCGGCCAGCGCACGGATCACCGAAAACACGCGGGGCACGCCGCCAGTGGCGGCCGGGGACGTCGTCATACCTTGTTCCTGCGGAATATTCTGGTGGCAGTTTATCTCAATAGTTTCATTGAATGGAATAAAAGACATAAAAGTTCCGTTTAATGGAATACCCGTGGATTCATGGTTCGGTTATTGCAATAGATTCACTACGAAAGCAGCGGGAATTCAGTTCTCGCAGCGTGCCGAAGCAGTGCGCGTTGCCGGCCGAGCCCGTCGCTGCCTCGAATGCAATGAAAGGCCCATGGATGTCGTTTCTTCAGCTCACCGGCGTGACCAAGTTCTATGGCGCGACCTGCGCCGTGTCGGCGATCAACCTGTCCGTCGAGAAGGGCGAGTTCGTGTCCCTGCTCGGGCCGTCGGGCTGCGGCAAGACGACCACGCTGCAGATGGTCGCGGGCTTCGAGGCCGTCAGCAGCGGCCGCATCGAGCTCGACGGCAAGGACATCACCCATGCCAAGGCCAACACCCGTGGCCTCGGCATCGTGTTCCAGACCTACGCGCTGTTCCCGCACATGACGGTGGCCGACAACGTGAGCTTCGGCCTGGAGATGCGCAAGATGCCCAAGGCCGAGCGCCGCGAGCGCGTGGCGCAGGCGCTCTCGCTGGTGCACCTCGAGATGCATGCCGATCGCTATCCGCGCCAGCTGTCCGGTGGCCAGCGCCAGCGCATCGCGCTCGCCCGTGCCCTGGTGATCGAGCCGCCGGTGCTGCTGCTCGACGAGCCACTGTCCAACCTCGACGCCAAGCTGCGCGAAGAGATGCAGTTCGAGCTGCGCCAGATCCAGCGCAAGGTCGGCACCACCACCATCATGGTCACCCACGACCAGAGCGAGGCGATGTCCATCAGCGACCGTGTCGTCGTGATGGAAGGCGGCCGCGCGACCCAGATCGACCCTCCGCATCGCTGCTACGAGCATCCGCGCACCCGTTTCATCTCGACCTTCGTCGGCAAGGCGAACCTGCTCGAAGGCCGCGTGTCCTCGGCCGGCACGCGCACGCGCGTCGAGGTCGGCCCGCTGGCGGTCGATGTCGACGACACGGGCTTCCGTCCCGGCGCGGCCGTGCTGATGAGCGTGCGGCCCGAGAAGATCCAGTTCACCGCGAGCGGCTCCGGCCGGCTCGACGGCACGGTCGGCGAGCGCTTCTTCCTGGGCAGCCAGTGGCTCTATCGCGTGGCGACACGGGTCGGCGACCTGATGGTGCTCAGCCCCAACGACGGCCGCGACGCGCTCGACGAAGGCGCGACGGTCGGCGTGGACTGGCCGGGGCATTGCACGCGCCTGCTGCCTGCCGACGAGGCGGCCATGGCGCAGAGGGCGGTTGCATGACCGGTATCGCCAGGAAGGCCACGCCCTGGTGGCTGTCCACGCCCGCGCTGCTGCTCTTCACTGCGCTGCTGCTGGTGCCGTTGCTGCTGACAGCCGTGCTGTCCTTCAACGTCTACGATGCCGCGACCGGGCCGAGGGCCGGCGAGTTCACGCTCGATCACTACGTTCATCTCTTCACCGACTCCTACTACTACGGCATCTTCTGGCGGACCTTCTGGATCTCGGCGCTGGTCGCCGTGATCTGCGTCCTCATCGGTACGCCCGAGGCCTACGTACTGAGCCGGATGCGCAATCCGTGGCGCTCGATCCTGCTGCTGGTGGTGCTGGCGCCGCTGATGGTTTCGGTCGTGGTGCGTGCCTTCGGCTGGAGCATGCTCCTCGGGCCCGAAGGCCTGGTGAACGGGCTGCTCGGCATCGTCGGCATCGGCCCGATCAAGATGCTCTACACCGAGACGGCCATCGTGATCGCCCTCGTGCACGTGATGCTGCCCTTCATGGTGATCCCGGTGTGGACCTCGCTGCAGAAACTCGACGCCGGCGTCGAGAACGCCGCGCTGTCGCTGGGCGCCTCCCCCATCACCACGCTTCGGCGCGTGGTGCTGCCGCAGGTGATGCCCGGCATCCTCTCGGGCAGCCTGATCGTGTTCGGTCTCTCGGCCAGTTCCTTCGCGATCCCGGGCCTGCTCGGCGGGCGCCGGCTCAAGATGGTCGCGACCATCGTCTACGACGAATACCTGCATGAACTCAACTGGCCGCTCGGCGCTGCGATCGCGCTGGTGCTGCTGGTCGCCAACCTGGTGGTGATGCTGAGCTACAACCGCCTCGTCGAAGGCCGCTACAAGAAGGCGCTGGGTTGACCATGAGCAAGAACGGACCCTTCGCCCTCGCGTTCAACGCGCTTGTCATCGCCTTCATGCTGGCGCCCCTGGTGGTCGTCTGCGTGGTCGCCTTCACGCCCGAGAACACGCTCACGCTGCCGACCACCGAGTTTTCCTTGCGCTGGTTCGAGGCGGTGTTCGCGCACCCGGATTTCATGCAGTCCTTCTGGAACAGCCTGCGGCTCGGCCTTGCGTCGGCCACGCTTGCCACGCTGGTCGCGGTGCCTGCCGGCCTGGCGATCACGCGCTACGAATTTCCAGGGCGCGACTTCCTCAACGGCCTGTTCCTCTCGCCGCTGATCATTCCGCACCTGGTGCTGGGCGTCGCCCTGCTTCGCCTGTTCGCGCTGGTCGGCGGCACCGGCAGCTTCGGTTTCCTGATCTTCGCGCATGCCTTGATCGTCACGCCCTACACGCTGCGCCTGGTGGTGGCGGCGCTGGTCGGTTTCGACCGCAGCGCGGAGCAGGCGGCGCTGTCGCTGGGCGCGAGCCAGGCCACGGTGTTCAAGCGCATCACGCTGCCGATGATCCTGCCGGGCGTCACCGGCGGCTGGCTGCTGGCCTTCATCAACAGCTTCGACGAAGTGACGATGTCGATCTTCGTCACCTCGCCGAGCACGGTGACGCTGCCGGTGCGGATGTACATGTACGCCACCGAGTCGATCGACCCGCTGATGGCCGCGGTGTCGGCGCTGATGGTGGCGGTCACCGCGGTCGCGATGATCGTCCTGGACAGGCTCTACGGCCTCGACCGCGTGCTGGTGGGCGGACACCGATGAGCCACCACACCATCCAGCCGCTGCTGCGCCGGGTCGCCGAAACGAAGCGGGCCGCGGTCGCCTTTACCCTGGACGGACGTTCGGCGCAGGCGCTCGAAGGCGACACCGTCCTTACCGCCGTTCTGACCCAGGGCGCGCAGTTGCGCCGCAACGAATTCAGCCACGAGCCGCGTGCCGGCTTCTGCCTGATGGGCGCCTGCCAGGATTGCTGGATCGCCACCGCCGAAGGTGCGCGGCTTCGCGCCTGCTCGACCTTCATCGCACCGGGCATGGCCTTGCTGAGCGGAGGAGGGCGTTGATGACCGCGCCGCTCCAGCCGGCGATCGTCGGCGCCGGCCCGGCCGGCATCCGTGCCGCGCAAACGCTCGCGAAGCACGGCGTGCGGCCGGTGCTGATCGACGAGGCCGCGCGCGCCGGCGGCCAGATCTACCGTCGCCCACCCGCGCATTTCAGCCGGCCGCCCGAGACGCTCTACGGCAGCGAGGCCGCCCGTGCCACCGCCGTGCATGCGGCCATCGACGACCTGCAGGACCGCATCGACTATCGTCCCGACAGCCTCGTGTGGAACGTGCAGGACGCCGGGCTCGACGTGCTGCACGGCCCGACGCAGACCACGCGCACCGTGCCCTACGGCCAGCTCATCGTCGCGACCGGTGCCACCGATCGCGTGTTGCCGGTGCCCGGCTGGACGCTGCCAGGCGTGTACACGCTGGGCGGTGCACAGGTGGCGCTCAAGTTCCAAGGCTGCGCCATCGGCTCCCGCGTGGTGCTCGCGGGCACCGGACCCTTGCTCTACCTGGTGGCCTGGCAGTACGCGAAGGCCGGCGTCGATGTCGCGGCGGTGCTCGATACCGCGCGCTTCGGCGATCAGCTGGCCGCCGTGCCGGCGATGCTCAGGCAGCCCGCGGTATTCCTGAAGGGGGTGCATTACGTCGCCTGGCTGCGCGCGCACGGCGTGCCGTTGCGGCGCGGCGTGCGACTGCTGCGCATGGAGGGCGACGAGCGGGTGCGCGCCGTCGTGTGGGGCGAAGCCGGGCGCGAGCACACGCTCGACTGCGACGGCGTCGGCTTCGGCTATGCACTGCGGTCCGAGACCCAGCTGGCGGATCTGCTGGGCTGCCGCTTCGCCTTTGCGCCGCTGCATCGCGCGCATCTGCCCGAGCGCGATGCGGCCGGCCGCTCCAGCGTCGCCGGCGTGTACCTTGCGGGCGATGGCGCCGGCATCATGGGTGCCGACGCGGCCGAGTGGGCGGGCGAGCTGGCCGCGCTCACGCTGCTGGCCGATCACGGCATGGCCATCGACACGCAGCGTGCAGCGGTGCTCCAGCACCGGCTGGCCAGGCTCACCGGATTTCGCGAGGGCCTCGAGCGCGCCTTTCCCTTCCCTTCCGACTGGGCCGCGCACGCGCCCGACGAATTGGTGGTTTGTCGCTGCGAGAACGTCACGGCGGGCGAGTTGCGGCGCAGCGTCGCGGACGGCGGCGCCGACGAGATGAACCGCCTCAAGGCACTGACGCGCGTCGGCATGGGCCGCTGCCAGGGCCGGATGTGCGGCGTCGCCGCCGCCGAGATCCTCGCCCACGCCACCGGACAGCCGGTGCAGCAGGTGGGCCGCTTCCGCGGGCAGGCGCCGATCAAGCCGATCCCCATCCAGCTGGAGCGTGCATCGAGCGCGTCGCACGCAGGAGCAGCCGCATGACGCAGCGCATCGGCACCGACGTCGCCATCGTGGGCGGCGGCATCGTTGGCAGTTCGGCCGCGCTGGCATTGCGCGGCATGGGGCTGCGCGTGGTGCTGCTGGAGCGCGATCTCTGCGGCTCGCGCTCGAGCGGAGTGAACTACGGCGGCGTCCGTCGTCAGGGGCGGCCCCTCGGCCAGTTGCCATTGGCACAGCGTGCGCATGCGATCTGGGGCCGCCTGCCGGAACTGATCGGCACGGACGGCGAGTACCAGCGCTCGGGCCACTTCAAGATCGCGCGCAGCGAAGCCGATCTGGCCGCGCTGGAGGCCTACCGCGACAGCGCACGCGACTTCGCGCTCGGCATCGACATCCTGTCGGGCGCGCGGCTGCGCGAACGGTGCCCGTGGCTCGGCGGCAAGGCGGTCGGCGGCTCGCTGTGCCTGGAAGACGGGCAGGCCAATCCGCGCCTCGTGTCCCCGGCCTTCGCGCTCGCGGCGCAGCGCGCGGGCGCCGACATCCACGAGCGCACGCGCGTCGACGAGATTGCGCACGACGGGCAGTTGTTTCATCTGCGCACGGGCAACGGGCTGGAAGTGAAGGCCCCGGTGCTGCTCAATTGCGCCGGCGCCTGGGCCAACGCGGTCGCCGGGCAATTCGGCGATACGGTGCCGATGTATTCGCGCAGTCCCGCAATGGCCGTCACCGAGCCGCTGCCGTTCTTCATGCAATGGAGCCTCGGCGTCGAGGGCGGCGGTGTGTATTGCCGCCAGGTTGCACGCGGCAATCTGGTGCTCGGTGGAGGACCGGGGCGCCTGCTCGATGCCGACCGTGCACGCTCCGACCGCGACACGATCGCGAGCCTGTCGACGCAGGCGATCGAGCTGCTGCCAATGCTGCGCCATGCGCACCTCATCCGCACCTGGGGCGGCACCGAAGGCTACCTGCCCGACCACCAGCCGGTGATCGGCCCCAGCCGCACGACGCCGGGCCTGTTCCACGGCTTCGGCTTTGCCGGCGCCGGCTTCCAGATCGGCCCTGCCGTTGGGGAGGTTCTGGCCGAACTGGTGCGCGACGGACGCAGCCGCACGCCGATCGGCGCCTTTGCCATCGATCGCTTCGTCGACGTGCCAGAAGCCACTCCGGCGCCGGCCCATTGAACCGCATTCATCCCCTGCATCCCTCCTTCAACCGCCCCGAAAGAAACATCATGTCCTCTGCCCGCATCGCCCTCCGGCCCCTCGTGCGCCGCTCGTTCTTCACGGTGGCTGCTGTCACCGCCCTGGTTGCCGGCGGCGTGGCTGGCGCCCAGACCAAGACGATCTACATCGGCATGAACGGCGGCACCATGGAGAAGGCGTACACACAGTACGTCTTCCCGGCCTTCGAGAAGCTGAACAACGTCAAGGTCGTGGTGGTGCCCGGCACGTCGTCGGACATTCTGGCCAAGGCGCAGGCCAACAAGGAGCGTCCGCAGATGCACGTGATGTTCCTCGACGACGGCGTGATGGTCCGCGCGATCGGCATGGGGCTGTGCGAGAAGCAGCGCCCGAGCGCCGCGCTCAACGAGATCTACCCGGCCGCGCGCTTCAAGGGCGACATGGCCAGCGGCGTGAGCCTGGGCATGACAGGCCTGGCATACAACGCCAAGATGTTCAAGGAGAAGGGCTGGGCTGCGCCCACCTCGTGGATGGATCTGGCCGACCCCAAGTTCAAGGGCAAGGTGGTGTTCCAGTCGGTCTCGGCGTCGTCCTTCGGCCTGCATGGCTTCCTGATGTTCAACCGCATCCAGGGCGGCAACGACCAGAACGTCGAGCCCGGCTTCAAGGCCTGGCCAACGACGATCGGCCCGAATGTGCTGGAGTACATCCCGAGTTCGGCCAAGATCTCCGAGATGGTGCAGACCGGCGAAGCGGCGATTTTTCCGCTCACGCCGACGGCGGTGGCGGCGCTGAAGACCAAGGGCATCCCGGTCGAATACGCGAACCCCAAGGAAGGCGCGGTCGTGTTGATGGTGGGCCAGTGCGTGATCGCCAACAACAGCGAGCCGGAACTCGCGCAGAAGCTCGCCGAGTTCCTGCTGAGCCCGCTGGCCCAAGCGAACGTGCTGCAGTACGGCAGCCAGATCCCGACCAATCCGAAGGCGCCGGCCGTGGGCGAAGGCGTCGCTCAGGTGGCGGCGATCAACGGCTACATGAAGACGGCGATCACGGTGGACTGGGAGAGCATCAACGCGAACCGGCCGGCGTGGAATGCGCGGTGGAACAAGACCATCGAGCGATAAGGCTCACGCGCGGTGCGGGGCGGCGGTCTCGGCCGGCGCCCGGTCCTTGCGCTTGGCTTGCGGTAGCACCTTTGCAGGGTTCAACAAATTGTTCGGGTCGAGTGCACACTTGATCTGCCACATCAGCTCGGGCTCGACCTCACTCTTGTAGGCGCTCAAGTCGTCGCGCTTGGCCACGCCCACGCCATGCTCGGCCGAGATCGATCCGTTGCGCCGGTGCGCAAGCCCGTCGACCGTGTCCAGCTCGCCAAGCAGGTCGTCGATCGCGGAAAGCACAGATTTCGAATTCATACGTGCTCCTGGCGCGCTCAGCAAGGCGCGCGATCGAAGTCATGCCGCCACACATCGACCACAGCCAGCGCCGGTACGTGGCAGCGAAGAGCATCAAGAACCAGCCGATGGTTGGCTTCTGTCAAGCCGACGAGTATGCGGTTCAATCCGGTTCTTCGTCTCTCGCCGTGCCCTATCCGAACTGGATACAGCGCATGCTGAGCGTCCCAGACTGGAAACCTTCGTAGATGGTTTGCGCGCGCTCCCCGGTGCCGGCGGCGCCCAGGGGGTACAAGAAGGGGTAGTAGTGGTCGGGCGTCGCAACGGCCACCGAAGCGCCTGCTAGCTTGCTGAAGTCGATGAGCGCCTTGTCATCGCGTCCGCGCAGGGCAGACTTCACCGCATCGTCGAAAGATTGAGCCCAGGGGCGGCTCGCGGACAGGGCGTCCGGGACGCCCCGGTCTGTCGCCCGCAGGTTATGCACGATGTTTCCGCTGCCGAGGATGAGCACCCCTTGGTCCCGCAACGCGGCAAGCTCGCGGCCAACGGCGTAGTGGAAGGAGGCCGGCTTGTCGTAGTCGACCGAGAGTTGGAAGACCGGTACGTCCGCCTTGGGGTAGAGGTACTTGAGAACAGTCCACGTGCCGTGGTCCAGGCCCCATTGCTGCGTGGGAACCACGCGGCCCTGGGTCACCAGGCCGGCAGCAACGCGCGCGATGGCCGGGTGACCAGGCGCTGGGTATTCGATATCGAACAGGGCCTGCGGGAAGCCCCCGAAGTCGTGGATGGTCTTGGGCCGCTCCTGGATGCCTACGCCGGTGACCCCCTGCGTGAGCCAGTGCGCCGAGACGCTCAGTATGGCCGTCGGGGTCGGCAAAGCCTTCCCCCACACGACCATTCGGCGCGTGAACTCGTTGTCCTGGATAGCGTTCATCGGGCTGCCGTGGCCAATAAAAATCGTGGGCATGCGGGCCGCAGCCCTGCCTTTCTTCTCGGCGGCAGCGTGCGCGAAGCCAGACACTGCCGCGAGCGCCGCGATGGCGCCGTGCGCTGAAGATTGGAGGAGGAAGCCGCGGCGGCTGGAATCGGCAGAAAACATGTTTTCAGAGAAATTGCTCGAAGGCGCCAGCGGAATTATCACGCCCTCGGCGCTTCTTCCGGCAGCCCCGCCATGCGCAGGCCTTCGGTCAGCAAGTCCAGATCAGCTGCACGCCTGTAGGCTGCGATGGCCCGCACCGATGCCATCGAGAATCCGGGACTGATGCGCCAAACCTCCGCCAACGTTGTGGCGGATCGCCTCGCTCGCGTGGCCCCAACCGGGCGAAAATCGGTCATGCGCAAGCCCGCCTTCCTTTGCCACCCGAATCCTTAAGCTCTCGTGCTCCCCACCGAATTCAAGGGCTTCATCCTCACTCGCCGCTGGCGTGATGTCACGGCCGGCACCGAAATCGAGTACTGGCTGGCAACAGATGCGGGGCCGATGAAAGTGGTCCTGACCGCCCAGACCTCTGTCGCGTTCGTCGAATCGAAGCACAGGGCGGCCGTCGAAGCGCACCTTGCCGCCATGCCAGCGGTGCAAGTGCGTGAGCTTGAGTTGAAGACATTCCATCAGGAAACTGTTGTCGGTGTCTATGCGAGGCACTTCCGCCAACTGGGTCAACTGGCACGCGCTCTCCGGCCACAGGGCATTCCCCTGCTCGAAGCCGACGTGCGCCCGCACGACCGCTACCTGATGGAGCGATTCATCACGGCTGGCGTGCTGGTGGAGGGAGGGAGGGCAGACCGCTCCACCATCGTCGACTGCAAGCTCAAGCCTGCGCCCCATTTCCGGCCGGTGCTGAAAGTGGTGTCGCTGGACATCGAGACGAGTCAAGACGAGGAGCTCTATTCCATTGCGCTCGACGGCAAGGAAGACCGTGTGGTCTTCATGCTGGGCGAGCCACCACCTGAGCCGGGGGAGCCCTTGGACTTCTCGCTCATCTATTGCCCGACCCGCAAGGCCATGCTCGAGAGGCTCAATGACTGGTTCGAGCGGAACGACCCGGACGTCATCATCGGATGGAGCGTCATTCAGTTCGACCTGCGAGTGCTTCAGAAGGCAGCCGACGCGTGTGGGGCAAAGTTCCTTCTCGGGCGAGAGCGTCGGCCCATCGATTGGCGGACCCATCCGGGAAAGCAGGGCTACCTGTTCGCGGCCGTGCCCGGCCGGGTGGTCATCGACGGCATCGATGCACTCAAAGCCGCGTCGAGGAGTTTTCCTTCCTTCAGCCTGGAGGCCGTTTCACAGGAACTGCTGGGCGAGGGCAAGGCCATCGGCGACGAGTACGACAAGATGGCCGAGATCGAGCGGCGGTACCAGGAAGACAAGCCCGCGCTCGCGCTCTACAACATCCGGGACTGCGAGCTGGTTCTGCGCATCTTCGACAAGGCGAGGCTGCTGGAGTTCATGATGGAACGCGCCCACACCACGGGCCTGCAGGCCGATCACTTCGGTGGCTCCATTGCCGCGTTCAGCCACCACTATCTGCCGCGGATGCATCGCCTGGGCTACGTGGCGCCCAACGTGGGCGAGATTCCGAGCAAGGCCTTTCCTGGCGGGTACGTGATGGACTCGAAGCCAGGGTTCTACGATTCTGTCGTGGTCCTGGACTACAAGAGCCTCTACCCCTCGATCATTCGAACGTTCCTGGTCGACCCTGTGGGCTTTGTGGAAGGCTCGAACGCCAGCGACCCGGCAATGGTCATCAAGGGTCCGCGAGGGACCTCGTTCTCGCGCGAGAAGCATTGCCTGCCGGAAATCGTGACCACCCTCTGGCGGGCTCGGGACGAGGCCAAGCTGGCCAGGAACGAGTCGCTGTCGCAAGCCTTGAAGCTGCTCATGAATTCCTTCGCCGGAGTGCTGGGTGCGGCCGACTGCCGCTTCTTCAATCCCCAGGTCGTCTCTGCCGTCACGTTGCGTGGGCACGAGATGATGAAGCTCACGCGCGAATTCGTGGAGAACCGGGGTTACGAGGCGATCTATGGTGACACCGACTCCATCTTCATCTGGCTCAGGCGCACCCACACCATCGAGCAGGCGCACGCCATCGCGGCGAACCTGGTGAGAGACATCAACGACTGGTGGACGCGCACCCTCCGCGAGGAGCACGGGCTGGAGAACTTCCTCGAAATCGAGTTCGACACCCACTACAAGAAGTTCTTCATGCCCACCATTCGTGGCTCGGACGTGGGCAGCAAGAAGCGCTACGCTGGCCTGAGCGTGGACGCTACGGGCAAGGAGGAGATGGTCTACCGCGGCCTGGAGATGGCCCGCAGCGACTGGACCCCGTTGGCGCGCCAGTTCCAGGAGGGTCTGCTTTCGCGCATCTTCCACGGCGACCCTTACAAGGAGTTCGTGACCGACTATGCGCAGTCGATGCTGGCTGGCCGGATGGATGACCTTCTCATCTACAGGAAGCGCTTGCGTCATCAACTCGATGCCTACCTGGTCAACGTGCCGCCGCAGGTCCGCGCCGCACGCATCGCCGACGAGTACAACGGTCGGGTCAACCGACCCAAGCAGTATCAGAAAGGTGGCTGGATTCGTTACGTCATGACTCGAAACGGGCCGGAGCCGCTGGAGACGCGCCATTCCCGCATCGACTACGAACACTACCTGACCAAGCAGCTGCAGCCGATTGCCGACGCCATCCTCCAGCCGATGGGGGAGAATTTCATGGCCCTGACAACCTCACAGCAAGTTCTTTTCTGAGCATCTCCCCAGGTCTTGAACCTCCCGTCGGGGAATCATCACTACGGCGGGTGAGCACATCCGGCCGAACAACGTTCCCTTCGAGATGATCAATCGCGGGCGGCCGCCCATGGTTCATGCGTGTGCCGAACGTACTGCGACGCGCGCGCACCGACCGTCGTGCGGTCATCCCGGCCGCCACGCCATATCGATGCGGCCGTCGACGATACCGATTCGCCGGTCCGCGGCCGAGGCGAAGTCGGCGTCGTGTGTGACGGCGACCACGGTCTTGTTGAACTCGTGAGTCAGGTTGCGCAGGATGTCGCGCACGTTGGTGCTGGCGGCCGAATCGAGGTTGCCGGTTGGCTCGTCGGCGAGGACCACAAGCGGGTCGTTTGCCAGCGCGCGGGCGATCGCCACGCGCTGGCGCTGGCCGCCCGACAATTGGCTTGGCCGCTTGTGGTGCTGGCCCTCCAGCCCGATCCTGTCCAGGAGCTCGCCGGCGCGCGCCCTGGCCGCTTCGATGGAGACGCGGCCGAGCTTGCGCATAGGCAGAGACACGTTGTCGAGCGCGCTGAATTCGGGCAACAGGAAGTGAAACTGGAATACATAGCCCAGCCGCACCAACCGAAAATCGGTGAGCCGGTCCTCATCAAACCCGCTCGTGTCTTCGCCGTCGATCCAGACGCGCCCCTGGGTGGGTGCGTCGAGCAGCCCCAGCAAGTACAGCAGCGAGGACTTGCCGGAACCCGACGGTCCCATCACGCAGACGAATTCGCCGCGTTCAATCTGCAGGCTGACGTCGTTCACCAGCGTGACAGGCACCTCGCCGCCGAGCGTGCGCGTCACGTGTTCGACGCGAATCACGGGGCCGGACGGCGATTGAGCACCACTCACGCCGCACCCCGCAAGATGTCCACCGGACGCACGCGCCCGGCGCGCCGCGCGGGCAGATACGAGGCCGCGACGCACGACAGCATCGCGAACGCCGCCGCCAGCGCATACTGCTCGGCGCCCCAGAACATCGGCAGATGCACGATCTCGGTCACCCCGGGCGGCCTGATCTCGATCTGCTCCATCAGATACATCAGCACCAGGCCAAGCAACTCGCCCAAGGCGCTGCCGATGACTCCGACGATCAGCCCTTCGAGAAGGAAAATGCGGCGCAGGTCGCGCGGATGGAAACCCATCGATTTCATGATGGCAATGTCGCGTGTCTTCTCCATCACGATGGTCGAGATCGTGTTGTAGATGCCAAATGCGGCGACCACCAATATCGCCGAGACCACGCTGTACATGATGAGGTTGCGCACAAGCAGCAGGCTCAGCAGGTCTTCTGAAGCCTCGATCCACGACACGGACTTGTAGCCGGTGGCGGCTTCGATGGTCTGCGCCACGCTTTGCGCCGTGTAGGGGTCGGTGAGTTGGATGATCACTCGGTTGACGCGATTCTCGCGCCCCAGCAGCGACTGCGCCCGCTTGAGAAGCACGAAGGCCTGGGCTTCGTCATAGGCGGCGTTGCCGGTGCGAAAGATACCCACCACGCGCAAGGACCGGCTGGTGCCGTCGGCGGCCAGCACGATCAGTGTGCTGCCCAGGTGCAGGCTGAACTTGTCGACCAGCCCGCGACCGATGACGACGCCGTTGGGATCGGCGGACAGCGCGTCGAGTGAACCCTCGAGCATCTTCTCCTCGATGGTCGTCACATGCTTCATCTTTTCGGGCACCACCCCGGACAAGGTGACCCCCTGCTGGCGTCCGGCGAAGGTCAGCACGGCCGCGTCGGCAAGTACCGGCGCGGCCCGCACACCCGGCAGCGTCTCGATCATGGCGAGCCGTTGCTGCCAGCCGCGGATGCCACGCGTTTCGCGCAGCGGTCGCACGTTGCGCACGCTGACCGCGCCATCCGGCCAACTCAGCGCGGCCGGTTGCACGCGCCCCTGGCGCACATCGTCGTAGACGGTGATGTGCGGACTGTTGTCGACCAGACGCTTGAGGAAGTCGGTCTCCGAGCCGCGCATCAACCCCGACACGGCGAGAAAGAATGCGACGCCGAGCACCACGCCGGTGAGCGAGACCAGCGTTTGCCGTTTGCGGCTCGTCAGGTGCGCCAGCGCGATGTCGAGGGCGATCGCCATGACATCAGTTCCTGGACGATGCCGCCGAAGCCGGCACGCTGCGCGCGCGCTGCCCGTCGCGCAGCGTATCGGGCGGCGACAGCACCACCATCTCGCCATCCGCGAGCCCGGAGGCGATCTCGGTTCGCTCGCCACCGACGACGCCCTTGACCACGGTGCGCCGCTGCAGTCGGCCTTGTGCCAACACCCACACCACATCCGCCTTCAGCGCGCGATTGGGCACCAGCAGCGCGCCTTCACGCCGCGACACGATCAGGTTGGCGTCCATCGTCATGCCGCTTCGCATCGGGCCGGCATCGACCGCCGGTGCGTCGGCCAGCCGGATGCGCACCCGGTAGCTGCGCGAGACCGGGTCGCCCTTGGGCGTGATCTCGCCCACCTCGCCTTCGAACAGGCGGTTGGGCAAGGCATCGCTGCGCATCGAGACCTTCTGGCCCACTTCGACGCGTGCGATGTCTTCTTCGTCGACCTCGGCCGTCACGCGCAACGGTGCACAGCAGGCCAGCGTGAACACCGCTTGGCCGGCAGGCACGAACTGGCCGGCTTCGCCATCGCGGCGCAGTATCACGCCGTCGGCCGGGGCCACGAGCTGGTTGTAGTCGCGCTGCGCTTCGGCCCGCCTGGCCGCTGCTTGCGCGGCACGCAGCTCGCTACGCGTGCGGTCGAGCTCGGCCGGGGCGACGAAGCTCTTCGCCACCAGAACGCGTGTGCGCTCGAACTGGGCCCGCGCCAGCTGTTCGCGCGCGCGCATCTCCTCGACGGTCTGATCAAGGTCAATCGACTCGATGCGCGCCAGCATCTGCCCGCGCTTGACCTTCTCGCCTTCTTGAGCGTCGATCGCCACCAGCCGACCGCCGACGCGCGGCGCCACTGGCACCATCACGGTCGGCTCGACGGTGCCGGTGGCATACACCGCCTCGATGGCGGGGCCACGCGTGGGCAGTGCAACTTCCACGCGCGCGGGCCACTGCCACCAAACGACCACCAGCACCGTCAACACGGCAAGGCCGATGGCGATTCCTGTTTTCCGCTGCAAGCGCATGGTGTGTCAAGAGAGTGCAGATCCGGATGCCATCGCCGCGCCATGGCTGTCGCGGATTGATGCACCTGTGATCAAGCACCTTTCCTCTCGACGAGCACACGCGGCCCCGGGCGAGGAACTGGCGCAATTCGGCCGGAGGCCTCCAGCATCCTGGTGGTTCGATGTCCCGCTGGGTCGATCTGCGGCGCTACTTGAATGGAAGTCGCCCCCGTACCAAAGGCCCCATCTGGATCCCGGTTGTAAATTTGGTAAGCCAGCGTGCCGACGGCGACGAGGAGCACAGCAACGATGACCCGCAGAACGACCCTGTCAACGTCGCGCGCGCGAAATCGGTGGGACTTCATGACGACCCCCTTTCGACGAGTCGTGAATCGTTGCACGGCTTCCGAGATCAGCGCTGTAAGAAGGATGCGCGTCGCGTTGTAACAAGATTTCGTCAATCGCACCGTGCGTCCGCTTTGCGTGTTCGATCGATTCGGACCACCTCAACGAAGGAGAGCTTGAATGACCGAGGTCCTGCGCCTCTTCGACGCGCCGCCGGCTATGAGCCGGAGACCGAAGATTGCGCAAGCTTGCGGAAGTTGCGCTGGTATTCGCTTGGCGTGACGCCTGCGTCGCGCCGGAACGCCCGCGCGAAATTGGCGACGTCGCGAAAGCCGAGCTGGAGGGAGACCTGTTGGACCGTCGCACCTGGCCTCGCCAGGAGTTCCTGTGCCCGCTCGACCCGTACCCGCTGTGAGAGATCACGGAAGTTCAACCCCTCTTTTTTCAGGTTGCGATCGATGGTCCGATCCGAGACGTTCATGCGCTGCGCGATCTCTTCAAGCGTGAGCTGTTGCCCCTGCGTCTCGCGCAGCAGCATCGAGATGTAGGCACCCCATTCGCCGCCAGGCACGGGCCGCCGCTGCAGCACATGCAGCCGCTGCTCGATTTGCTGAACCACTGTGGGCGATGGCATGGGCAGCGGGCGATTCAACAGCTCGCCGTCGAAGACCACGCGGATGCCAGGGAGCGCACCTTCATCGAAGTGGAAACGCGCAGGCGCCAAGCTGGCATAGCGCATTGCATGCGCGGGCGCCGGCATTCCGAGGTGGATGTCGTACGCAATCTCGGAGCCGAACAGCAACCGGACCTGGGTGTGCAGCGAAACGGCGATGGCCTCGATCGCAAAATGCATGGTGCGCAGAGGCATCACGGCCGCAGGGCTGAAGACCACCTCGCCGAGACCCGACCGCCGCGCGTACTTCATCGTGAACAGCGTGATGATGAAGTGATAGTAGCGGCTGGTGAATTGCATGAAGTGGTCCAGGTCGCGGCAGCTGAGCATCGCGTAGCCCATCAGATCGTGCGAATTCAACTTGATCGCCTGCCCGAGTTCGAATCCAAGGTCGGTGCGGCCGGTGAGTCGATAGGCCCACTCGACCAGGGCTTCCACTTCGTTCGGCTCCAGGACGCCGTCGCTTCGTTCGAAACGGGCGGCTTCAACCTTCGCGAGATCGAGCAGGCGCGCGGTATCGACCCCCTGCGTCGCGAGGCGTCCCAGAAGCAGCGAAAGATAGCGAGCCGGCACGGTTTTGGTGGCTCGAGCGCCGCTATTCATCGTCTTCATTCGATGACTCGCTAGGGGTACATGGGGCGGAAATGGTAACAACGCGCTTGCGACTCGACCATCGGAGTCGGCTTCATAGGGTTTCCACCCGGATGTCGCCAACGGACGTGCAGGTGTCGGTTTGGGACTTTGCACAGGGTGCGCGCGCGATCGATCATGCGTCGATCCCCCCACTCATCGAGGAACCACATGGCCATTCTTGGCAACCCGAACCTGGACGTGCGCAAAACCAACCGCGCGATCGACGAGCTCATGGAAGTCACGACCAACCCGCGGCACCGCTTCATGCTCGAGGCCTACTACCGTCACCGCTTTCTCGAGATCGCCGGTCGCTACGAGGAAATCTTCGCGCCGGAGATGACCGCGCCGAACCCCGTCTATCACTTCGAGATGGCGGGCAACCATGCCACATTGGAGGGCACCGAGTCCGTCAAGGGCTTCTATGCACTGTGGGCCCAGACGCACCAGTCGATCTTCTACGCCGAGGACGAGAAGATCGCTGTAGCGGACAACTTCATTGCCTCGGTCAGCACCATGTACCAGCAGACGCACGGCAAGACCCTGAAGGCGAACGGCATCGAGGTCGACGACGAGAACTCGTACTACCTGCTGCGCGTGCCCGGCCTGCAGATGTTCTGGCCCTACGACGAGCGCTGCCGCCTGATCGGGGAAGACGTCTGGGAGCCGAACCCGGCGGCGCGCACGGTCATCAAGCTCGCGCCGTCCGAGGTGCTGACAAGCGAGGCATCGGGCCAGTTGCTCGCGCCGTTCATCAAGCCGTTGCGCGCATTCGACGAAGTGATGCGCCAGGCAGCCTGAACCGGGGCCTGTGGACCCATGCCCGTCGTCGCGCAAGCCCTGTAAGCTGCGCAGCGGCTTGGAATCCGCCGCCATCGATCCTCGATGGAACCTGGTCGTCAAGGGCGCCGAGCGTGTCTCAATTGCCCTGGCCGGCATCCTGTACGTCAGACCAACGTCCATCGAAACTGCCCTTTAGGGCAGTTGCCACCCATTGGAGCCGGTGTCATCCTCACGCGGGCCGTGCCAACAGTGCACGGATCCCGATCTGCAAGTTGGAAGGACAAACATGAAAGCGGAACTGATGAAACGACTGACGGTACTCGCCGCGGTGCTCAGCCTGACAGTTGGCTGCACCAGCAAGGTCGATCCGATCAGCCAAGCGGAGAAGGCCGATGCCGCCAAAGGCGTGGCCGCGCCCAGCATCGCGGAGACCAAGGCGATCGCGGAAGAGGCCTTCGTCTACGGTCTTCCGCTCGTGATGAACTATGCGGTGATGTACGAGTTCGCCGTGGACTCGAAGTCCAGCCAGTTCAAGGCGCCCTTCAACAAGATCAACAACCAGCACCACGTCGCCACCTACGAGGATACGGCGATCGTCACGCCCAACAGCGACACGCCCTATTCCTTTGTCTGGATGGACCTGCGCGCAGAGCCGATGGTGATTTCGGTGCCTGCCGTGGAGAAGCAGCGCTACTACGCCGTGCAACTGGTCGACGGCAATACCTACAACTACGGCTACATCGGCAGCCGCGCCACCGGCAACGCGCCGGGAGACTACATGGTGGTCGGCCCGGACTGGAAGGGCGAGACGCCGGCGGGGATCAAGAAGGTGTTCACGTCGACGACCCCGTTTTCGGTCGCGCTGATCCGCACCCAGCTCATCGACCCCAAGGACATCTCGAACGTCGAGAAGGTGCAGGCCGGCTACCAGGCGCAGCCGCTTTCCGCGTTTCTGAAGCAGCCAGCGCCGCCGGCCGCCCCGGCCGTCACATTCGTACCGGCCACCACTGCCGGGATCAAGCAGAACTACTTCGAGTACCTGGACGCCGCGCTGCAGTACGTGCCGCCCACCCCGGAAGACAAGGACCTGCGGGCCAGGCTCTCGCGCATCGGCATCGGCCCAGGCAAGACCTTCGAGTTCAAGGATCTTTCGCTCGAACACAAGGCCGTCGCTCTGCTGGCCATGAAGGAAGGCGACGAAAAGGTCGAAAAATTTGCGGCCAGCGGGGTGAAGAACATCAATGGCTGGAGCGTCGGTTCGTTCTTTGGCGATCGTGCCTTCTTCAAGGGCGACTGGCTGATGCGCGCTGCCGCGGCCAAGTCCGGCATCTACGGCAACGATCCCGCTGAAGCGACGTATCCCTTCACCCGCGTGACGGCGGCCGGCGAGACCATCGACGCCAGCAAGCACAACTACACGATCACCTTCCCCGCCGGGCAGCTGCCGCCTGTCAACGCCTTCTGGTCGGTGACGATGTACGACGGCAAGAGCCAGCTCCTGATCAAGAA
>NZ_JBFUFO010000037.1:0-62910 GCF_056403395.1 Variovorax sp. P2_H12 | reverse complement strand
ACGGGCAAGATGAGTTCCGTCGAGCAGATCAAGCAGTTGGTGCGTATCTCCGGCGAATTCGGCCGCCCCATCGCGACAGCGAAACAGGCACGAGAGATCATGAAGATCGGGGTCTTCTACGAAACGACGGAAGAGACGCTTCAGGCCAATGGCTTCGCGCCCAATCGCAACGGTGGCAACCAGGGATTCCTGCGCAAGCCGACCTGAAGCCTCCGGGGGCTCACATCCGAAGCCCTCATTCTGGCCAACAAATTTCGGAGCTGGCCACAGCCGAATGCGCCTTTGCGTCTTTTCGCACGCGAACCTTGATCAAGGAAAGAACAGATGACGATCTCATTGACCCGTAGAGAGCTCGTACTTGGAGCGGCAGCATCCCTGATGAGCAATCTGGCTGGCGCTCAGGGTACCAAGAGCTGGCCGACACGCCCCATCAAGGTCATCGTGCCAGGTGGAGCAGGCGGGGTGCTGGACGCGATGGCGCGCAAACTCTACACCCGACTCGGCGAAACGCTGGGCCAGCCATTTGTCATAGACAATCGCTCGGGCGCGAATGGATTGATCGGTACCTTGGCGGTCAAAACCGCGGCACCGGATGGCTATACGCTCTTGCATAGCACGGCATCATCCATGGTGATGGCCGAGGCACTGAATCCGGACCTTCCGGCCAAAACCCTGCGAGACCTGGAGCCCGTGGCGCTATCTGCAGTAGGTGGCGTACTGCTCGCAGTGCACTCTTCGGTACCTGCGAATACCCTCCCTGAACTGGTGGATCTGCTGCGAAGCGATCCCAAGAAATACCAATCGTACGGAAGTTGGGGAGTCGGTTCGAATGGACACCTGACGATGGAGTGGATCAAGCAGCGAACAGGCCTGACCATCAATCACGTCCCCTACAAAACAGCACCTGCGTTGCTGACGGATATTGTCTCGGGCGTGATTCCTATCGGCTGGGTTGACGTCGTTTCTCCGTTGGCCTTCATTGCGCAAGGAAAACTGCGCGGCATCGCGTTGTCAGGCACGGTTCGCAGTCCCAAACTGCCCGACGTCAAGACGCTGTCCGAGCAGGGCTATCCATTTACCGCCACGGGTTGGCAAGGTGTTTTTGCGCCGAAGAATACGCCATCGGAGTTGCTTGAGCGTCTGCATGCAGCCATCAATCATGAATTGGCTCAGCCGGAGTTCGGGGAATCACTTCGCCAGATGAACATCCCGCCTGCAACCCCGGTGAGTCGTCAAGCATTCATGCAAACGATCACGAACGACCTGGCTGTCTGGCGGAAGATCGTCGCCGACGGAAATATCAAGCCGGAGTGAGAGCTCATGAAGATTGCCTCTCACGTGGACAAGATAGGTCGCCTTCTGCAGCTTCGCGATCGACTCGACCCTCTTGCAGATTTTGAACTCTGGTATTGGACGTGCCTTACAGCGGGAACCAACATCTGGAACACCTCGCTGCATGCGACAGGATTGACCAGCGAAGATCGCGCTTTTTCCACGATCCCCGGTGTGCACGTCGTCCCTCAGAGCGATGGAAGCTGCCGCAGGGAGCTACGCGGACCGGGCGATGTGAGCCATGTCGGCTGGCCCGCCATTCCTGGCGACATGCCAGAGCCCATCCAGCGCCTGGAGGCCGCATTGCATGCACTGGAAGAACACCGTGATCCTTGCCTGCGCGGAGATCGCACGCCAACGCAAGCGATCGTCGAAGACTGCAATCTGGCGCTATCGCAAGCCATATCGGTATACGAGGCACTGGTCCGTCAGGACATGCATCCATGATCCCGGGAAATCACCGCGACAAAGCGGAACGAATTGAACGATCGCTGGCCAAGCTCACTGACTCGGATTGGGAGATTCGGATCGAGGCTGCCATGCTCGCAGGTACGCACTGGGTCAACTATGTGCTGCACAAAAGCGGCGTGAGTGGGATGTCCGAGGACATGGTGCATGCGTCCATGTGCATGGTCAGCGTACTTCGCAAGTACAAGCTTGCCGAGCCTGATTTGATCGCACAACTCGAAGAAATCGAGGAACTTCGCCCTCAGTTCGTCCGCGGTGACATGGACGGCGGTGCGGACGCTGCGAACAGAGCACTCGAGTTGCTTGAATTGATGGGAGAACGAGCGCGAAAAATTGCCTGAGCGAAGAGATGGCGAAGCCACCGTCTACAGACGACTGGACGATTCAGTCCCGTATTCGCCCAAATCAGCCATGTCAGCGGCTTGCCTACTCCATTGCGAGGCGCTGCAGCCGAACAGACTGCGGAACCAATGACTGAAGCTGCTGAGCCCGGAGAAGCCCAGCCGCTCGGCCACCTCGCCGAGCGGCAGGTCGCTCTCGCGCAAATGGCGCTTGACCAGATCCGATCGCACTTGGTCGAGCAGGCGGCTGAAGGTGAGACCCTCCGCATCGAGTTGACGGTACAGCGTACGGCGATCGACGTGCAGGAACCGTGCCACCTCCTGTGCACTGCAGGTGCCCCCAGGCAGCAGTGCCAGGATGATCTGGCGACAGGCTTCCTGCGCGCTTTCACTCCGATCCTTCAGGGCCGCTTCCAGGTATTTGCGCGCGAATCCCGCCGACACCTGGTCTGCGAACTCGCGCGGTTTCGACAAGTCGGTCGCCTTGCAGACCAAGCCGTTGAATTCCTGATTGAACTTGACGCTCCGTCCGAAGAATGCCCGATGTGCGGAGACGTCCTTGGGTGGGCGATGTGTGAAGCAGACTTCAAGCGGTTGCCAATGCGGTCCGATCAATTCGCTCAGCATGCGAAACATGCCGCCCACAGCGAGTTCCATCGACTGCCGCATTGCCAGCCCGGGGCTCGGCAGCAAGTCTTCCCGGATGATGACCACGCCGGCAGTGTCCTCAACCCGGATCGTCAGCGAGGTGTTCACCAGCTTCAGGTAGCGGCACAGAGTGTCGAGGGCATCCCTCGGCGTGGGCTCCTCCCTCAGCACGAGGCTGATGGGCCCGAGGACGGACAGCTTGCGCTTGGCCGCAAGACGCAGCGCAAGATCTTCGGTCTGCGTGGCACGGGCGGTGATTTCCAGCAACTCGCGCGCGGCATCTCTCGGGATCAGCGTCTCGGGGTCTTCGAGCAACTTCGCCTGCAGCCCCACGGCTCGCATGAAGACATGGGGATCCCGCCCGAGCGACTCCACCAACTCGACGTAGCCGTTCAAGGTGGCGCTGCGCATCAGTCGAGAGATTTGTCTCATAGGCTCACTCGTGAGACCCATTTTGGCACTGACCTTGCCCCCCTCGAGAGCATCCCCGAATACCAGGTGCGTTTTCGCTGGAAGAAGATCAGCATCGCGTTCTGGGACAACCGGCGGGAGCGCACGGCAATCATCTGCAAGCTGCCCGTACTGAAAGATCAGCATGAACTCTGCGACTTCAACCGTTCTCATCGTCCCCGGCCTGCGCGAGCATGTGCCGGACCACTGGCAGACCCTGCTGGCGGCCAAGCTGCCTCGCGTGCGCAGCGTCGCTCCGCTCGAACACGACAAGCTGAGTTGCGCGGCACGCGTCGACGCGATCGACCGCGCCCTCGCCGCCATCGAGGGACCGGTGATCATCGTGGCGCACAGCGCGGGCGCGATCATGGTGGCCCATTGGGCCGCCCTGCGCGCCACGCGCGAGATCCGCGGCGCACTGCTGGCGGCGCCCGCCGACCTCGAGACCCCCATGCCGGCGGGCTACCCGACGACCGAGGCGCTCGAACTCAATGGCTGGCTGCCGATCCCGCGCGCCAGGTTGCCGTTTCCGAGCATCGTTGCGGCGGGCAGCAACGATCCCCTCACCCGTCTCGATCGCGCCCGTGACTTCGCGCAGGCGTGGGGCAGCCGCTTCGTCGAACTCGGCCCGGTCGGGCATCTGAACCCGGCCTCGGGCCATGGCGAGTGGCCGCAGGCCGAGGCGTTCATTCGCGAACTCGCGTGAGCCCACGGGTCGTCCGGACTGGCGCGAAATGCCAAATGAGCAGCGTGATCCGGCAAACGGCCTCCTGCCTGCCTGTCCTACAGTGACAGCTCCCTCGGAACTCGACGGTGCCAGCATCGCCCCAGGGCGCAGGTCCACCTGTCCGTCGAAGTCCACTGTTCCACTGGAGACATGCAATGAACTTTCTCGACGGCCACCTGTTCCCCGAAAACCAGCAGCCCCTGATCATCACGGCCGCCCCCTATGCGCCGGGCTGGCTGCCCTCCGACTTCCCCGAAGACATCCCCGTCACCATGGAAGCGCAGATCCAGAAGGCGGTGGATTGCTACAACGCCGGCGCCACGGTGCTGCACCTGCATGTGCGCGAACTGGACGGCAAGGGCTCCAAGCGCCTGTCCAAGTTCAACGAGCTGATCGCCGGCGTGCGCAAGGCAGTCCCGGAGATGCTCATCCAGGTCGGCGGCTCGATCAGCTTTGCGCCGGAATCGGAAGGCGCCGCTGCCAAGTGGCTGAGCGACGACACCCGCCACATGCTGGCCGAACTCGACCCCAAGCCCGATCAGGTCACGGTGACGGTGAACACCTCGCAGATGAACGTGACCGAGCATGCGGAGCTGGCTGATTTCAAGGGCACCTCCCGGGAGATCCCCGCCATCTTCAGTGCCTACAAGGAGATGACGGTGCCCGCCCAGCCCGGCTGGGTGGAGGAGCACATCCGCCGGCTTTCCGCCGCCGGCATCCAGAGTGCCTTCCAGTGCTACAACATCAACAGCTTCGAGTCGGTGGAGCGCCTGATGCGCCGCGGCGTCTACAAGGGCCCGCTGGTCATGAACTGGGTCGCCATCAGTGGCGGCATGGATGCGCCCAACATCTACAACCTGGCCAACACGCTGCGCGCCGTGCCTGATGGCGCCGTGCTGACGGTCGAAAGCTCCGTGCGCAACGTGCTGCCGATCAACATGATGGGCATTGCCATGGGCCTGCATGTGCGCTGCGGCACCGAAGACGTCCTGTGGAACCAGTCGCGCACGGCCAAGATGAGCACGGTGTCGCAGATCGAGCAGCTGGTGCGCATCTCGCGCGAGTTCGGCCGCGAGATCGCCACGGCCCGGCAGGCCCGCGAGATCTCGAGGATCGGCGTCTTCTACGACACGGCGGAGGAGTCCCTGCAGGCCAACGGCTTCGCGCCGAATCGCAACGGCGGCAACCAGGGCTTCCTGCGCAAGGCCGCCTGATCGCGCCAGATCGAGTCAGCGGCCCTCCAGGCCTCGGAGCGCCTGCAGGATCGCGACCCGGCTCTGGCCAAGCACCATGCCCTGCCAGGCCGGGTCGTCACTGAGGAAGGCTCCGCGCATGGATTCGCGAATGCGTGCGGCGACGGCGGGCGGCGCGTCGGGATGGCGGCGCAGCCAGGCTTCGCCGCGCAGCGCATCCACCATCGCGTCGAACGGCACGGTGCCGAACTCCAGCGCCATCGATGTCGTCCGCGCGTCGGGGCACGCGGCATAGATCAGCGAGGCGACTTGGCCCGTGATGTCGGCAGAGGCGGACGTGCCCGCGAAGGGCACCGCCACATCGAGGCCCCACCAGCGCACGGCACGCTCCACCTCCTGGGGATCGCGGCGGCCCGCGAAGATCTTCTCGCCATGGCCCCATGGGCCGAGGCCGGTGTGGAAGTCGATCCAGCCGATCTCCTCGAACATGCCGCCATGCGTCCTCAGGATACGGCTGAGCGTGCCCAGCGATGCGCTGCGTGCAGCACCGCCGAAGAAAAGTCCTTCCGGGAACGCGTACTGCCCCCTCGACACCGCCGCGCGATACCGACCGTGCCCATGCTGCGAGACATAGGCCGCGATCGCCTCGCGGTTCTCCGGCGACGGAGGCCACACCGCCGGCACCAGCAGCGGATGCAGGCGGGCATAGTCCGCGTCGATCGGCAGCGGCGCATCGAAAGACTGCGCGTTGCGGTTGAGGTCGATGTTGTCCTCGTTGGTGCGGCTGAGCCAGGAGAAGCCGTACGGGTTGACGGCGTGGATCAGCAGCAGCGCGACACCGGCCTGGGCGGCGCGCGCGAGCAGGTCGTCGTCGGCCAACAGCGCGAGCTGGCAGGCCGAGCCGCAAAAGCCTTCGATGCCGTGGGTGGCCGAGGTGAGCACCAGCAAGGCACGCGCGCCGTCCGGACGGACCCACGCCACGTCCGTGCTCAGGGCTTCGCCGGACGCACCCGACGCCTCGATGAGGAAACTCTCGACACCGTCCGACCGCGAATGCGCGGCGGCGAGGAAGCGCCGGCGCGCCTGCGCGTAGTTCGCGGAGAAAAAGTGATCAACGATCGTGGGTGACGAAGTCATTGGCGCGCGCACTCATTGCGGTTCGAGCTTGATCGAATGGGCGATCTGGCGATAGCGCGCCACTTCGGACTCGTAGGCCTTCGCGGCTTCGGACACCGTCATCGGCGACGCCACCACCAGGCCCTGGGCCTCGAGCTGGCTGCGCACCGCCGGATCGGCCAGCACGACGCCGAGCGCCTTGTTGAGCCGTTGCACCACCTCGTCCGGCGTGCCCTTCTTCACGAAGTAGGCGTGCCAGAGCGTGAAGCTGAAGTCCTTGAGCTGCGTGCCGTCGTTCACGCTCGGGAATCTCGCGAGCAGGGGCGCCTCCACCTTGCCGGCCGGCGCAAGCGTGCCGACGATCTTCATGCGTCCGCCATCCGCCATCGCGATGATCTGCTGCTGGATCGGCGCGAGCATGAAGTCCACCTGGCCGGAGGCCAGGTCCTGCATCAGCGGCGCGCCGCCCTTGTAGGGCACGTGCGTCATCTTCGCGCCCGTGAGCACCGAGAGGCGCTCCCCGAGCACGTGGTAGAGCGAGCCGTAGCCGGTGCTGCCGAAAGTCAGCGGCGCGTCCTTGGCCGACTTGCGCGCCAGAGCGATCAACTCGTCCATCGAGTTCGCGGGCAGGTCCTTGCGGGTGACGGCCACCATCGGCGCCACACCGATCATCTGCACGATGCGGAACTCCTCGCTGGCGTACTTGACGGACGCATTGGTCAACGGCACGAGGATGGTCTCGTTCGGCGTGCCCTGGAACACGAGGTAGCCATCGGTCGGCGCGTGAAGCACCTTCTGCGCACCGATGGCGCCCCCGGCGCCGCCCAGGTTCTCGACGATCACGGGTTGCCCCAGTTGCCTGGCCAGCGCGGTGTTGACGACCCGCGCGATCACGTCGGACGAACCGCCCGCCGGATACGGAACCATCAGGCTCACCGGCTTGGACGGAAAGGCATCGGCCGCGTGGGCGCCCAATGTCATGAGAAGGCCTGCGACGCAGGCGGTCAGAGTGCTCTTGAGGTTCATTGCTGTTCTCCGGGACAGGGGGCTCGCACCTGCTTGCATGGCGCAACAGCAGGGGTCGACGGATGGTAAGAACAGAGACCTATCAGGAAAAGACAACATTTTCGCCACTAAGATCAGCGTTTGTTGTCATTAGCCAGGCCTCGAATGAAGCTGCAGCAACTTCGCGCCTGAAGGCAGGGAAGAAAGTTCGTCGGCGCCACCCTAGGCAAGCGAGAGGAGGGAAAGTTCGTCGAAACTTACCTGACCGAGTCGGCGGTTCAGTCTTGATATTGGAAAGTTCGTCTTGGAGGGGTAAAACGAATGCCCGGCAAGAGGTCAACAGATGAAGTCGCTCTCTCTGAGACACATAGTCACATGCAAGGCACTACCAGACGAAGTGGCGGCGGGACACGCTGGCCGCTCTACATTCCTGAACGACTACCCACGCTCAAGTTACTTCTTCGACACAGTGCGAGTTCTGGTCCTAGGACCGCTTCGTCATCTCTCGTGTCCCGATATCACCCTGCTGGCAACGTTGAATGGTCAGGGCACAGCGGTCTACGCCGCCAAGCACTCGATGCTTCCGCTCATGTGCTTTCCTCTCAGTCGTCGAGGTTGGAACCCTTTGATCCTTCAACATTATGGGATGCTACCGGGCCGACCGTTCGCCTATCTTTGTGTTGACTGTGCGGTCGAAGACGTAGCTGCAAGAGGATTCAGCCATTGGCACAGAACGCACCAAATTGTCGGCCGATTCCATTGCGCCAAACATCCTTCAATAAGATTGGTCAAAGTGGTTGGTCAAGACCCAATACTGTTCGGATAGATAAATTTGATGCAGAATGACTGCCGTCGCAACGACGGAGTCGAGCATGGCGAGAACCAAGGCGGTCCTGGGCAGCGGAGCCAGGCTGGCTGACTTTCTGAGCGCCAGCCTGCTGGCGCGGGTGGTGCCGGCCGAGGTGGTGAATGCGGTGCTCGACGCCCACGGCTGCAATTCGCAACGCGTGCGCAGCTTTCCGGCCGTGGCGGGGGCGTACTACTGCATGGCGCTGAGCCTGTATCCCGAGGCCGCCTACGAGGAGGTGTTCGCCGCCGTGTCGCAGGGCCTGGCGTGGGCCGCCGGCGCTGCCGAGCCACCCAGGGTGACCAAGTCCTCGATCAGTGGCTTGCGCAGCAAGATCGGCGCGGCGCCGATGCGTGAGTTGGTCAAGCGCTGCTGTGTGCCCATGGCCGACGCCCAGGCGCACCCCCACGCGTTCTATGCCGGGCTGAGGCTGGTCGCCATCGATGGCAGCACCTTCGAGCTGCCTGACGAGGCGGAGAATGCGGCGCATTTCGGCTACCCGGGCAGCCGAATAGGCCGCGCTGGCTACCCGCAGGCACGATGCATGGTCCTGGTGGAGTGCGCCACGCATGCGATCCTGGGCGCCAACCTGGGGCCCTACCGCAGCGGCGAGTGGGAGCTGTTCCAGCCGCTGTTGCCCCGGCTGGAGCCGGGCATGCTGTGCATGGCGGACCGGGGGTTCAATGGCTTCGAGCACTGGCAGCAGGCGAGGGCCACCGGGGCGCAGTTGCTTTGGCGCTGCGTGGCCAATCGCCAGTTGCCCGTCCATCGCATGCTCGACGACGGTTCGTACCTCAGTGCCATCCATCCCACGGGCGTGAGCCGCAGCGAGGCGATGAGCCAAGCCATCGTGGTGCGCGTCATCGAATACGCCTTGCCAGGACTGGCCGATGGACAACCGCGCTACCGGCTGTTGACCACCTTGCTGGACCCGCAAGTCGCCCCGGCGCTGGAACTGGCAGCGGTGTACCACCAGCGCTGGGAGATCGAGGGCGTGTTCGACGAGCTCAAGACGCACCTCAGGCAGAGCCGGCGCGTGCTGCGCAGCAAGACCGCGGAGCTCGTGCGCCAGGAGTTCTATGGCTGGGTGCTGGCGCATTACTCGGTGCGCTGGCTGCTGCATCAGGGCGCCACGCGGCATCGAATGGCGCATGCCGAGTTGTCCTTCACAGGGCATGTGCAGCTGCTACGCCGCGCACAGCCCCGCTCCGGGGCCTTTCCCCCCAGCGCGCCCGAGGCGTCGACGACGATGGTTCGATGAACTGCTCGAAGCCTGCGCCCGCATCCGCGCCACGCGCACGCTGAACAAGCGCTCGCCGCGGATGGTCAAGCGGCGCCACTCGCCCTACGCATCATTCGACCACCACGCGCCGACGCGTGTGCCCATCGATTGCACTCCCGAGATCATCGGCCCGCCTCGACCCCGACCTCGACCCGCCGATTCCCACATACCGCGCCGATTCAGGAGCTTCATGCCATAAGCGAACAGTATTGGGTCTTGAGCCGCCTTTGCCCCGACGTGGCCCAACTTCAGTTCGCAACCGAATGCGAACCGGCCGCTGCTACTGGACGGATCGACTGTCCGCAACGGCCACAAGCGGTCGGTCACGATCCCGATTCCCCGACTGCTTTGGAAGCCTAAGCCGACCTAAGTAAGCGGCCGACTCGGGCCGGCTCATTATTCTTGAGCAGGTCATGTCACAAGGTACCCCATCCTCCTGATTCTCTCGGTGGGGCACAGAGCGATCACACACGGCTAGTTGTTAGTCGCTGAAGTCGACGCATCGCAAGCCGTCTAAAGCAAGTGCAGGCCCGTTTCGCATCGCCCTAGCGAACCATTCACCCATTTCACAACGTAGCCGAGCCTAGATGGACTGTCGCAGACGTCATCAACCGATGCACATAGTCTCGTTTGTGCATAAAACCGACGTTCGAGCATTAGGGTTCCTCCCGATGAGTTTTCCCTCCCAAGGGAGCACATTTGCATAAAACGTGCTTTATGCACATAAATTCTCCGAGACAACGGTCCGGAGCGGCGAGAGCAGCAGCATTCTTAGGAGAGACGGATCATGAAAGTTAGGCGTGTCGTACTGGGGGTTGGTTCGAGCGGAATGTCGGGCGTGCTATCTGACGAAGAGGCGCGACGTAGCTCGGTGTTCAAGAGCGTGCCCGGGTTCGAGGCCACGTTGCTTTGGTCTACCACCGCGTCGAGCGAGGCGGGGAGCAAAGCAGCGTTCAGCGACCCGACCATCGAGGCCAACTTCCTTCCAGGTATCGGCGAGTCGCGCCTCATGTTCGTCACCTTCCCGCCCGACTCGGTGATGATGAGGGAGGACTTCGACGGCGCCGCATTCGGGGCGGAGTTCGGCCAATTGCTGCCGGGTCTGGCGGAAACGTTTGAGCCGGATGCACCTGGTATGCATACAACCGACAGCATCGACTACGACGTTGTCCTTGATGGCGAGATCAGCCTTGAACTCGACGATGGCAAAGAGGTGCTCCTGAAAAAGCACGATGTTGCAGTGCAGCAAGGCAATCGCCATGCCTGGCGTAACAAGGGCGACCGGCCCGCCACCATGCTCTTCGTGCTGATGGGCAAGAAGCGCGCCGGTTGATCTCGATTCGCGCATCGAACAAGCCGTCCGCCTGCCAGTCCGCGATCCTTTCCGGTGCGCCAGTGCTCAGCGCGCGGTGCCCGGTCATCTCCAATTCACACCACCATGACCAACCTCGATCAATCTGAAGCGGTGAAGACGCTGCTGGAGCTTGAGCAGCAACGCTGCAGCGCCATGATGAATGGCGACACCGAGCGCTTGCGTGAGTTGCTTCATCGCAATCTGATCCATGTCCACGCCAAAGGCCAGGTCGACGGCTTCGACAGCTACTTCAGCACGGGCGGGTTCAACGTCCATTACAAGCGGGTCGAGCGATCGGAACTCGATGTGCGGGTGATCGGCAACAGCGCGTTGATGACTGGCCGCCAGATGCTCGTCGGTGTTCGCAAGAACGGCACCGGCACCGTGACCATCGACTCCAGGGTCATGCAGGTCTGGGTGAAGGAGGGGGACCGCTGGCAACAGCTCGCCTTCCAGACCACGCCCACTGAAATGAGCGTTGCCTGACAAGCGCGCATCGCCTCTCGACACCACACACTGAAGGAATAGACATGTCGCTTCCCAAGAAAATGAAAGCCGCTCGGATGCACGAGGTCGGCGGTCCCATGCTGATTGAAGAGATGGACGTCCCGACGCCGCGCCCCACCGACGTGCTCGTCCGAGTCAAGGCATGCGGGATCGTCCCCAACCTCGGAAACATCCTCAAGAACTGGACCACCTGGTTCCCCGAGCGGCCGCTGCCGCCGTTGCCGGCGATCTTCGGTCTTGATCCGACGGGCGAAATCGTCGATGTCGGCGCACAGGTTCATACGTGGAAGCCGGGCGACCGCGTCTATGTGAATCCCGGGCGGTACTGTGGCGGATGTCGCGCCTGTCGCAGTGGCCAGCTCACCAGTTGCAGCCACTACACCTTCAACGGCTACTTCGGCTTCTCGCAAAACTCGATGGCAATCTTTCGGGATTACCCGTACGCCGGGCTGTGCGAATACATGACCGCGCCGCAGTACTCGCTCGTCAAGCTGCCCGACAGCGTGAGCTTCGACCAGGGGGCGCGATTCGGCTACCTCGGGACTGCCTACGCTGCGCTGCGCAAGGTCGACATGGGGGTTGGCAAGACGATGCTGATCAACGGTGCCAGCGGGACGCTAGGGATCGGCGCCGTGTTGTACGGGCTTGCGATGGGGGCGACGCGCATTTACGGCACGGCCCGCAATCGCGAGTTGCTCGAGCGTGTGAAAGCCATCGCGCCCGGTCGGATCGAGGTGCTTTCACTTGACGACGCGGAAGCTCCGGACGCCTGGGTTCTTCGTCAGACAGGCGACGGCGTTGACGTGTTTGTGGACTGCCTGGGCCCAGGGGCTCCGCACGAGACTTTTCTCGCCGGCATGCGGGCCCTCAAGCGGGGGGGCGCAGCTGTGAACATCGGCGCCATCGCGGGCGGCGTGCCCATCGATCTCCACACGATGATGGATTTGCGTCAGTCACTCGACGGCTCCGTGTGGTTCACCGCAGGCGAAGGACAGGACATGGCAGACATGTCGGAAGTCGGCTTGGTTGATCTGTCGATCTTCGAGCAGGTGGGTTTTCCGCTGGAGCAGGTCAACGAGGCCATTTCCGGCATCGAGAACCGCAACGGCGGCTTCAGCAACTACGTGATCCATCCCTGAACCTAACAAACGTCGGAGACCTCCATGAATTCGAATCAACATCGCCGCGACTTTGTTCGCGTCCTGGGCGGTGCCGCCTTGGCCGCATCGGTTCCGTCCGTATTCGTTCGCGCACAGGGCGCGGAATCACCGATCAAGTTCGGTTGGGCGATCTCGAAGACAGGGCCCTTTGCGGGCGGGGCTTCATCGGCTCAGATTCCGAATTACAAGCTCTGGGTCGACGACGTCAACAAGGCAGGAGGGATCTCGGTCGGCGGTGCCAAGCGCCGGATCGAGGTGGTCGAGTACGACGATCGAAGCCAGCCTGAGGAAGCAGTGCGCGCTATTGAACGCCTGGTCAACCAGGACAAGGTGGACTTCCTCCTGCCGCCGTGGGGCACCGGGATGAACCTTGCGGTCGCGCCCGCCTTCCACAAGGGCAATTTCCCGATGATCATGCCGAGCTGCATCACTGACAGGATGCCCGAGCTGGTGAAGCGCTGGGACAACATGTTCTCGCTCCTCGGAACCGCGTCTTCCTATTCGGATGCGATCGTGGCCGTGATGTCGCAGATGCGCAGCGAAGGAAAGATCGGCGACAAGGTGGCCATGGTGAATGTCACCGACCAGTTCGGCCTCGAGCTCGCCGCGGCCGCTCGCAAGTCGCTCAAGGCAGCCAAATTCGAGATTGTCCTGGACAGCAGCTACCCGATCACGACGCAGGACATGACACCGATGATCGCGGACGCCCAGCGTACCAACCCCGACGTCTTCCTCGGCTTCAGCTATCCGCCCGACACCATCGGCCTCACCGATTCGGCCCGTGTGCGAGGCTTCAATCCAAAGTTGTTCTATGCGGGCGTCGGGACCGCACTGCCGCTGTACCTTGGCAAGTTCGGACCGAACGTGGAGGGCGTGATGGGGCCGGGAGGATGGAATCCCGATACCGAGGCCATCAAGGCCTACATCGCACGACACAAGGCGCTCAACGGACAGCCGCCCGAGGAGTGGGTGAGCCTGCTGTGCTACTCAGGGTTGCAGGCGCTGCAACAGGCCATCGAGAAGGTGGGGAAGATCGATCGGCCGGCCATCGTCAAAACGTTGGCCTCGACGACCTTCGACACCGTCTTCGGACCTCTGAAGTTCGACAACCACATCCTTGTGGGTGGCTGGACGGTCGGCCAGTGGCAGTCGGGCACCTTCTCCGGTGTCGCGCCGAATCAGAAGGGTGTCAAGGCACCAATCGCAAAGCCGGCCTGGAAATCTGCCTGAGTCACGCATGCGGCTCCTCGATGCACTGCTCTTCGGCTTGACCCTGGGCGGCACCTATGCCTTGGTGGCTCTCGGCCTGAACCTCCAGTACGGCGTTGCGCGCATCCTCAATCTCGCCTACGGCGAGATGATGATTGCCGCAGCCCTGGGAGGACTGGTTCTGTTCACGCGCGCAGGCGTGTCGCCTCTGGTCTCTCTGCTCCTTCTGGTACCCATCGCCGCCGGCACCGGTGCACTGCTGTACCGGCTTGCCTTCGTGCCTCTGGTCCGGCGTGCGCGAAGTCGGGACGCCCTGGAGGGAGACAGCATCCTGTCGACCTTCGGTCTGCTGTTCGTCATCCAGGGCTTGATGCTGGCGATCTTCGGCGGCAACTACATGAGTTACTCCTATCTGTCGATTCCGGTCGAGATCTTCGGGACGACCGTCGCTGCGAATCGCTTGCTGGCACTGGCGGTTGCCCTGGTGCTCGGAACGCTGCTCTTCCTGCTCTTGACGCGCACCCGGATCGGCACTGCGTTGAGGGCCGTTGCCGTCGATCCTGCTTCTGCGCCTTTGGTCGCCATCGATGTGACCAAGATCGCGATGCTAGCCTTCGCACTCGGAACTGTTCTCGTCGCGGTGGCGGGTGTGCTCGTGAGCATGTTCTCCACCTTCAGCGCAACCATGGGCGTGTTGTTCACGATGAAGGCGCTGATCGTTGTCATCATGGGTGGCGTCGGCAATTTCGTTGGTTGCGTCCTTGCCGCTCTATTGCTCGGTGTCAGCGAAAGCCTGGTCTCGAGCTACGTAGACCCCGGTCTGACACTCGCGGCGAACTATGCGCTGTTCCTGATCGTTCTCGTCTTTCGGCCGTCGGGCTTGTTTGGGAGGCCCGGCCGGTGACCTCAATACCCAAACTCTTTCTTTTCGTCTCGCTCGTCTGCTTTGCTGGTCTCGCCTTCTTGCCGAGCGCAGGCAACGACTACACGACATCCCTGATGATCAATCTCCTGATGTACGCGGTGCTCGCAACCGCCTGGGGGATCTTCTGCGGCACGACGCGCCTCGTGTCGCTCGCCACGGTCGCGTTCTTCGGGGTCGGCTGCTACAGCGTCGCGGTGCTGTCGGATCTCCTGCCCTGGCCACTCGTCCTCGTGGTCGCAGCCCTGCTCGGCGGCCTGCTGGCACTGTTTGTCGGCCTGTGCACGCTGCGCCTCTCGGGCATGTACTTCGTGGTTTTCAGTTTCGGCATTGCCGAGCTTATCCGGCAAGTCGTCACCTGGTACGAGTCGAAGCTCGCGGGGTCCGTCGGCCGGTACGTGATGCTGGACATCACTGCGGAGCAGATCTACTGGCAGCTCCTGGCTCTTCTTGCCTTCCTGTGGCTGCTCGGCGCGTGGCTGTCTCGTTCGCGCCTGGGCTTCGCGTTGCGTCTAATTGGCGAGGACGAGATGGCGGCCCGAAGTTGCGGCATCAACACGGTCGGAGTGCGTCTAGTGGTGTTCACGGTGACTGCGATGTTCATGGCTGTCGCGGGGGCCATCGTCGCGCCCAGGTGGACGTACATCGAACCCTCGATTGCATTCAATTCGCTGGTGTCCTTCCAGGTGGTTGTGATGGCACTGCTGGGCGGCATTGCAGCGTTCTATGGTCCTGTGCTTGGCGTTGTGCCCTTGGTGCTGGCGTTTGAAGTGCTCACCAAGTACTTCCCAGATCACTTCAGCATTGTGCTAGGCGCAATCTTCCTGCTGATTGTCTATGTGCTGCCGGGCGGCCTCCTGGGCCTCATCGCCAAACGGAGGAATCAACCGTGAGCGCGCGCCTGCTCGAGGTCAGTGACCTGTCGCGCCGATTTGGCGGGCTCAAGGCGGTCGAAGGGATGTCGCTACACGTCGAGAAGGGTGAGATCGTTGGCTTGCTGGGGCCCAACGGCTCCGGCAAGACGACCGCGCTGAACCTGATCAGCGGCGCATTGAAACCCGATCGGGGCTCCGTCAAGTTGGACGGCCACGAAACGGCCGGATCTCCCAACTTCAGGGTGGCCAGACTGGGCATCGCTCGAACCTACCAGCTGGTCCGCCTCTTCAAGACCATGACCGTGCTCGAGAACGTCGTGGCTGGCATGTCGTTCACGCACGAACATCGATACGGCAGCAAAGCTCACGCCGCGGCGATCGCGTTGCTCGAGCGTGTAGGGCTCGGATCAAGGACTGCCGACCGAGCCGAAGAGCTGACCTACATCGATCAGAAGCGCCTGGAACTTGCACGCTGCCTGGCCAGTCGGCCTCGTGTCCTGCTACTCGACGAGTGGCTCGCAGGCCTCAACCCCACAGAGTTGTTGCAGGCGATCGAACTGGTCCGTTCATTGAAGGACGAAGGCGTGTCCATCTTGATGGTCGAACATGTGCTGGAGGCGGTCAGATCCCTGTGCGACCACTGCGTCGTGATGAATGCGGGCCAGCGGATCGCGGTCGGCTCGCCTCACACCGTGCTCAAGGATCCCGAGGTCGTCCGCGCTTACCTGGGAGATGAAAATGCTTGAGGTCCGAGCGCTCAGTGCGCACTACGGGAAGCACCAGGCGCTGGCCGATGTGCAGATCCACGTCGGTTCCGGGGAAGTTGTCAGCGTGCTCGGAGCGAACGGCGCAGGAAAGTCCACGCTGCTGAAGTGCATCGCGGGGCTGATGTCCGCCCCTGGAGCTGTGATCTCGCTCGGTGGCAAATCTCTGGGCGCACTCAGGTCAGATGAACGTGTCGAGGGCGGCGTTGCCCTCGTGCCGGAAGGCCGTGGCGTTTTCGGAGAGCTGACGGTGAAGGAGAACCTGTTCATCGGTGCCTATCCGCGTCGCGCCAGGGCCAACGAGGCGCGCAACCTGCAGCGCGTTCTGGAACTGTTTCCGCGACTGCGCGAGCGCCTGTCTCAGAGCGTGCGGACCATGAGCGGAGGCGAGCAGCAGATGGTAGCCATCGGTCGCGCGCTGATGTCGAACCCCGATGTGCTCCTGCTCGACGAGCCTTCGCTCGGGCTTTCGCCACTGATGGTGTCCGAGCTCTTCAAGTCGCTGGAGCGCGTGCGCGACGACAAGGTATCGATCCTCTTGGTCGAGCAGAATGCGAAGCGAAGCCTGGCTCTTTCGAGCCGCGGCTACTTGCTCGAGCAGGGACGCGTGGTCGGTACGGACAGTGCCTCGGCCCTGCTTGCCAGCGAGGCCGTCCAGCGCGCCTATCTCGGCGGCTGATCACAGGAAGGTGGTCCTAGGGGAGGCGAGGCGGCTTCGGACGCCTCGCTTGCTTCAGGTGGTCAAGCTGCGCAAGAAGTGCTGCAGCATCGCGATTCCGTCTGCAGTGGTTTTCGCAGTGCCGTACACATAGTTGTCAGGCCTCGCAATGACCACCGACTGGCCCAGGGAAGCCAGCCATGGGGCCATCACAGCTTCAAGTTCTTCGACGTGTACCGTTGGCGTCTCGGTCGACCTGTTCGAACCGATCTGGATCAGCGCGCCGCCGCAGAGCTCCAGAAGGCCAAGCAACTGTGCTTCTGCAGCCGCGTCAACTTCTCCAAGAACTGCCACGCGGATGCCACGGCCGGTCAGATCGTCGAGGCGGCCTTCGAAGCTTGAAGCCCTGACATTGGGCTGAGGGACCAGCGAGCCGGCCCCGGGCGAATCTGCTGCGATCAGCCCGAACTTCAATGAGGGAATCATGTTCTGCCGGAACACCGTGCGCACCTGCCCACCCTGCTCGGCCACCAGGCGCTCATCGCGCTGGCGAGCCAGTTCGGGATCGCGCTCGCAGATGACGCGTCCCAATTCGATCGCGGTCAGCGTCGTTTCGACGACGTGGGGCCGGCGCTCCTCCCCATAAGTGTCGAGAAGCGACGTCGGTGAAGTGCCGGCCAGGACCCGTGCGAGCTTCCAGGCGAGGTTCTGGGCATCTCGGAGGCCTTGGGCCATCCCTTGCGCCATGAACGGCGGCGTCATGTGAGCCGCATCGCCCGCGAGAAGGATTCGCCCCTGGCGCCATTCGTTGGCGACCAAGCCATGGAACCGGTAGGCGGCAGCGCGCCAGAGCTTCCCATCCCCCGGCCGGATCCAGCGCTCGAGCAATGGCCACAGTTCGTGCTCGGGAAATTCGGGCGACAGGCTGTCTCCGGGCAGAAGCATGATCTCCCAGCGACGATGGTTGCCTGGCAAAACAACGAATGTCGATGGACGACCGGCCTCGCAGTACTGAACTTGCGTCTGAGGCAGATCGTCCAGTTTGTCGTCGTTGATGATGGCGTCCACCACCAGCCAGGGCTCATGGAAGTTCAGGTCCTCCAGGTCGATGCCCAGGCGTGTGCGAATTGGGCTCGCGCCCCCGTCGCAGGCAACCAGGTACTTGCCCGTGACGCGGGTAGGCTCCTCTTCTCCGCGAAGGCGCACGTCGATCCAGGCGCCAGTGGAATCCTGCCCCTGTGCAATGACCTCGGCCTCAAGGTGCACCTGGACCGACTCCAGTTCCGAAAGTCTTGTCCGGATGATTCCCTCAAAGGCAGGCTGGTCAAATACGTAGTTCGGCGCCCAGCCAAGACGAAATGGCGGAGGCGCCATGTCCAGGCGCTTGATCAACTGGCCTTCCATGCCGCGATACTCACTGGGACGATAGGAAGCGGTGTGCTTCTGGACCTGGTCCGCAATGCCAAGTTCCTGCACGATTCGCATGACCTCGTGGTCGAGGCCGATCGCCCTTGGCAGGGGATAGAGATCGGGCAACTTGTCGAAAGCGGCAACGCGGAAGCCGCGCTGTCCCAGCAGGGCAGCCAGTGTTGCCCCGGTCGGGCCAAGGCCCACGATGATGACGTCAACGTTCATTTCAGACTCATTCGTATTTCTAAGGCAAGAACTAGCCAGGGAGGCGTGTGGATTGAAAGTCGACCAGGCGCCACCCATCGTGGCGCTTCCACACCTCGATGGCCCATGATGAAAGCGTCACAGGCTCAGACTCGCCCGCGCGAATGACGCGTTGGACGAGCAAACCGGTGATCACGGCGACTTCGCCAAACTCCTTCACCACCCGCGACTCGAGGCGAACGTCCAGGAATCTGAGCTTGTCGCGCACAAACCGGAGATAGGCGGTGCGGTCGTGTGCCACGCCCGTAGCGTGCACGTAGCGAAGTTCGTCGGCGACGAGCGCGGACAGCCGCTCGAGGTCACCGGCCATCAGCGCCCTGAGGCGCTCAGCACTGCAGACTTCAACGTCGGCGAACATCAGGTGTCCAAAGAGATGCCGGTCACGTTCACGATGTCTTTCCAGCGCTTGTAGTCAGCCTCGAGAAGCCGCTTGAGGCCTGCTGCGTCCACGGCTCGGGGTTCGACCTCCAGTCGCTTCGCGGCAGCGATCATTTCCGGCTTGGCCACGGCAACGTTGAGTCGATCCTGAAGTTTTGCGACGGTGGCGGCAGGAACCTTCGATGAAGTGAACAAGCCGTACCACTCGACGAGTTCGACAGCGGGGAGCTTCAGTTCGGTGAACGTCGGAACCAACGGCAGCGACGCGACGCGGGTCGGATTGGTAACAGCCAGAATCCGTATGCGACCCGCCCGGTGATATTCGAGCAATGTGGGCAGCGGGTTAAAGGTTGACACGACCTGGCCACCCATCAAGTCCTGCAGCCCTGGCGCAACTCCCTTGTAGGGCACGTGCGCAAGCGGCGTCCCGATCTCGCGGCCGAGGATTGTGCCGAGAAAGTGGGGAGCGGTGCCCGGACCCGGTGTCGCAAAGGTAGCGTCCTTGGCATTCTTCTTCGCCCATTCCGCGAACTCCGCAAACGTCTTGATGGGCGACGATCCCTGCACTGCAAATCCGAAGGAGTGATCGCACACGCATCCGATTGGAGCGAAGTCGTTGAGACTGTCATACATCGGCTTCTTGTAAAGATGCGGCACGAGCGACAAGATCGACGACGGTGTGAGCAGAAGCGCACTGCCGTTCGGCGTGGCCTGACGCACGGCATCGGCTGCCAGTTGCCCCGAGGCGCCAGGCTTGTTCTCGACGATCATGCTCTGACCCGGCTGTGCCACCAGCGGTGCGACGACCCGGGCGAGACTGTCGGCAGTCCCTCCGGCGGGAAAGCCGACGATGATCCGCGCTGCATTTGCAGACTGGGCGAAGGCCGCGAGACTTGAAGTTCCCAGTCCCAGAGCCGATGCGGCGCCTAGGATCTGGCGGCGAGTGAATGTGCTGTTCAAGACATGTTCCGGAAGAGATACTGGACCCGGGGGACTGAAACGAGGAGTTGGGGCGATGCGGCGCGTGGCTGCCGTCCCGAAAGCGGCAGGGCGGATGGCGCTTTAGCGCTGACCGTCGTGCAAGTTGATGTCTTCCTTCGCCAGGCCACCCAGACGCGAGTGAATGCGACCACCGGTTCCCATGACCAATGCGAAGAGGATCTCCCGCGGTCTCGGTGCATCCTGGATACCGATCTCCATGCTGTTGTAGTGGCTCCGTACGTATGACGCGTGGATGTTGTGCAAAGGCACCATGAGGCGGTAGCCGGTCCCCGCGACCGCTTTCGCGGCCGGCACCATCGCCTTGGGCTCTCCAAGGACAGCGCGCATCGCCCAGCCACCGGCCTCGTGCCACACCGCGCCGTGTTCCATTTCTCCATCGACGCCGACGATGGCTGCCTTGCTGTAGACCTCCACGTTCTCCTTGCCCAGAGTGGCGACAAGTTCCTCGGCGAGGAGGGTGCCGAGCGTGCGCAGTTCCGCCATGAACGGCAGGAGATCAGGCTCGTAGCGACCGGCATAGGGATTGCGAATCACGGCGCACGACGCGGCCAACTTGAGTGGGGTAGGCGCCACCGGCCCACCTTCGTGATAGATGGTTTCGACGGTCAGACTCCGCTTGCGGATTTCGATCAGGGACATGGATGGGCTCTCTGTGGCGTGGAACGTACTGTATGCACGAACGGCAGTTTATGCACAAAATATCATTTCATACCTAGCGTTTCCCCTAGTCCGTTTTGGAGCCGATGGGTTTGCATGTTATGCGTCTTTGTGCATAAAATGAGGCTATGAACTCTTCCAGCACCAGCGCACCCGATTCCTCGAGCCCTTTGTCGGAGCAGGCTTTTCGGAGCCTTCGACATGACGTGCTTGTCGGAACCTTTGAAGCCGGCAGTAAGCTCAAATTGGACGAACTGCAAGGGCTTTACGGCTTTTCCAGTAGTCCGTTGCGCGAGGCCCTCAGCCGCCTCACGCAGGAAGGTCTGGTTCGAGCGGATGAACGACGCGGGTTCCGCGTCGCTCCGATTTCTTCGGAGGATTTGAACGACATCACCCACATGAGGCTCATGCTGGATGTCCAGGCGCTGCGCAGCGCCATCGAATCGGGCGACGATGAGTGGGAGGGGGCGATCGTCGCCGCGTTTCATCGACTGGAAAAGGTCGAATCGCGCTTGAGCGACGGCCCTGCCATCCTGGACGACGAGTGGAGCGAAGTACACCGCAACTTTCATTCGGCATTGATCGCCGCCTGTACATCGGAACGGCAACGCATGTGGAGTGCCAGCCTCTTCGATCAGGCCGAGCGCTACCGGCGGTTTTCTGCGCGCCACCGACTGGCGGGCCGCCGCAAATCCAACGAGCATCGGAAGATCATGGATGCAACGCTGCGTCGGGATACCGAGACGGCTTGCGCGCTGCTCGGTGAGCACATCTTGAGCACGCAGCGCAATGTAGAGGCCGCGATGCTTCGAGCCGCTGGCGCCTGACTTTCTTCGCGCCACTTTGGCGCGCCAGACCCGTCACTAGGAGAACCTTATGCTTAAGGTCAGCCGACCTACGCCTTCGCACTTTGGAATCTACGTGACCGACCTCGACAAGATGGTCGCGTTCTACACCCAAGTGTTCGATCTGACCATCACGGATACGGGCGTCGGCAAGACGTTCAAGAACAAGTTGGTCTTCACGAGCGCCAGCCCTGACCAGCACCATCAGCTGGTGATCGCTTCAGGTCGACCCGCTGACGTCAAGTTCAGCACGGTCATGCAATTGTCCTTCGCCGTCCCCAGCATCCAGTCGATGCGCGACATCTGGGCCAAGGCTGAATCCCGGGGCGCAACCGAGATCCGGGGACTCAACCATGGCAACGCGTTGTCAGTCTACATGCTCGATCCGGAAGGAAACATGGTCGAGATCTACGTGGATACGCCCTTCTATGTCGAACAGCCGCATGGCGATCCACTGGATCTGTCCAAGTCTGACGAAGAGATCCTGCGCGAAACCGAAACCATCTGCCGCCGGGACCCGACTTTCAAGACCTTGGCCGATTGGCAGGCCGACTTCCTGAGCCGCGCACCCTTTCCGAGCGTGTGACCTAAACACTTCTCCTTTTTGAAACGGAATCCACATGAAACTCCTCTCTTTCGTCAATCAAGGCCGCGAAACGTGGGGCGCCGTCGTAGGTGACGGAGTCGTCGATCTGGGCAAGTCAATGTCCGCTTACCCGACCTTGGCCGACTACATCGCGTCGGGCGAGTATCTGAAGGCCGCAGAGCATGTGAAGGGCAAAGCAGTTGATGCCAAGCTCGCGGACATCACCTACCTGCCTGTCATCCCGCGACCCGAGAAGATTGTCTGCGCTGTTCGTAACTATATGGACCATCACCAAGAGGTCCTGGCAGCCGGCATGAATCGCGAACTATCGGAACAACCCCCGATCTTTCTGAGGGTGTGGCGTTCGCAGGTCGCGCACAACCAGGCGATCGTTAGACCGCACGTCTCAGAGTCGCTCGACTGGGAAGGCGAGCTTGCCGTGATCATTGGGAAGGGTGGCCGAAACATCCCCGAGGACAAGGCCTACGAACACGTCGCCGGATACTCCTGCTACAACGACGCGAGCATTCGCGAGTGGCAGTTTCACGCGAAGCAGATCGCCTCTGGCAAGAACTTCGAAAGCACGGGCGGCTTCGGGCCTTGGATGGTCACTGCCGACGAGATTGAACCAGGCCGTGAACTGAAGCTCGAGGTGCGCTTGAACGGTGAAACGATCCAGTCGAGTCATACGGGACACATGATCTTCAGCATTCCGAAGTTGATCAACTACGCGTCCACGATCTTCACCCTGACGCCTGGAGACGTCATCGCCACGGGTACCCCGGCGGGTGTGGGCTGGAGCAAGAAGCCGCCGCGCTTCATGAAGCCCGGCGACGTTTGCGAGGTAGAGATCGAGGGCGTTGGGCTCCTCAGGAATCCGATCGTCCAACAAGACTGATGGCACTGTCTACGCAACGAGTGTTCGATGCACCGGCCCGCTTCGAAGAGCCATCAGCCGATGGCTCTTCGCTCTTCTGGTCTGGCTTTTCGCATTTCAAGCATGGTGAAGCTGCATGGAACAACACGACAACCTCATCAACGGTGAATGGCGCGCGGCTGCCAGCTACAGCCCGAACGTCAATCCGAGCAACCTGGGCGACGTGCTGGGCCAGTACGCGCAAGGCGACGCGAGCCAGGTGGATGCCGCGGCCACGGCGGCCACGGCCGCCTTCCGGCTTGGTCGACCGGCGGCATCCAGGCGCGCTCCGAGGCGCTGGACAAGATCGGCAACGAGATCCTGGCGCGCAAGGAGGAGCTGGGCACGCTGCTGGCGCGCGAAGAGCGCAAGACCAAGGCCGAGGGCATCGGCGAAGCCACGCGCGCCGGCCAGATCTTCAAGTTCTTCGCCGGCGAATGCCTGCGCCTGTCGGGCGAGGTGCTGCCGTCGGTGCGCCCGGGCATCGGCATCGAGATCACGCGGGAGCCCGTGGTGGTCGGCCTGATCACGCCGTGGGATTTCCCGATCGCCATCCCGGCCTGGAAGATAGCCCCGGCGCTGGCCTTCGGCAACTGCGTGGTGATGAAGCCGGCCGATCTGGTGCCGGGATGCGCCTGGGCGCTGGCCGAGATCATCAGCCGCTCGGGCATTCCGGCGGGCGTGTTCAATCTCGTGATGGGCCGCGGTATCGCGGGTTCCGCTTTGAGCTACGCGCCGAACCCGCGCGCGGCGGCTATCAACCGATCGTCGTTCTTGTTCGAACTCCTGCGGATGAGAAAAAGACGCAACTACCCAACGACACCGAGGAAATTGTGTATGGGACGGAGGCGGAAGCGATCCGTCACGCAGAGCAACAGGCGATGCGCTGGGTTCATGACCAAACCGACGATGGGCAGGCCGAATTTTGAGTAGCGCTCGCCGATAGGCGCGGCGGGAGGAGTTGAGCGAGGCACGCTTCATCGCCGGACCCTCCCGAACTCGATCACCAAGACCCAAGGGGTTTCGACGGCAGCCGTTTCCCAGTTCGGCCGCGTCGCCAACCGGCCCAAGAGGCGGCCTCGGGCGCGGCCAGCGTAGCTGACGGCGTGGGAGCGCTGCTGCACGAGCACCGCAAATTGATGCTCGTCCATCTGGACGAAGAAGACTCCCTGCTGCATTCGCAGACAGCCGCGCACCTGACGGGCGAAGAATGGGCGGCGGCGGCATCCTCGATCCCAGTGGCCATGGGCCAAGCCAAGGCTTGATTCCGGGTGCGGTGCCGGTCGTCCGCGTATTTGGGGACCACCCGCGTGGCTATAGCCTAGCCCAGAGAACGCGCTGCTCAACCTCTGCATCAGCCCGCGCGACGGCGCGAAGTTCCCGTTGGTTTGCTATCTGAAAACCCTGGCGACTGACCAGCGGGTTGTTCTTCTGCTGGCTGGGTTCTCCTGGAAAGGTCGCATGTGCAGCAGGGGGAGCCTCCGTTCGCACGCAAAGGGCAATGACTCAGTTCGGCCATGAGCCGTCGAACATGGCGCCATCAGCGTCGGCTTGCGTTTGCATTGCGGTCGAAGAAGAGAGAGCCGGGGCGTTGCCGCCGCCCCTTTCGCTAGTCTCTCGCTCACTGCATTTCAGCAAGCGCCTCCTTGACGCCTTCCTCCCGTAGCGGAAAGTCGGCCCCTTCCAGATGCAGCGCAGCCTCCGCAGGCACCGGGGTCGCGCAATCCTTGTGGATCACGCCATCCTTCATCACGAGCTGGATCTTCGCCGGATCAGTCAGGAGCGAAAGGTCCTGGAGCGGATCGCCATCCACCAGCACGATGTCTGCCAGGAACCCCGCCTTCAACTGGCCGAGATCTTCCGGACGCAACATGATCTGGCCGCCTAGCTTCGTCGCTGCCAGCAATGCTTCCTTGGGTGTCATGCCGATGTAGTCCACGAAGTACTGCAGGTCATTGGCGTTGGTGCCGTGCGGCATCCACGCAAAGCCGTAGTCGCCGCCTGGGAGGATGCGGATGCCGCGCTGGTGCATCTTGCGCAGCGATGCCGAGGCGATCTCCAGCTCGCGCTTGTAGCCCATTTGCGTCGCGACGGCCTCGGTGATGCCGTACTCGGCGGCGTTGAAGGTTGTGCGGATGAGCCAGCCGATACCGGGGGCGACGAAGTGCTTGTCCTTGGCCGCCTCGAGCATGTCGAGCGCCTCTTCGTCCGCGAAGCTGGCATGGTAGACCATCTCGATGCCGTGGCGAACGCACTGTTTGACCGATTCGCTCGACCGCGCGTGCGCGGCCATGCGCTTGCCATAGCGCTTGGCTTCCTGCGCGAGCATCGCGACCTCTTCCTCCGCGAACGGTGACATCTCAGCCGGCAGGCCGGCAATGTATTCGCCGGACAAGTTGATCTTGAGGTGATCGACGCCGTACTTGATGAAGGTGCGCGCCGACCTGCGGATGTCTTCCGGTCCGCTGCAAACGCTGCCAAAGCTCAGTTCCTCGAACTTCATGTGCGGCAGCGTGTTGTCCCCCAGCGCGCCGATGGTGGTGATCTCCTGGCTGCCGGCGAGGTAGCGCGGTCCGGGGAATTCGCCGGCGTCGATCGCATTGCGCAGCACCACGTCAAGACGCGGCTTGGCTGCGGCAGCGCCGATGGCGGAGGTCCACCCCATGTCCAGATAGCGCTTGGCCACGCGCACGCACCACAGCGTGTGCTCCTCGGGAGGCATGAACTGGATGGCGGCCAGGCTCGGCTGATCGTTCCACGAGAAATGCGTGTGGGCCTCGGTCATGCCAGGCATGAGGAAGCGGCCCCGTCCGTCGATGACACGGGCGTCGTCGGTGCTCACGCGATTGGGCGCGCGAGTCACCTCGGCGATGCGCTTGCCTTCGACGAGCACGTCGCCGGTGTAGGTGTCTTCGCCCGTGCCGTCGAAGATGCGGACGTTTGTGAATGCGATGCGGGTCATGGCTTGTCTCCTCCGGCCCGTGGTGCCGGAAATGGATTGATGAAAGTTGCTGAGAAAGAAAGGAGATCAGCGCAGCGATGCGTAGAACAGCTCAAGTTCCTGCATGCAGCGTTGCGGCTTCTCGAAGGTGGGCCAGTGGCCGCAGCCATTGAAGACCACTTGCCGCGATCCGGTGATGCGCGCCGCCATGGCGGCCACGTTGGCAGGCGGCGCGACGCCGTCCTGGTCGCCGGTGACGAGCAAGGTCGGCACGCCGGCGATGCGCTCGATCTCCGCCGACTGTGCCGCGGCCAGGGCCTCGCAGCTCTGCGCATAGCCTTCGGGCGGTTGGCGCATCACGCTTTCGCGCACCAGCGCCAGCACGGCGGGCTCCTCGGCCTTCGTCTCCGGGCTGGTGGCACCCTTGACGACAGCGTTGGCAATTTCCTGCATCGCTGCGGCACCGCCGCGCGCCGCCGCGGCACGCGCCACGATGTTCGGCCGGGCTGCTTCGGGCGGCGCAACCAGCGGGCCGAACAGGGCGAGCGACTTGATCTTGCCGGGGTTGCGCACGGCCAGATGTTGCGCAACGACGGTGCCGAGCGAGTGCGCCATCACGTGTACCGACTCGACGCCCAGGCCGGCAAGCAAGGTTTCGAGCGATGCGGCATAGCGTTCGATCGACAACGGCTCCGCGAGCAGCGGCGAACGTGCGCTTCCAGGCAGGTCCGGGCGGATCACCTTGAAGTCTGACAAGGCAGTCAGCAACGGCGTCCAGGTGTTCGACGAACCGCCGAGTCCGTGAATGCACAGCAGTGCCTCTCCGTTGCCATCGATCTCGACGGCCAGCCCGTTTATGAGTTGTGTCGTCATCACGCTTCCCCTCAGACGAACTTGTTCTCGATCGCGCCCAGGCGATCAATCTCAATGCGCACCACATCGCCCGCCTTCAGATAGCGCGGCGGCGACATGCCCATGCCCACGCCCGCCGGCGTGCCCGTGGCGATGACATCGCCCGGATACAGCGTGATGCCGCGCGAAATGGTCTCGATCAGCGCCGGGATGTCGAAGATCATGCTCTCTGTCGGGCCGTCCTGCCGCAGCTCGCCGTTGACCCAGCAGCGCACGCGCGTCTTGGCGCCGTCGAACTCATCGGCGGTCACGATCCAAGGGCCCATCGGGCAAAAGGTGTCGAAGGACTTGCCCATGTCCCACTGGCTGTGGCGCACCTGTACGTCGCGAGCCGTCACGTCGTTGACGACCGTGTAGCCGAACACATGCTCCATCGCCGCGGCGCGCGTGATGTTCTTGCCGCCCTTGCCGATGACCACGGCGAGTTCGGCTTCGTAGTCGATCTGCGTCGAGATCTCGCTGGGGACTAGCACGTCGTCGTGTGGGCCGACCACGCATTCGGGCACCTTGGTGAAGACGATGGGCCACTCGTCGGTTTTCGCGCCGCTGTCCTTGAAGACGGAGGCCGAGAGTTCCTTGGCGTGGGCGTGGTAGTTGCGGCCGACGCACCAGAGGTTGCGCCTGGGCTTGGGCAGCGGCGCGTCCAGGGCGACATCCGCCACCTTGACGGCAGCGCCGGTCGCGATCGGCGCCACTGCGCCTTCGGCCATGGATTCGATGATGCTCAGGGCACCCACAGCCGCTTGCTGCGGCGTCAAGTCGAGCGGTTGAATGGTCATGCCGTCGTCGGAAACAAGTCCGACGCGGCGGGTGCCGTCGGCGATGTAAGTTGCGATGCGCATTTCAGTTTGCTCCTGCGATTTCTCTCTGCGGATTGCGGCTCCGGTCAAGGCGCCGCGGGGATGGAGCAACTTTAAAAACACGAGGCTTTTGGCGCTTATCGACGAATCTGGCGACGTATCAGGGAGTCCGGTGCAGAACTAGGTACTTACCCGGAATGCCGTCAAATCAGGGCTCTCCAGGGCAAACAATTGCACCGTCAGCTCACGTTGGAAGGATCTGAAAAGATGGCGGAGGCGTACGCGTTGCACGAGGGAGCTTTTGGCACCGCGATCGTTCTCGAATCGCGCGCCAGCCTGGTGTCGCACGCCCATTCCGAATCGCAACTGGCGCTGTGGCTCGGTGGGAATCGCGCCGTCGCAAACGTGGGCGCCGAGGTCGTTCCCTACGGCGAGAACATCGCGCTCGGCGTCAACGCGTTCGAGGCGCATGACATGGTGATGAAGGGCAAGGGCGCGTGCCTCTTCCTCGTCTTCATGATCTCCAAGCAGTGGCTGGACGCGCTGGGCAGCGCAACCGGACGCAACTTCCGATTTCCTTCGCCGCGCGTTCCCATCAGCTCCGCAATGCGCCGCTCATGCTGGCGGGTGCTCGATCTCATTATCTCCGCCGACAAGTCGCGCCCGGCCATCGACGACGAAGTGGAGCGGCTTCTAGAGGCGGCCATAGCGGCCTCGACCCCCGGCGGCACCGAATCGCCTGGGAGTCCCGTGGGTGTGATGCTTGACCATCGGCTGCGCAGCGCCATTGCCCACATGCGTGAGCACGTTGCCGAAATCACGACCATCGATGAGATCGCGGCGAAAGTTGGACTATCGCGCGCGCACTTCTTTGCACTTTTTCGCGATCAGCTCAACACGACACCTCAGGTGTTCTGGAGCGGCGTGCGGGTTGAGGAAGCCATGCGCCGCGTTGCCGAAGGCGGCGCGCTGACCGAGGTCGCGATGGATCTCGGGTTTTCAGCGCCGGGCAATTTTTCGCGCTTCTTCAAAGAGCACACCGGCGTCTCGCCGTCGATCTTCAAGCGGGCGGCGCGCGACCCGTCGCCTGTGACCGTTACCGGCGTCCCCAGGGAGCAGTTCTAGGGCTGTCGGCTTGGGATCGACGCCTGTGTACACCGGCTGCAGCGGCAATCCAGGTGAGCTGGAAGAGGGCGCTGCGGATTTGTGGCGCGATCCGCGGCTGCGCCCGATGTCGCTGGCGAAGGCTGCGGTCGATTGGCTCAGGCCCGTGGCGACAGACCCACATCAGGGGAGTAGTTCGACGGCTGGGCGAGGCTGATCTGCGGGAAGCGGCCCGAAGTCTGTAAACTTTGGAAACGAGGCGCCGCACGTACACTGCGCGCGCTTCGGCGTAAAAGATGACACGGTTCAACCCGGAAGTGTTTCGATGGGCGAGAGAAAGCGCCGGCCTTGAACCGGAGGATGCTGCACGGGCCATCGGCATCGCGCCGACATCACTCAAATTGATCGAGGGCGGCGAAAAGGAGCCCTCGCGTACGATGCTGGCGAACATGGCAAGGGCCTACCGCCGCTCCCTGCTGACCCTGTACCTACCAGCACCACCAAAGAAAGGCGACCGAGGCGAAGACTTCCGCACCGTCGTCGCAGAACGAAGCATAGAAGCGGAAGCTGACGTGGATGCGCTTGTGCGCGACCTCCGTGCGCGGCAAAGCCTCGTGCGCGCCGTCTTGGAAGATGATGAGGACGCGCGGCCGCTGGACTTCATCGGCACGGCAAGGATGGAAGCCGGCGTGCCGGCCCTTCGCGAAGGAATCGAGAAGCTGCTGGGCGTCACCCGCACGGAGTACCGGGCGCAAAAGGATGCGGACGGCGCCTTCAATTTGCTGCGCGACAAGGCGGAACGGGCCGGGGTATTCGTGCTGCTCGTCGGCAACCTTGGAAGTCATCATTCGACCATTCCGGTCGGGGCGTTCCGTGGCTTCGCGATAGCCGATCCCCTGGCCCCCTTCATCGTCATCAACGACGGCGACGCGAAGGCGGCCTGGTCCTTCACGCTGCTGCACGAGCTTGCGCACCTATTCCTCGGTGCCACGGGCGTCAGCGGAGGCGGCGTGCCCGAGATGAAGATCGAGAAATTCTGCAACGACGCGGCCGGTGAATTCCTGTTGCCGCGCGCAGATTTGGAGGCGATCAATCTTGCCGGCCTCGACGTGAACGCGCAGATCGCGACCATTTCGGAGCATGCCGATCGCTGGCGTGTAAGCCGACAGATGGTCGCCTACAGCCTTTGCAAGGCCGGGCACTTGTCGCTCGACGACTGGAAGGCGCTGTCTGGTGAAATTCACTCGCGCTGGATCGCTGAGAAGCGTCGAGAGAAGGACATCGCCAAGATGAAGAAGAGCAGCGGCCCGAGCTACTACGTCGTGCGGCGTCACCGCTTGGGCTCCGCTATGCTCAATTTCGCGCACCACGCCATGGATGCGGGAACGCTTTCGCCGGTCAAGGCCGCCAAGGTGCTCGGGGTCAGGCCCCGCAGCGTCTACCCATTGCTGGCTGCTGCCTGATCGGCCCCTTGATGCTCTATCTGCTTGACGCGAGCGTGCTTATCACGGCCCACAATTCGTACTACCCGGTTGACAGCGTGCCCGAGTATTGGGAGTGGCTCGCGTATCAGGGCGAGCAAGGTCGGGTGAAGATGCCGTTCGAAATCTTCGAGGAAGTCAAGGACGGTCCCGACGATGCTGACAAGGATTTGCTCTTCGCGTGGCTGCAAGAGGACGCCCATAAGAAGGCGCTGCTGTTGAACGACGCGGTAGACCCGGGGCTTGTGCAGAGTGTCCTCACGCAAGGCTACGCGCCCGATCTCACTGACGATGAAGTCGAACAGATCGGCCGAGATCCATTTCTGACTGCCTACGCACTGTCCGACAAAGGAAAACGGTGCGTCGTAACGGTCGAAACCTCCAAGCCTAAGAAGCAGCGCCACAAGCGCAAGCTCCCCGACGTGTGCAACTCCTTCGGGCAGGACTGGTGCGACCCGTTCTGGTTCAATCGCGCGCTTGGCTTCAGCACCCAGTGGAAGCAAAAAATCGGCAAGTGACCCCGACCTGCTGCACAACTCGGCAGGCCGACTGCGCCTCAATCGAACAGGTTGTCTCGTGACGACGCTTGCCGCTTGGCCCTCGGCCCTCTCCGAGTGTTGATCGCCGCACTGAAACGGCCGATCCGCTTCTCGTACCCGACATACAACTCGCGCAGGGCCAACTCCAAGATGTCGAAGGCGTCGAACAGATCGTCGCGGCACAGTTTGTCCGTGTGGCTGCCGGCATGTTCACGGAACCTCCGACGGAATGCAGGGGTCCATTATGGAGTCACGCTTCGACGGCCTGTCGTATTGCCTCTACGGATCGTGGCATTCTATTCTCCGCTCGAAGAGCAAGCCTAGGGCCGATGTGGAGGATTCGGGAGAGAAGATTCTTCTTAAATAATTTTTGACCGGGGTTCTTCAGATAAAACTCTTTTGCCGCCAACAACAGGGCTTGCGCATACTGGAGATCTCGAGCCTTCCAATCAACGTTGCGACCGTGCTTCGCTGAGTATCCAGCGTGTGCCCTTGCCTCCCCAATGTAGGCTTTATAGTGAATGATCAGCCATTTGTAGGCTTGCGGTGCAAGCTTGCGCGCGGTCTGGCCAGTCAAAGCAGATTGTTCTAGTGCCGCGCTCCATTGTTGGCATGCAATTCTCTTAAAACTATCTTTTCGAGACTCCAACCAGAAGTGCCGCATTTCCGGGATTAGCTTAAAAAAGGCGCGGACGGTTCCTGGCTTCAGCTTGATGCAGCACTCAATTTCGGTCTGCTGCAGGCCTGCTTGGCAGAGTTCTACCAACTCTGCGCAAACTTTGGGCACAAACTTCCCGCTGCGACCCACGCTAAGCTTGGCGGCCCAAGTCTTTGGTTTCCAAAGGCGAGCCCCAATGCTATCCGCTGCATCTTTCAGCGAAGAGCCGCTGTGCACTAGTTGAAGGAACTTCGCTGTGCGCACGCTAAAGGCAGGTTGTGGGCAGTCATCTTTGACGGCCGTCATATTCTCTGTTCTGGTCGAAACCGACCGTCGATCGCCTGTAGTCCAGCTATTGTAGAGCACTATAAACGAACGCCAGTCCTCGAATAGCCAGGCAATCACTAGTGCGTGATTGAATGGATGCCGTGGATGCGTCGCCTTGACGCGAGCAAAGCGACGAAGAAAGCCGGTACAACCATCCAGAGTGGAAATGAGTCTTCCCAGGGTAGCAAGAGAACTCCAGGGACTAGCAAACTGCTTGAATGATCGGGCTGCAGCTTGGTAATCTATTTTACAATTAGCGTCCACCCATCCAACCCGGTCCATCTGGTAGAGGTAAACGTCGCGCAATCGTTCCAGATTGAAAGAGAATTCCGCGCGAAGTTCGAACAATTCGGTGCATATCATTGATACGGTCAATACCGCCTTCTCTCCCTTGATTGGGAGGAGAGGGATGCCAGGGGCAAAGACAGAGGAACGACGCAGATCCATTGGGAGGATCCAACGCGGCTGTATCTCTCGATCCATATGGAACTCAAGAAGAGGGCGCTCGTGTTCGACACATCGATAGACGCCGGGAAGTTGATGCACCACATGCCAGTGCGCCACTCCGCGTTTCTCGGAATCTTCGCGCATGCATTCAGGGCACGCTCTCAATGGATTGCCATGCGGGACACTTGAGGCGCCGAGGCCCAGTAGACCGTGGAGCCTTTCAGCATGCCCCGCGCGGAACTCTGTGAGCAATTGCTGCCGGTTGCGCGCCCCCATAAAGGGCAGAAAGATGGGAAGGACGGTGTGCTTTTGGACTAGATCATCCAGTGTTCCAAAGCGCTTGTTTGCACGATTAACAAGCGCATCGATCGAACTTGGAAAGTCGTGAGCGCCACCTGCATCTACATCTCCGAAGAGCGTCTCGCACGTCGTGGCCGGCGAGAAACTCCCGGAAAGTCTATGGTGCCTCGAGCAAAGACTATAGACAGTCTCTCCTTTGAGGAGCCGAACAAGTAGTTGATGGCCGTTCGATGCCTTTCGAATAGGTTCTGCGGAATTCATGGAACGCTCCAAAAGGCTGACTTCGCTGCGCGGTGGGCTTGTCGAGAAAGCGTTGCTCAACAGACAGTTGCACGGCACCGGCCGAACTTTGTTTATGTTGAGGACCGCACAACGCCTCCTGCCGGTGTGCTCCCGGGCGTCGGTCTCCTTTTGAACCGAGCGGCAAGGCATTTGCCGGGATCTGGTCCTTCCTCACTGTGATCAGTCCTGCGCTGGGACTCGGTGCTGTATCTGACTTTCTGGCTCTGGAGGCTGACGCGCGCAGTAGGCGGACCATTTTGCTTCCGCGGAACCTTATTGTGGATCAGTAGCGGCTCGAAACTCTCTTTTTGCCAGAGACCTTCAGACCCCATCGACTTTTTCCCGATGCCCAACTGATTGTCGGCCTGCGACGATCTTTATTGTGATCGACGAACTTTATTCTGCCCATACACGCCTTTGTGGCGGTCGCCGAACATCGGAGCATTCGCGCCGCCGCGCGCGCGCTTTTCATTTCCCAGCCCGCAGTGACGCGCACCATGCGCGAACTCGAGTCCGAGCTCGATGTGCCGCTGCTACGGCGCAGTGTCGCGGGCGTCGAGCTCACCGAGGCGGGCCTGGCCTTCCAGGCGCGCGCGCACCTGATCCTCGAGGAACTGCGCCGTGCCCGCGACGAGCTGGCCTACATGAAGGCCGGAGGTCACGGCCGCGTGACGGCGGCCCTGACATCGACCATCGGGCTCACGCTCCTGCCTGATGCGCTGAAGGCTTTCGGTCGCCGCATGCCGCAAGCCCAGGTCGGCATCACCGAGGATGCGCCGCCGGTCGCGCTGCAAAAGCTCAAGAACGGCACGCTCGACTTCGTCGTTGCGAACACGCTCGAAGGCAGCCTGCCCGACGATTTCATCCAGCAGCCTCTCTTCCTCATGCAGCTCGTCGTCGGTGCGAGAGGCGACCACCCGATGGCCGCAGCGCGGTCGCTGCGCGAGTTGCAGGAGCAGGATTGGGTGGTCCCCTCGCTGAACCGGGACTTCTTCTCCCGCCTGTTCATTTCACAGGGGCTGGAGGTACCGCCGCGCATGCTGGCCTGCGAATCCTTCGCCATTGCCGTGCACCTGCTTGGGAAGATGGATCTGCTCGGACTGTTCTCCAGCGCCGTGATCGAGCAGGAGCTCCTGCCGCGCGGCCTGCAGGCCCTTCATCTGCGCGAGCGCCTTCCCCCGGTCGAGGTGAGCATCGTGACGCTGCGCCAGGGTCGCCTGACGCCTGCGGCCCAGTGTCTCGTGGAGTGCCTGCAATCGGTTCCGCCACCGCGTGGGTTGAAGCGCGCTCGCTGAATACGCAGGGCCCACCGATCTACTCCGGCTGGTAGTCGATCGACTTCAGCAGCTTGGCCTGCTCCTGGTAGGCCTGCTTCAAGTCGGTCATCATCTCGTCCGACGTGACGGCTCCGCCCGCTTCCATGCCCATGGCCTTGACGCGGTTCTGCACCGACTCCTGCTTGAAATAGGCCAGCGTCACTTCGCGGATTTTCTGCTGGATGGCCGGCGGCGCATCCGGGCGGGACCAGACAGCGAACCAGCCTGCCTGCGCGAGCTGCGGGTAGCCGAACTCCTTGAAAGTGGGCACATCCGGCAGCTCGGCAATCCGTGTCGGGTAGTTCACCGCAAGCGCCTTGATCTTGCCGGCCTTGATCAGAGGCAAGGAGGTGGTCACCCCATCGAACATCAGGGGCACATGGCCGCCCATGAGATCGGTCAGCGCCTGGGGCGAGCCTTTGTATCCGACATGCTTCATCTGCACATGCGCGAGTTGCCCGAGCAGCATGCCCGAGGTGTGGCCCTTCATTCCCGTCGCATAGGAGGCGAAGATGAGTCCGTCCTTTTGCGATTTGCCGTATTCCACCAATTGCTGCAAATTGGAAACGGGCAGATCCTTGTTGGCGACCAGCACCAGTCCGGTGCGGCTGAGCTGGGCCAGCGGCTTCAGGTCCGAGAATGGCTTGTAGCTGACCTTGTAGGCCAGCGGGGTTTCGCTCACCACGCCGCCCTGGATGACCAGGAAGGTGTGGCCATCCTTGCCGGTGGACAACAGGTCGCTGATCGCCAGCGCGCCGGCGGCACCGGGCTTGGATTCCACGATGACCGGCTTGCTCAATGCCTGCTGCAGCCCTTCGGCCAGCAGCCGGGCCAGCGCGTCGGCACTGCCGCCGGCAGGCCCACCCACCACCAGACGGATCGGCTTGCTGGGCCATGCCTCCTGCGCCTGCGCGACGGGCATCCAAGCCACGATCCCGATACCGGCCGCCAGGGCGAATCCACGCCACCAGAAGTTGTCCTGCTTGTTCATGTCTGTCTCCTTCGATTGCTGTGCTTTGCGCGCTTAGAAAGGCTTGTCGCCGATGATGGCCGTGCGCTCCATCTTTCGGGGCGCCGGCCAGTAGTCCTGGACCGCGTAGTGCTGCGTGCAGCGGTTGTCCCACATGGCCACACTGTTGGGCTTCCAGCGGAAACGAACCTGGTACTCGGGAATGGCTGCCTGGCTGGTCAGGTAATTGAGCAGCAGGCTGGCGCCCGGCGTCTTGTCCTGGCCGTAGCGCACGTTGTCCGGCGTGTGGTAGTTCGCGAAATGGGTGGCGAAGCCACAGACGTACAGGATCTTCTCCCCTGTTTCCGGGTGGGTGCGCACCACCGGATGCTCCACCATCGGATGCTCCATCCCGAGCGCCCGGCGCTTGGCCTCCGGCATGGCGGCGCCGAACGAGTGCTCGATGCTGCACTTCACCTTCAGGCCGTCGATCTTCTTCTTGATGTCGTCGGGCAGGTTGTTGTAGGCCTCCACCATGTTGACCCAGAGGGTGTCTCCCCCGACCGGCGGGCATTCGATGCAGCGCAGCACGCCCCCCATGGGCGGCGCGTCGCGCCACTGGCCATCGGTGTGAAAGCTGTTCTCGTAGTTCTCGCGCTTGTCGCTTCGGTAGATCTGGACCAGTCCGGGATGGTCCGGGTCGCTGCCGGCCACGGGATGGTCTTCCAGCTCCCCGAAATGGCGGGCAAAGGCCACATGCTCGGCCCGCGTGATGTCCTGGTCGCGAAAGAAAAGCACCTTGTGTTGCAGCAGCAAGGCCTTGATCTCGTTGGCCAGGCCGAGGTCGCGCGACGCTTCGCCCAGGTGCACGCCCGATACTTCCGCACCGATGGTGCACGTCAGTTGTTCGACTTTCATTGCCTGCTCCTCAGAGGGTGAAGACCGATGCGCCCACGGTCTTGCGGGATTCGAGATCGCGGTGCGCTTCGGCGGCCGCCGCCAGCGCGTAGCGCTTCTGGATGTCGATGCGAAGGCGCCCGGCCGCCACATGGTCGAAAAGCTCCGCCAGAAGCGCCTGCTTTTCCACGGGGTCGGCGATGTAGTCCGCCAGCGCCGGCCGCGTGAGGAACAGCGAGCCCTTGCGCGCCAGGATCTGGGGGTCGAACGGCGGTATCGTGCCGGAGGCGGTGCCGACGCAGACCATCAGGCCACGGCGCTGGAGGGAGTCGAGGGACGCCTCGAAGGTGTCCTTGCCGACGCTGTCGAACACCACGCTCACGCCCACGCCGTCGGTCAGTGCGCGCACGCGCTGGGCCACGTTCTCATGGCTGTAGTTGATGACGTGGTCACAGCCATGGGCGCGTGCCACTTCGGCCTTGGCATCGGTCGACACCGTCCCGATCACGGTGAGCCCGAGCAGCTTCGCCCACTGGGTGACGATCAGCCCGACGCCTCCGGCCGCCGCATGCAGCAGGATCGTCTCGTTGCCGCTGAAGGCGTGGATGCGACGCATCAGATAGGCCGCCGTCAGCCCCCGCATGGTGATGCATGCGGCCGTCTCGAAGTCGATGGCGTCCGGCAGCTTGATCAGAGCGTTGGCCGGAATCAGTCGCTCGGTGCTGTAGGCGCCCAGCGTGTTGACGAAGCCGGTGTAGGTCACGCGGTCACCGACGGCCACGTTGTCCACGCCCTCGCCGATCGCGGCCACGACTCCCGCGCCCTCCACCCCGATGCCGCTGGGCAGCGGCACCGGATAGATGCCGGTACGGAAATACGTGTCGGCGTAGTTCAGGCCTGCCGCTTTTTGCTGCAGGAGCACCTGGCCCGGCCCGGGCTCGCCCACGTCGACGTCCCGCATGCGCAGGACCTCCGGGCCCCCTGTCTGCTCGAATCTGATCACCTGTGCCACTGCTGTCTCCTTGAAATCCGGTTGGACAAATTCTCGAATCACACGCAGCCAACCCGCTTTACCGATCACGACAGGTTCTTGCCCAGTCGCGCCGCAAGGGGAAAACCCTGTCAGGGTCTGCACGCAGACTGCGGCACGCGCCGCGCAGCCTGGGGTACCCACACCATTGACCACTCGTGCGGCATTGATACGCTTGCCGTATGTTGAATCCCCTACCATTCCCCGGATGGGTTCAGGACAACCGCTGCGCTTTGAAACGCCCCTGCAGCAACTGGCCAAGGGGCCTGGACCTGCCACCATGACGCCCCGCATCCGAAGCATCAGCCTGAACAAGTACTCGAAAGTCGCGCAGGAGCTCGGCATCGATCCGATGCGCATGCTCCGGCAGGCCGGCCTGGACCACAGCTGCCTGAACTCACCCGACCTGCTGGTGCCCGAGACAGCCTTCGCCCAACTGCTGGAAGCCTCTTCCGCGCAAGCCGGCAACGCATCGCTCGGATTGCTCATGGGTTCGTGCTGGCGGCTGTCGGACTTCGGGCAGATCAGCCTGCTGCTGCAGCACCAGGCCAGCCTGGCCACCCTGCTGCAAACGCTCAAGGACTACCACCACCTGATCAGCACCACCATCACCACGGAAACCGTGACACAGGGGCGGCTGTCCATCATCCAGCTGCAGCTGGACACCGAACGGGAGACGCCGGGGCGCCACCCCATGGAGCTGGGCATCACGGCCTTGCTGAGCCTGTGCCGCCACCAACTGGGCAAGGACTGGAACCCGGTCGGCGTGCATTTCTCGCACGCGCCTCCCACCAGCACGGCCCATCACCGTCGGGTGCTCGGCAACGAGATCGTGTTTGAGTCGGACTTCGACGGCATCGTGGTGTCCCACCAGGACCTGCAGCTTCTCGACCCGGAGCACGACAGCGGCATGGAGCGGCATGCCCGGTTCCTGATGGACATGCACGCCCCCAGCCAATCCCCGAAGTCCATCGAGCAGCAGGTGCGAAGCGCCATCCAGTCCTTGTTGCCGCACGGCCGCCACAGCATCGCCCAGGTGGCCAGCGCACTGGGCTGCACGTCACGCTCCCTCCAGCGCCAGCTGGAGAACAACCGCACCAGCTTTCAGGACACGCTGGACGCCGTTCGCAGCCAGGCCGCCATCCGCGCCCTGAAGAACCCGCAGCTCTCGGTCAGCGAGGCCGCCTCGCTGGCCGGCTTTGCGGAAAACAGCTCTTTCACCCGCTGGTTCATCAAGCATTTCGACCAAAGCCCGAGCAGCTGGCGGCAGCAGTACCTTCCCCGGCCGCTCTCCTAGGGAAGGTCTGCTGCCGCTCATTTGTGAGGGTGCCAAGGCGTCATGGTCGGGGTTGGCCTGCCAGATCCCGCTCGCGGCGGCAACGCAGATCCGTCATGCGAACAACCTGAGGGGCAGCGTCGATCGAAGCGCCGATCGCCTCGACGGCGCCCCATCGGTTGATCGTCAGCTCGATGCCATATTTGTCTTGCCACAGCTTGCCCATGGCCCGCTCGATGCAGCGTTGAACGTCAAGGTAGCGTTCGGCCATCTCGGCGGAGGTGCCGACTTCAGCAAGGGAGAAAGACGAAAGCAGCGTGAGGCACGCGCAGACAAACATGCGGGTCAACATAAGATTTCAGTACAGGTCGAGAAGCGGCAATGGAGCATTCGTGAGTTTCGAACAACGACGGGAAGTTCCCGTTCGACTACACGTCGGACGAGCAAAGCTGTTCACAGAAGTTGCCCATTCGACAGATTGATGATGGGCTGGATTGACATGGACCGGTTTTGCGCTGGCGCTCAGAGAAGGGCTTCGATGAGCGTCGGACCCGGCGTTTCGTAGGAGCGCACCAGCGCCTTTCCCAGCGATTCGAGGTCGCCGACCCGCGTCGCGTTCACACCCATGCCCTTGGCCAGGCTCGACCAGTCCAGCGCAGGCCTTTCGAGCGACAGCATGTCCTGCGCCCGAACGCCCGGAGTTCCGGCGCCGACCGCCGCAAGCTCGCCCCGCAGAATGCTGTAGGCGCGGTTCACGAAGATCACCACCGTGATGTCCAGGTTCTCCCGCGCCATGGTCCACAGCGACTGGAGCGTGTACATCCCGCTGCCGTCGCCTTCGAGAGCGAGCACCCGACGTTCCGGAGCAGCCATCGCCGCTCCGACTGCGGCGGGCAAGGCAAAGCCGATCGCACCGCCGCAACTGGTCAGCCAGTCATGGGGGGCGGCCTGCGCGGTCAGCGCATCGAAACCGCGCCCGGTGGTCATCGCCTCTTCGACGACGATCGCGTGCGCGGGCAGCGTGGCGGCCAACGTCCGGCCGATCCCTTCGGGACTCAACGCCCCGGCGAAGGGCGCCTGCGCGTCCTGCTCGACCACGTGGGCCGGTGTGCGACGATGCGCACCCAGCGCTTCGCACAGGGCCGAGAGCGCCTCCTCCGGCAAGTCGTCGGGCGTCGACAGCGTCAGGAACTCACACCCCGGCGCGGACAGCCGCCCAGGCTTGTTCGGATACGCGAAGAATGCAACCGGCGCCTTGGCTCCGACAAGGACGATTCGCTTGAACTTCGCGAGCGCTGCCAGGCCAGGATCGACGGCGTACGGCAGGCGGGGCACGAGGACGCGTCCGGCACCGCGCTCCAGGCGCGCGGTATAGAACTCTGCACGCACTTCGCAGCGCGTGGCCGCAGAGATCTGCCCTGCCAGGTTCGTGCACGGCGTGCGCAGCGCGCGATCGCCCAGAAGCAGCAGGGTGGACTGAGGGTCGTCACGCAGGGCCTTGACGATCCGGTCGAATTCTCGCGCGTGCTGCGCGGTCGGCTGTGCCGGTGCTTCCTTGGGCGTCCCCTGGTCATGGGGGACTTCGGACCATGCCACGTTGGCCGGCAGGATCAGCGTCGCGATGCGCGCGGGACGGGAGTTCGCCTGGCGAACCGCCTCGGCGCCGTCGGCGGCGATGTCATCGACGGTGGGGCTCGTGCGGACCCACTTGGACATTGAGCCCGCGATGGCGTGGATGTCGGATGTGAGCGGCGCATCCAGTGTCAGGTGGTCGACCGCATGGTCGCCGACGATGTTGACGATGCCGGATCGCGCCTTCCTGGCATTGTGGAGATTGGCCAGTCCGTTGCCCAGCCCCGGACCCAGATGAAGCAAGGTGGCGGCCGGACGATCCGCGATCCGGTAGTAGCCATCGGCGGCCCCCGTGACCACGGTCTCGTGCAGGCCCAGCACGCAGCGCATGCCCTCGATCTTGTCGAGCGCGGCGACAAAGTGCATCTCCGAGGTGCCAGGGTTCGTGAAGCACACGTCGACCTTGTGGTCGATGAGCGTGTGGACCAGCTTCTCCGCGCCGTTCATAGGAAAACTCTCGTTGTAGAAGGAGGGTCGATGTTCGAATCCAACAGGGATGCGAGGCCTTCAGTTTCGCATCGCGATGGCGGCCAGAACAAAGCCGGCCATCCACAGCGTCTCGACCAGCAGCAGCGCGAAGGGGCGCCAGCCGGCGCGGGCCAGTTGCCTGAATGAAGTCTTCACGCCCAGCGCCGCAATGGCGACGACCAGGCACGTGCGGGAGACGTCGTTGAGGCCGGTCTGCACCGCCGCCGGCACGCCGCCCAGGGAGTTGAGGATGACCAGGGCCACGAAGACCCACAGAAACCACGGCACCAGGGCCTGCCTGGCGCCGGCGGAAGCGCTGTCGCTCGCCGCACGCTGTCGCTTGAACAGGCCGGACACCACCACCACGACGACGGCCAGCATGGACACACGGAACAGCTTGACGATGGTGGCGTAGTCGCCGGTTTCCTGGTTCAGCATGTAGCCGGCGCCGACGACCTGCGCCACGTCGTGGATCGTTCCGCCCAGAAAAAGCCCGGCCAGTTCGGGCGGCAGGTGCAGCAGCTGGGCAACCAGCGGATAGATCACCATCGCCAGGGTCGACAGCACGGTCACGGTCACCACCACCATCAGGGTGAAGCGTTCGCTCTCCTTGTCGCGTGGCAACACCGCCGAGATCGCCAGAGCGGCCGACGCGCCGCAGATGGCGACCGAACCGCCGGACAAGACGGCTTGCGCGCGGCTCATGCCCAGACGACGTCCCAACAGCACCCCGCACAGCAGCGTGGTCACGACGGCGACGATGACGATGGCCGCGGTGCTCCACCCCAGGCCGGCAATTTGACTCGCCGTGATCCGCGCCCCGAGGAGGCCGACGCCCAGTCGCAGCACGGTGCGCGAACAGAATTCGATGCCGGGCCGGGTCTTGGCGTCATGGCTGAGGTAATGAAAAGCCACGCCAAAGAACAGCGCATACAGGAATTGGGGCCCGCCATGCAAGGTGGACACCAGCGTGGCGGCCATCGCGATCACACAGGACAAGGCGGCGCCGGGGAGAAGTTGCCGCAGCTGCTGCGGCAACCAGGCGGGGTGGCCCGTGTCGGCGGCTGAGGTTGGCGACAGGAAACTGAACACTGGAGAATCTCTTTCGAACAGCGTATGGATTGCACGCGGGAGGGTCGTGGCCCCTTCATGAGCTGGATGGTAGGCAAAGGCTGTTAAAGAAAAAAGCGGATAATAGTGTTCAGAATGATCGATAAATCAAATCAGCAATCATTCCAGCGCCTGCGCCTCAACCTGCGTCAGCTCGAAGTCTTTCTGGCCACGGCGCGCAGCGGCAGCACACGCGCGGCGGCCGACCGGATCGCCCGCTCGCAATCTGCGGCGAGCACCTCGCTGGCCGAACTCGAGGGCGCGCTCGGCGTCGAGCTGTTCGACCGCATCGGCCGACGTCTGCTGCTCAACGAGAACGGGCGCGCGCTGTTGCCCAAGGCCCAGGCCCTGGTCGAGCAGGCGGCCGAGGTGCAGGCCCTGTTCACGGACGAGCACGCTGCGCCTCTGCGCGTTGCCGCCAGCTTCACGATCGGCGAATACCTGTTGCCGAGCCTGGTGTCGCAGTGGACCCAACTGCACCCCAAGAGCCAGATCCATCTGCGCATAGGCAATACCAGCGAAGTGATCGACGCGGTCGCCGCCCTGGATGTCGACATCGGCTTCGTCGAAGGGTCGCAGACGCATTCCGACCTGGTCGTGCGACCCTGGCTGGATGACGAAATGGTGATCCTCGCTGCACCGGGCCACCCACTGGCGAATCGCTGCGCGACGACCCGCCAGTTGTCTGCCGCCACCTGGGTGCTGCGGGAACACGGTTCCGGCACACGCCAGATCTCGGACGAGTGGTTGCTGAAAAACCTGGGACAGGTCCGCGTCGGCTTCGAACTCGGCAGCACCGAAGCGATCAAGCGCGTGGTGGCGGCGAGCGATGGCCTCGGCTGCCTTTCCCGGTACGCGGTGGAGCAAAGCGTGGCGGACGGGCACCTGGTTGAACTGCGCACACGCCTGCCCAGGGCAAGCCGCCAGCTTTCCATCGTGCTGCACCGTGAAAAGCGCTTGGGCCGCGCGACCACGGATTTCCTGGCGCACTGCAGCGCCGCGGAGCGACTCGGCGCGCGCTGAGCGACCCGCACCGAACCGTCGAACCGGGCCGGGGCGCAAGCATGAGAATGCGCGGATGGAGACCAGGACCCCTCGGGACGACAAGAACGGCGGACGCCGCACGGGGCACCGCGCGCTGATCGCATTGATCGCGTTGTGCGTGCTCGGCCTGCTCGCAGCGGCGGCCTGGGTCGCCTTCCGGCATGCCTATCCGCCCGCGCGGCTCGCGTCCATGCTCGCGGAGCGCGTGAGCACCGCGACCGGGCGCGACTTCCGCATCGAGGGTGACCTGAACCTGCGCCTTGTGCCGACCTTCGCCATCGAGGCCACGGACGTGGTGCTCGCCAGCCCGCGGGGAAGCACGCACGTCGACACATTGCGGGCCAGGGATGTCGCCTTCGAGGTGTCGCTGCGCGACCTGCTCGCCGGCACCCTGCACATCCTGAGCGTCGACGCCCAGGGCGCCGACATCAGGCTCCCGACCGGGCAGACCCTGCGCATCGAATCGCTGGCGCTGGCCACGACGGACCACCGGAGCCAGTTGACCGCCGAGCTGGCGTTCGGGCCTCAACACTGGAAGGTGAAGGGCGAGGTCGGGCCGATCGAGGCGCTGTGGGCCGGCACCGCCGAATGGCCGCTCGACCTGCGCGCCAGCACCGATGGCGCTTCCCTCACGGTCCAGGGCAGCATGGGCACCGGCGAACACGCCGGAGCCTTCGACGCCAGGGTGTCGGTCCGGGTGGATGCGGCGCCGGCGCTGGCGCCGTTCGGCCCGGCGGCACAGATGATTCCGGTGCCGCTCGAATGGCACGCGACGGTGGTGCATGCGCCGGCGCAGTGGCGCGCCGATCCGATGGCGCTGTCGGTGGCCGGACAACGCCTGACCGGCGACGCGACTCTCAAGCTCGGCGACGCGCCATTGCGGCTCGAGGCGGCACTGTCGGCAGCCGCGCTGAGCCTCCCGCGGCTGCCGGCCATCTCGGCCTTCCAGGCCCATGTCAATTTCAATCCCGGACGGCTGCAGGTCGAACCGTTCAGCTTTGCCATCGCCGGCGGCCAGGCCCGGGGACAGCTCCGCGTCGCGCTGCACCCGGATGCGGCACCGCACATCGACCTGCAGCTGAGCGCCAGGTCGATGTCGGTCGAGGCACTGGACGCGGCGCATCCGGGCAGTCGGCGCTTCAAGGGCGGCCATGCCGACTTCGAAGCCAAGCTCGCGATGTCCGGCCGCACGCCCGCGGCGCTGGCCGCTTCATCGAGCGGCAACGCCCTGCTGAGCGCCCGCGACGTCGGGCTGGTGGGCCGGGGGGCCGCGCTGGACCGCGACGTCCTCTCGCGCCTGATCGATGCGCTGATCCCGAGCAACGTGCCGCGCGACGACCTGGTCGTGCAGTGCGCCGTCGCGCGGCTGACTCTGCGCGACGGCGTGGCCGCGATCAACCGCTCGATCGCGGTGGAAACGCGGCAGATCGCGGTTTCGGCCAGCGGCGAGATCAATCTCGCCCGGCAGACCCTCTCGCTGGCGTTCCGGCCCCAGGTCAAGCGGGGCCTCGACCTGAATCCGGGCAGCCTGGTCGAGCTGATGCTGCTCCAGGGCCCGCTCGACGCTCCCGAGCTGAGCATCAACCCGCGCGGTGCCGTGCACCAGGCCGCCAACGTGGGCGTGGCCGCCGCGACCGGCGGGATCTCGCTGCTGGCGCCGGCGCTGCGCGCCGCAGCCGGAGAGCCGTCGGCCTGCGCCCAGGCCGCATCGGCGGGGCGCCCGCAGGCCGGCCCTGGCGGCGCGCCGGCCAAGCGCGAACCTCGAGGGCCGATTCGCCGCAAGCTCTTCGGCGGCTGAGGGGGCGGCACTGAAGCTCTGGCTTCTTTCTGGACGAACGTGCGCTGCGCGCCCGCTTCAGTTCGAAGCGAGAGCGCGGCCCTCTGCACTGCCTCGCCGCGGCGCAGCCACGTAAGTGCCGGGCGTCACGCCGTACTCCTTCCTGAAGATCGAGATGAAGGCGCTCACGCTTTCGTAACCCACCATCAGCGCGACCTCCGTCACCGGCACCTCCTGGCGCAGAAGCTCACCGGCGCGGAGCAAGCGGCTTCGTTGCTGCCATTTCTTGAACGTGAGTCCCGTCTGCCGCTCGAACACGCGCGACAGGGTGCGTTCGCAGGCCCCCACTTCGTTCGCCCAATCATGCAGCGTCCGGGGGTTCGAGGGCTCCGCCAGGATGGCGCGCGCGACCCGTGCCGCCCGACGGTCCAGCGGCAGTTGCATTCTGCAGGCGGACGGGTCCACGCATCGAAGCTCTTCCCGGATGACCTCCTTCAGACACGCTTGCCGCGCCAGATCCACCGAACGATCCGATCGCGCCAGATAGGCCACGAGCTCGATGACCAGCGACGGCACCACAGAAACGCTGCAATCGTCCGGCTCCTCCTGCCCATCATCGGTCGGCAGGTGAATGCAGAAGACCCTGCAGGGACGCGCGACCGCAAGGCCGTGCTGCCTGTGAGGCGGTATCCACACCATGGACTTCGGCGGGGCGCGCCACTCGCTGGCGGTGGTGGACGCCGTCAACACCCCCTCGAGGCTGAACATGATCTGGAGCGTGGGGTGCGTGTGCGGCGCAAAGAGCAGGTTCGCACCGCACTGTTCCGAGCTGACGCAGAAAGTATGTTCGACATCTGCAAGCCAAGGCATGGGGATCTCCTGATTCGGTTGGACAACCAGCGTGCGCCGCGCGAGCGACCCCGCACCATTCAGGCCGCATCGCCCACGTCCTGCCATGCGCACCGCATTCATCGCATGACCTCTTTCTTCATGGTCGATGGACGTGTCCTGCCATCTCGCCGGGACACGTCATCACAAAGCAAATTGTGTGCCGTTGAGCAACAAGTTGTCCATACGGGAATTCAGTGCTTGTATCGCCTCAGGCTGTCCGATTCCAGAATTGACTCGTTCGAAGTCGGATGTTTGAATGGACAACTTGTTGCCCAGCCTATTGCAACTATGGATCCAAACCCAAGAAGGAAAACCATGAACGACAAGAATGCGACCCGGAGCCGGGTCGATGACGAGCTTGCAAGCAAGGTGCGTCTCGACGCCCGCCCGCTCGACGAGAAACTGGTTCTGGCCTGCCGCATGCTGGGCTCTGCCGGCCACTGGCACGGCGGGCTCGCCGGCCAGATCAGCGCGCGCGGCGTGGAACCGGGGACCTACTGGACCCTGAAGTTCGGCACCGGCGCGGACGAGGCCACGATCGACGATCTGATACTGGTCGACGACGACCTGCGGCCGCTTGACGGCAGTTCGCTCCCCAACCCCGCGACGCGCTTCCATCTCTGGGTCTATCGCACGCGTCCGGACGTCCAGAGCATCGTACACACCCACCCGCCGGCAACCTCCGCGCTGTCCATGACCGGCCAGCCGCTCGTCGTCTCGCACATGGACGCCACGCCGCTGTTCGACAACTGCGCCTACCTGGGCGATTGGCCCGGCCTGCCGATCGCCGACGACGAAGGTGCGATCATCGCCGGGGCCCTCGGCAGCAAGAAGACGCTGCTGCTGGCGCACCATGGGCTGCTGACCGCAGGGATCAGCATCGAGGAGGCCGCCGTACTGGCCATTTGGCTGGAACAGGCCGCCGCCGCCCAGTTGCGCGCCGGCGCGCTGGGCCCGATCACGCCGGTGAAGCCCGAGCTGGCTCGCGAGTCGCGGGACTTCCTGCTGAAGCCCGAGATCGTCAGCCTGACCTTCCAGTACTTCGCGCGAGGCGTGCTGCGCGCCTCCCCTGACTGTCTTCGCCGCGGCGCCGCGGAGAGCCTCAGTCGGCGCTGATCCTGTTGGCCTTGATGACCTGCCCCACCGTCGCGGCTTCGCTTCGGAGGTAGGCATCGAATTCCGCGGGGCTGCCTCCCACCGGTTCCATGCCCTGCCGGGCCAGGCTCTCGCGCGCCTCGGGCGTCTTCACGATCTCCGAGATGTCCTTGTTGAGCTGACTCACGACCTCGGCCGGTGTGCCGGCCGGCGCGACGATGCCGATCCAGATGTCGTAGACCACATCCTTCCAGCCGCTCTCGGCAATGGTGGGAATGGACGCCGCGCCCGGCCAGCGCGCGGCGGACGACACCGCCAGGGGACGCAGCTGCCCCGATTTGATGAAGCCGCTGGCGGCGGCAAGCGAGACGAGGACCGCGGGAACCTGGCCGGCGACGGCATCGGTGAGCGCCGGTGCCGCGCCGCGGTAGGCGACATGCTGCAGCTTCGCGCCGGAGGCCGTGCTCAGCATCTCCCCCACCAGATGGGCCGCACCGCCGATGCCGTAGGTGGCGTAGCTGCCGTTCGCCGCGTTGAGCTTGCTGGCCTCGACGAACTCGCGCAGTGTGCCGGCCTTGCTGCCCGGCCCGACCGCCAGAACGACCGGTCCCCGCGTGAGCTGGACGACCGGCGTGAAATCCTTGAAGGCGTCGTATCCCGCCTTGCTGAAGATCTGCGGATTGATGGTGTGGCTGTTCGAGGTCAGCAACAGCGTCATGCCATCGTTGGGGGAACGCGCGACGAGCGCGGAAGCGATGTTGCCTCCGGCACCGGGCCGGTTCTCGACCAGCACCGTTTTCCCGGTCTTGGTCCCCAGCCGCTCGGCCACATAGCGGGCCATGAAGTCGCCGGCGCCGCCCGGCGCGGTGATGACGACGATCTTCATGGATTTCCCCTCCTGCGCGGCCGAAGGGCCGCACCACGAGAGGGCAGCGGTGGCCGCGCCAAGGATCAGGCGCGAGAGACAGGCGTTCATCGGCTTCGCTCCGAGTGAGGTGGATTGCATGATGCCCAGGCGAATCCGTCGGCGCTAGCGCAAATCGGACACATGCCGATCGACGCGGGAATCCGGGTCGACAGCGCCTTGGCCTCGATCCGCTATCGAATGGCCTGAACGCGACGCACGCAAGCGTACGGGCAGCCCTATCGTTCAGGCGTCGCAGACCAACCCGAGAACACGCATGAACACCGTTGCCAATCCGATGTGTACCGCCCCGATCGAAGGCCCGATGGCCTGGACCTTGACCTCCCTGGAGCAGTCGTCATGGCTGCTGCCGGTACCCAAGGAGGTCACCGACGAGATCCTGGTCATGCTCGAAGCCATCAGGCGCGCGCCCGCGCCCTTTCAGGCGCTGACGCCCTCGCAGTACGCGCTGGACAGAACCAGAGCGTTCATGGAGGGTCCCGTCCGCACGATCCTGGACGAAGGAATCGGCATCTGCGTGCTCGACCGCTTGCCGACCGACCTGATGTCGACGGACGAGGCACGCGCCGTGTACTGGGTGGTCTCGTCGCTTCTCGGGCGACCCGTCGCGCAGAAGCACAACGGCAACATGATGGCCGACGTCAAGGACGCCGGCATTCCGATGAAGGCCGGAACGGCAGCCCGCGGCTCCACCTCGCGCGATCTGCTCGAGTTCCACAACGACGGGGCCAACACGCCGCTGCCGCCGGAATACGTCGGCCTCCTGATGCTGCAGGAGCCCAAGAGCGGCGGACTGAGCCGCGCCTTCAGCGTCATCAGCGGCTACAACTGGCTGCTGGATCACCACCCGGATGTTCTGCCGCGTCTGTACGCCGACTTCAAGTATTTCCGGATGCGCGAGCACGACCCCTCGGAGCCGCCGTGCATGAGCGCACCTTTCCTGCGCTTCGACGGCGATGTGCTGAAGGCGCGCGTCGGGCCCTACCAGATGAAGAGCGCGTTCGAGATGGGCGAGGCGGACCTGGACGATGCGACGGCCGACGCGGTCGCCGCGCTGGACGAGCTGTTCTCCCAGGATCATCTGGTCGCCGAGTTCTACATGGCGCCCGGCCAGCTGCAGTTCGTGAACAACCAGGTGATCGTGCACAGCCGGACGGAGTTCGTCGACAACGACGAGGAAGGCAAGCGGCGGCATCTGCTGCGGATCTGGCTGCGCGACCAAGGCGATCCGGCCTACAACGGACGCTAGTGGCGCATGGCAACGATGTTCCGGGTGGCGTCGGTCGACGTCACCTGCGCGGAGGTCAAGACATTCCGGCTCGTGCGCGCCGACAGGAAGCCGGTGGCACCGTTCGAGCCGGGCGCCCATGTCGTCGTCGCGCTCAGAGATACCGCTTCGGGCCTGCAGGGCACGCGGGCCTACACCCTGACCTCGCGGCCCGACGATGCCGAAGGCTATGAGATCTCGGTCGCCCGCGGCGACCGATCGACCGGCATCTCGGCATTCCTGCACGCCAGCGTGCGCCCGGGCCGGGTGGTCACGGTGTCGGATCCGGTGCACGGCTTCGGCCTGGCCCCCGAGGCGGGCCGACATCTTCTGATCGCAGGCGGGATCGGCATCACGCCCCTGCTGTCGTTGGCGCGGGAGCTCGACCGGAGGGAGATCGCCTTCGAGCTCTTCTACTCGGGAAAGTCCCTGGCGGGCATGCCGTTCCTGGAGGAGCTTCGGGCCCTGCGGCACGGCGTCTGCACCGTCGCGACCACGGCCGACCCGGCGATGGGACGCCTGGACATCCGTGGCATCCTGGCGCGGGCGCCTGCCGACACGCACGTCTACGTGTGCGGACCGGGCGCGATGATCCGCGACGTCGCCTCGATGGCACAAGAGCTTGCGTGGGACGCGGGCCGCGTGCACGTCGAATCCTTCGAAGGCGCGTCTTCGCCCGACGACGCGGCTTTCAAAGTGATGCTGGCCAGGAGCGGCAGCGAGGTCGGCGTCCCGCCTGGACAGACCATTCTCGACGCCCTGCTCGCGGCCGGCGTTCCGGTCGAATACGACTGCCGGCATGGCACCTGCGGGCGATGCACGCAACGCGTCCTCGCGGGCGAGCCCGATCACAGGGATGCACAGTACAGCGCGATGCCCGCGCAGAGCGAGTGGATCCGCATCTGCGTTTCGCGCGCCAGGTCGGCGACGCTGGTCCTGGACCTGTAGACGGTGGCGTGCCCTGGAACGCGCTTCAGTGCACCGGCGAGGTGACCACCAGGACTTCGCAGACCGCACGCCCCACCGAGCGCATGGTGTGCTCGGTCTGCGCCATGAAATGGACGCAATCGCCCTCTTCCGCCGTGATGGTGGAGCCGCCGATCGTCAATTCGACGCAGCCCCGGAGCACGTAGGCAATCTCCTCGCCCGAGTGGCTCGAACTCGTGCGCGTGGTCTTCTTCGCGCTGGGCTTGACGAGGAACAGGCTCAAGAACCGCTGGTCGTCCGCCGGCGAGACGATCTGGTAGTTCTTCACCGCGTTGTCGGCATCGCCGCGGACCACGTGGTCCTTGCGGTCCTTCTTGCGGATCACGCGGATCATGGGGTCCTCGGCGCCTTCTTCCAACAGGGACGAGAGCTTGACGCCCAGCGCGTCGCACAGCTTCAGGACCGTGGAGATCGAAGGCCGCTTCAGGCTGCGCTCCAGCCTGGAGAGGTAGCTCTTTGCGAGCCCGCTGCGCTGCGACACATCGTCCAGGGTCAGACGCGATCGGAGCCTGAGATTCTTGAGGCGCGGACCGAGGGCTAGCTCTTCAGGGATCGGCGCTCTGCTGTCCGATGGCTTCTTCAATACCGAGCTCCAGGTGGGCCGCGCGTCTGCCGGCGGCAACGGCTCGAGGATTATGCCTACCTGCAAGCCGCGCCGCCCACACCGCGACTCATCGCATCACGAACGCGTTGCCGGTCTTGACACCCACGTTGATCCAGATGGATTTGGTCTGCAGGTACTCGTGAATGGCGCCCAGGCCGTTCTCGCGTCCCACGCCGGAGTCCTTGTAGCCGCCGAACGGCGACATGAAGCTCGCCGCGCGGTAGCTGTTGACCCACACGGTGCCGGACTGGATGCGCTCGGACATGCGGAGCATGCGGCCGAAGTCCTGCGTCCACACGCCGGCGCCGAGGCCGAACGGGGTGTCGTTCGCGATGGCGAGCGCCTCCTCTTCAGAGTCGAACGGGATCACAGACAGCACCGGCCCGAATACTTCTTCCTGCGCGATGCGCATGCTGTTGGCGACGCCGGTGAAGATGGTGGGTTCGACGAACCAGCCGTCGCCGCACTCGGGGCGGCGCGCGCGCTGTCCTCCCAGCGCCAGTGTGGCGCCGTCGTTCCTGGCGATCTCGATGAACGACTCGATCTTGTCGAGCTGCTGGCGCGTGGTGACCGGGCCGACCTGCGTGGTGGGGGACGCCGGATCGCCCATGCGCGCGGAGCGCGCGATCGGGATCAGCTTCTCAAGGAACTTGTCATGGATCGGCCGCTGCAGCAGCAGGCGCGAGCCCGCGATGCAAGTTTGTCCCGTCGCCGCCAGAATCGCCGAGATGGCGCCGTTGACCGCGTCGTCCATGTCCGCATCGGCGAAGACGATGTTGGGCGACTTGCCACCGAGCTCGAGATTGACCGACTTGAACTGTCGCGCCGCCTGCTCGTTGATCAGGCGGCCCGTGTGGTCGGAGCCCGTGAAGCTGATCTTCTTCACGAGCGGATGCTCGACCAGCGCCGCGCCGACATCCTTGCCGAACCCGGTGACCGCATTCACCACGCCGGGCGGGAAACCCGCCTCGGCGAACAGCTTGACGAACTCCAGCGTCGAGGCCGAGGCGAACTCCGACGGCTTGATGACGACGGTGCATCCCGCGGCCAGCGCCGGCGCCAGCTTCCACGACAGGATCAGCAACGGCGAGTTCCAGGGCGTGATCGCCGCCACCACGCCCAGGGGCTCGTTGCGCGTGAAGTTGAAGTAGCCCTTCTTGTCCGAAGGCAGCACCGCGCCCTCGATCTTGTCGGCCAGGCCGCCGAAGTAGTAGTACCACTGCGGGATGTAGTTCAGCTGCCCGGACATCTCGGCGATCAGCTTGCCGTTGTCCTTGACTTCCAGCGCGGCGAGCTTCTCGGCATCGCGCGCAATCAGATCCCCTACCTTCCGCAGCAGCGCGCCGCGCTGGGTCGGCGTCAATTGCGACCATTCGCCGCCCGCGAACTGGGCATGCGCCGCCTGCACCGCGCGGTCCACGTCCGCCGGGGCGCCGCGGGGGATCAGCGCCCACGGCGCGCCGAGAAAGGGATCGAAAGTTTCGAACCAGTCGCCGGTGCTGGGAGCGGCTTCCTTGCCATCCACGAACATTGCGTACTTCTTCATTTGCTTTTGCCGTTTCTTCTACGTTGTCATGGGGGCCAAGATCAGGCGATCGCCGCCTCTTCCGTCGCTGTCTTCTGCAGCAGGGTGGTCCGGTTCTTCGCGATGTAGTCGGCCAGCCGGACCGCCATCGCGCCGATCGTCGCGGTCGGCGTCACGCCGAAGCTGCTGGCCATCGAACTGCCGTCGCAGATGAACAGGTTCGGGATGTCCCAGCTCCGGTGCCATTTGTTCACCACCGAGTCGGTGCGCGAGAAGCCCATGCGCGCGGTACCCATCAGGTGGAAGCCGCAGGGTTGCTCCAGCACGCCGGAGTTGTTCACGATCCGCGCGCCCGCCGCGTGCATCAACTCCTCGGAGCGGTCGATCGCGTGCTGCGTGGCGCGGCGGTCCTGGTCGTGCATGCGGTAGCTGACCTTCGGCGCAGGCAGGCCGCTGGAGTCCTTCTTGAACGGGTCCAGCGTCACGGTGTTGCGCTCCAGCGGCAGGTCCTCGGCCAGGTTCATCAGCCAGGCCTGGTGGTTGAACATCTCGGCGAAATGACGGTGGTGGTCCGCTCCCCAGTGGACGGGCTTGAAGGTCGAGTAGCCCATCGACGCATAGCCCGCCCCCGGGGCGCGCACCATCACGATGGTGTAGCCATTGACGAAGCCGCGCGAGACGTCGGTCTCCATGAACTCGCCGCAGTACAACGGGGATCCGCGTGCGCCCTTGTAGCTGTCCATCGGGTCGTCGAAGATGCCTTCGACGAAGGCCTGCGGGTGCAGCATCAGGTTCTTGCCGAGCAGGCCGCTGGAATTGGCCAGCCCGTCGGAGCTGCCCGTGGCCGACATCAGCAGCAAGCGCGGCGTCCCGATGCCATTGGCGCAGACCACGACGATGTCCGCCGAGATCTCGTGGTGCGCGCCGGTGTTCAGGTCTTCATAGACCGCGCCCTTGGCGCGCGCGCCGTCGTAGACGATGCGATGGACCCGCGCGAAGGTCCGCAGGTCCGCGCCGTTGCGGATCGCCTGCGGCCAGTAGGCCGTCGCGCTGGTCGCCATCGAGCCGCGCGGGCAGCCCATCACGCACTGGCCGCAGTGGTTGCACGCGAGCCGGCCGTCGAAGTCTTCGGTGATGATCGCGTTGTCCGTGGGCCACCAGTGCCAGCCCAGCTTGTCCAGCGCACCGGCCAGGCGCTTGCCCGACCGGCCCAGCGGAATCATCGGCGTGTTCCTTGGCGACCGTGCCGGATAGCCGGGGTCGCCGTTCAGGCCCGAGATGCCCATCTCGCCATCGCAGATGTCGAAGTAGGGCGCGAGGTCTTCGTAGGAGATGGGCCAGTCCGGCGCCATGCCGTGCTCGGTGCCCTTTCTGAAATCGCTGGGACGCGGCCGCATCCAGACGCCCGAGTACTTGTTGGCACTGCCGCCGACGGCGCTGACCATGCGAATGCTGGAGCCGACGTCGTCCGAGGTGACGGGATAGTCCTCCTTCAGGCCGCGCACGTTCGGATGCACATTGGCATCGCGCGTCTTGTCGAGCTCGAACATCTCGGACAAGTGCGGCAGCTGGCTTTGCTGGATCTCGGGTCCCTGCTCCAGGCAGATCACCTGGATGCCGTGGTCGCTCAGCCGCTTGGCGATGGCGCCGCCGGCCATGCCGGCGCCGATGATCAGTACTTCCGTCCGGGTGACGCGGTGGGGATTGGTACGCATGCTTCTCTCCTCTCTGCTTACTTCTCTGAAAAGTCGACCTGGCTCAGGTCCACCCGGCGCACGGCATGCGTCGGGACATAGCTGTGGGCCCGCGACGGGGCGATCTCGTCATCAGGCAGCATCTCGTAGCCGCGCGGCTGCGGCGGACTGATGTAGTCGCAATCGAGCAGGTTGCGAATTGCGCGCACAACGTCCTGCTGGGCGTAGTAGGCGTAGTACACGAACTCCTGAAGCACGCGGAATGCAACGGGCTGGCTCGCCTGCAGTTCCGTCAGGGCGTTCTGCAACGCGTCTGCCGAGCCCAGCGATGCACGCAGCTGCCGGGCGACCAGGGACAACAGGTCCACGTCGGCCTTGCGCCGGGCGCCCCGGGCGATGTAGCCCGCGACATCGGTGCCGGACGGCCTGGGCCAGCCTTCGCCGCCGGGAATCATGTGGTCGGCGGCCTGCATGACGACCGCCAGGTCTTCCTCCGGGATGCGGAACTTCTGCATCGCGGGAGACCACGATGCATAGAACTCCACGCCGCGCCGTTGAACATCGTTCGAAGCAGCCATTTCTTTCTTCTCCTGTGCCTTGATCCGTGGGGGTTGGTTTCCGGCCTCGACGGGCCCGTCAGTCGTCCAATGACTTGGTGGGGCGCATGAAATACACGCTGACGAGGCCGAGGCCTGCGAGAGCCGTCAGGTACACGGCGATGAGGTGGGGGCTGCCGCCCGCCTGGGCCGCCAGCACCGCCGCGATGAACGGCGCGATGCCGCCACCGAGAATGCCGGCGATCTGCGTGGACACCGACAGGCCCGAGTAGCGCACCCGCGTATCGAACTGGGCCGCGAAGAGGGAGGTTTGCGGCGAAAATACCATCGGCCAGATGAAACCGAGGGCGACGACGATGGGCATCAGCGGCCGGCCTCCGGCGATGGCATCGAACATGACCCAGGTCCAGCCCGCCAGCAGCACGGCACCGGCCGCGTAGACGATCTTTTGTCCGATGCGATCGCCGACCCATCCGACGAAGAGAAACATCGGCATCGAGATCGCCGCGCCGAATGCGATCGCATTCAGCACCTCGGTCTTCGGAATCTTGGCCGTGCTGACGGCATACGACACGACGAACACCAGCAGGATGGCGAACCAGCTGTTCTCGAAGATGCGCATGCCCATGCAGCGCAGCATCGGCAGCTTGGCGGTTGCGAAGAGTTCCGAGATCGGCGCCTTCGAGGTCTCGCCGTTGCGCTTGGCTTTCTCGAACTGCGGCGTTTCCTTCACGCTGCGGCGCAGGAACACGCCGACCACCAGGAGAATCGCGCTGGCCAGGAAGGGAAGCCGCCAGCCCCAGGACTGGAAGGCGTCTTCCGGCAGCGAGGAGGTAGCGGCCCAGGCCAGGCTGGCCAGCACGATGCCGGCGGATGCGCCAGCCGCGGGCAGGCTGCCCCACAAGGCCTTGCGCCCCTTGGGCGCGTACTCCACCGCCAGCAGCACCGCGCCGCCCCACTCGCCGCCATAGGCGATGCCCTGCAGGATGCGCAGCAGGCACAGCAACAAGGGAGCGAGCAGGCCGATCTGCGCATAGGGCGGCAGCAGTCCGATCAGGATGGTCGGCGTCGCCATCAGGACGAGCGTCACGAGCAGCGTGTCCTTGCGGCCCCAGCGATCACCGAAGTAGCCGAACAGGAAGGCGCCGAGCGGCCTCGCGAAGTACCCGGCCGCGTACGACAGAAAGGACGCGATCAGGGCCGCGGTCGGGTCCAGGCTCGGAAAGAACTGCTTGCTGAAGATCAGTGCCGCGGCGGTTCCGAAAATGAAGAAGTCGTAGACCTCGATCGTGGTCCCGATCACGCTGGCCGCTGCGGCTTTCCGGCGTTGCGATAGCGAAGGGATCAGATCGACGCCGAAGCTCGGCGCAATAGTTTGGCTCACCATCTCACACTCCAGTTGATCGGTTGCTCGGATTGGATGGGCTCAGAATATCGAGCGGGTGGCCGCGGGACTTGCCGGAATCGGACAGCGGATGCCCGCATTGCGTCAGTTTGCGAACGTGCGCACGCCGGCCCGCCGCAATGCCGGTGGCCTGCGGTGGAGCGTGCGAGAGAGTCGGCTGGACGATCGGCGCCGATGTCCGGCGCGTGCCGTCACTTCCCCCGGGGGAAGTACTTTCCGGGCGTGGCGCCGAGCGACTTCTTGAACATCGCGATGAAGGCGCTCGGGCTGTCGTAGTTGAGCTCGATGGCGACCTGGCTCACGGCCTGGCCTGCGGCCAGGCGACGCAAGGCCTCGAGCAGTACGGCCTGCTTGCGCCATTCGTCGAAGGTCAGTTGCGTCTCCAGGGGGAAGAGCCGCGTGATGGTGCGCTTGCTCGCGCCGACGATCCGCTCCCACTCGAGCAGCGAGGTGCGCGAGGCCGGATCGCGAAGGATGCCCTCGCAGATCTTCCGCAGCCTCTTATCCTGCGGCATCGGCAGGTCCAGCGGAGACGTCTGGATCAGATGCAGCTGATCCAGGATCACGTCGAGGATGCGCTGCTCGGCGGCCGACTTGTCGGTCTTCTCGGGGAAATCCGCGGCGTGGAAGATCAACTCTCTCAAGAGCGGCGACACCGCCACGGCGGTCACTGCCCTGGGGAGGCCCGCCGCCAAACCCTCCTGCACGAACACGCTGTGCATCGTGACATCGGCAACCGCCGACGTTTCATGGAACACCAGGGGCGGTATCCACACCGCCCGGTTCGGCGGCGTCACCCACCGGCCGCCGGCCGTCGTGACGGTGATCACGCCTTCGCCGGAAAACGCCAGCTGTCCACGGCTGTGGGTGTGGCCCTGCGGCACTGTCGTTCGGGTCCATCGGTACTCGGTGACCAGCAAGGGCGGCAGCGCGACGTCGACGCTCCGGACCCAGTTGTCGACATCACCCGATCGATCTCTCATCGCGCGGATTCTAGGGCGCGCTGCCGTCCGAACTGTCGGCGGCGGTTCCACAGGCCTGCTGTCAAGCCATCCGATGCGACCTCCCGACACCGCCGATCCGCCGGCATGCGCCACAATTTCCCGCTTCGGCGCTGCCGTGCGCCGGCCTCGAGAGGACGCCACATGATCACCGATGCACGACCCACCACCATCCCTCTCGACGACGGCGAGAGCGTCTCCGGCCTGGTGCAGTCGCCGACGGCGCCGCGCGCCTGCTACGTGTTCGCCCATGGCGCCGGTGCCGGCATGGCGCACGCGTTCATGGCCGAGGTGGCCGACGGCCTGGCGCAGCGCCACATCGCCACGCTGCGCTACCAGTTCCCCTACATGGAGCGCGGCTCGAAGCGCACCGATTCGCCGGCGATCGCCCAGGCCACGGTGCGCGCGGCCGTGGCGCATGCCGCCGGCCTCTTCCCCGCGCTTGCGCTCTTCGCCGGCGGCAAGTCGTTCGGCGGCCGCATGACCTCCCAGGCGCAGGCCCTGGAGCCCTTGCCCGGAGTGGCGGGCCTGGTGTTCCTGGGTTTTCCGCTGCATGCAGCGGGCGCGCCTTCGAGCGACCGCGCCCGGCATCTCGTCGATGTCCGCACGCCCATGCTGTTCGTCCAGGGCACGCGCGACAAGCTGGCGGAGTTCGGCCGGATCGAGAAGCTCGTGGCCGAACTCGGACCGCTGGCGACCCTGATGCGGATCGATGAAGCCGACCATTCCTTCCACGTGCTGGTCCGCTCGGGCCGCAACGACCGCGAGGTGATGACGCAGATCCTCGACGGCGCAGCCGGCTGGATGCTGCGCTGAGCGCGCCCCTCGCCAAGCGGGCTGGCGTCGCCCCACTACACTGATCCGGATGAGCCACCCCCCTCCCCCGCATCGAGCGCGGGACCTCCTTGCTTCCTATTTCTGGAGTGGCGATGCCATTCGCAGCCGAAGCGTGAGCGAGGTTGTGCTGTCAGGCACGGTCGACGTGCCTGCGCCCCCTGCAAGGCTGATGGCGGACTGGCAAAGGGAGATATCGTTGCGCTTGGGCCTGGAACCCGGAGACGTCGAGCCATTGCCTCTGGCGCGCGCGCGCATGCGCTGGCCGGACTACCGGTACTGCGTGCAGGCGATGGCCGACTGGACGCGGACGCTCGGCCTGCAGGAGGTGCTTGCCTCCTGCGACGTCGCCCTCATGGCCTGCCGCGGCGCGAAGTACCACCATGACGGCGCGCACTATGGCGGCGCAGCCTTTTGCAATCTCTTCCTGAGCGAAGACAAGGGCCTGGACTTGCATTTCCCCTCTTCGGGTCATCGAATCCCGTTGACCAGGGGGACGGCCGTGATGTTCGATACCGGCCAGCCTCACGCTGTGATCAAGCGCCGCAGCGACGGCTTCGATGTGGCCGACTTCCCGCCCTACCCCGATTGCACCCAAGTGTTCCTGACCTGGGAGCTTCCCATCGAGGATGCCCACATCTGGCGGGCACTTCGGATTGACTTCGACATCGACCCTTCGACCGCGTTGCAGCTGGAGGAAGAGCAGGTCTGGCTGAACGGCGCACGGGCCAGCGTGTGCCCGCATTCTGGCCAATGGCACCGGGCTGACTGACCGCCCGCCCGCCCGAGCGCGGGGAAAATGCGCTTGAGCTGCTCGACTTGCTGCGCACTGGGCCCTGTCGCCCGGGTCATTTCTTCCGAAGGTACTCGCGCACCTTCTCCACCGAGTTGCCCACAGCCGCCACGGCCGCCCTGAGTTGCTGCTCAGTCACGCCGAGCGACTCGGTCCAACTGCGCACTTCGTGCGGCTCGGCGAGGGAAATCAGTTCGCGATCCAGGCCGGTCTTCTTTGGGGAACGCTTGTTGCCGAGCCCCTCCCGATCAAGTGCTTGGGGAGACTGGACCCATTCGAGATATTCGAACCATTCTTGCTGCATGGTCATCGGTTCTACCTCTCATCGTCTTGCTGCGTTACGGCTGCATTGCTCTGACGCGCACCAGGTGGCGCCCAGCTCTTCTTCAGCGAAGAGCTTGTGCACCGGCGTTCCGGTCGCCACAAGGATCACGGCAACGACACCCCAGCAACATGCAACGTCGCTGGCGTAGTCACTCATTTCTGAGTGCTCAGATCTCACGGCGATCCTCCTTCCTGATGAGATCGAAGGGCGAGATCGAAGGCGTGAACGCTACTGCGGACCGTTGCGACGTTCTGTAAGACAAGAGCGCAAGAGCTTGGGGGTTCATCGGCATCGGACGGGACATCCCTTTAGAAGCGTTCTGGTCCCAGCGTCAGGCGGACCGATTGCGACACGCTTCCGCAGGGTATTGCTTCGGAGTACGCTGTCCTTACCGGGGATAGCGCGCGTCTGTCCAGCGAACGCACAGTCACCGACGCGCCAAGGGACCAAGATGGCGAACGATGGCCATATCAATGGCGCGGACGAACCTCCCCCGTTCCCCTCAGCCGAATGGCACATGCAGGTCGAGAGCGACGGCGGTCTTGACGGCATGCGCAGTTACCACATCGACGTCTACAGAGGCACGGCGTTCATGTGCCGCATCGCGCTGGCCGGCCATTTTCCCAACCAGGCGGCCGCCGAAGAAGGTCTGGATCGTCGCCTCAAGGCTTGGCTTGAGGACTATGAAAAACGTCCTCGCCTCGCGGGCGAAAATCACATTCCCTATGACACGTGACCGGAGGTTGCAGGATCACTCGAAAGTGACCGTACTGGCCATCAGCACGCCGTTGACGACCCGCGTGCCATGGATGTTCACCTTCACGCCATTGCCCAGCTTCCCCGCCGCGCCGTTGAAGAACACGACGTCAGGGTTGCCGGCATCCACAGATTGTCCCTTGACGCGGAAGTCTGAAGGCGATTGGAATGCGCCGACATTGCCGATCAGATCGAAGGACGCGGGGCCGCCAGTGCCCGGAACATGCCGGATCTTGAGCTTGGCCGCTCGCAGCACGCCACCGGACACGACGCCGCCGACCTCGACCTTCACGCCGTTCCCGATCGCGCCCACCGGACCGCCGGTGATCTGCGCGGCACTCGCATCGACCGGGAAGCCGAGCACACGCAGCGCTCCCAGACCCGCGAAGTCCGTGACGATGCCCGCGAACTGGGCCGTGGTGGCATTGGCCGTCGGCAACGGATACCACCATTGCACGAGCGTCGCGACCAGACCGCCCGGCGCGGCGGCGTCCGCGCGAACGCGCACGATGGTTCCGTTTGCGAGCGGTCGCCCGTCCGGGCTCCCGCCCAGAACCGCTGTGCTGTAGTCGATCACGAGGCCGCCGAGCGAGAAGGTCCGCCGCGTTGCGTCGAGGTCCTGCACCGTGCCCGTGAGAATCGGCGCGGCCGACTCGCGCTGCTCCACGCGCGTCGCGCGCAGCACCCCGGGCGCGGCCGGCAGGCCCCAGACCTGCAAGGTGCGCCCCGCCGGGATTGCGGCGAGGCCGGAGGCGTCCGCCCAGACGGTGGCTTCGTCGGTCGTCACCGTTGTGCCCAGGATGACGAAGCTGCCTTGTGCCGGATCGACCGATGTCACCTCACCGCGAATGTCGGCAGCGGATTCGACCCGACGGGCGATGCCTTGGGTGAAGTCCGCGTTGACCGGGCCGATGACCCGCACGCTCATGCCGAGTTGCAGCCCGGCGGGAGCATCCTCGACGTTTCCGACGGCGGTGCTCGTCTTGTAGCGCAGGCCGTTGACGAAGATGCTGCCCGCGCCATCGACCGAGCCGACGCCGGTCGCATCGGCAGTGCTCACGCCGGTGCCACCAGACCCGACCCCGGAGCCCTCATCCCCACTCGATGCGGTGGTGGAACTCCCGTCGTCGGACGCAATGCCACCAATGCCGTTGCCTGCCCCGCTCGGGCCGTTGTCGCCGACCGGGCCGAGCGCACCTGCGGGGGCGAGCCCCGAACCGATGGCCCCCGGCGCCGATGCACCCACGAGCACCGCGCCGCCACCTCCGCCTCCACCGCACGAGAGCAGGAGAGCCAACATCAGCGACAGGAACCCGTTGCGCAGCAGGATGTTCATCACTCTTTTCTCCCCAGGGGCTTCAAGGGGCCGGGCAGCTTCGCGGCCTCCTCCTTGGCATCCTCATAGTACGTGTAGATGCCGACCCGGACGCGCCCCGAGTCTCCCTTGTTCGCCATCTCGTAGGCACGCCTCATCTCGCGTGACATTTCATGGTGAAGCCCGTTCCAGCGTTCGCGTGCGAGCTGGTGAATGCGCTCGCAATCCTCGATCGATATGCCGGCCGCGAACACCGACCGCTCGAGCAAGGGCGGTCTGCCGCCGACGGTGTTCGACACGCCCGCCAGCAAGTGGTCTCGCGCGTTGTCGCCCAGGAACGAGAACATTCCCTTCAGATCGTTCGCCGGCACGAAGCCCGTCACGGCAAGTTCCGTCACGCCATCGCGCTCGATCGCCATTTTGAGGCGCACCAGTTCATCAAGAATGGCGCGGTGATGCACGTTGCCCCGACTGGCGCGATGCGCGACAGCCTCGAAGGAGGGCGTCGACTCGTCATCGGACACGATCGGCAGCGAGCGGTGGGCTGGGTCGTCGGCGAACATCTGCAGCCACAACGTCAAGGTTCTCGCCTCGGCCGACATCTCGGTTTGCGGCAAGGCAACCGTTGGTTCGCGCACTCTGCTGGTCACGGCCTTGCGGTTCAATCCGGTCGTCACCGACAACTGGCTGATGTTGGGGTCAGTGCCCTTCTCCAGCCATGCGCGCCGCGCCTCATCAAGCAGCACATCGCGCAGCAGTTTTTCCAGGTGCGCGTGCTTGACGCCGAAGGCCAGCGCGAGCCTCACCAGCGGACGCAGGACGCGGGCGCATGCATCGAGCACCCACGCGAGCTGGCCCTCTCTCGATTGGGCCATCGGCTGCCGGGGCGAACGCTGGTCCCGGCCATGCTTGGCGCTCTTCGAACCCGTGTGTCTGGTGGCCATGCAGTTCGATCCTGACCTCGGGCGACAGCAGTGAACGACTCGTTACCAACTGGACAAAGACATCAGCCTCTGTCTTACAAATCCGGCGCTTTGGCGAGCGCACAAGAGTAACCGATGGGAACTTTTCACATACATCTTCTTACCATTTCCTGGAGAGCGCAATGGCCATTCAGTTGACGGGTGCCTCGCGAACAGCAACCCTTCCACCTGGAGCGTCGCCATGAGCACCGCCGCAAAGGAAGACACAGGTGTCCTGCGTGACAAGGAGTTTCCCTGGCATGCCCTGGGGATGCCGGAGCGGGCGTCGGTGATGGACTTCGCGGCCTTCTCGGTGGTGATCAATCTACTCGTGGTGATCACCGCACTCATCCCTGCTCCATGACTTTCTGGCTTCCCTGTCATCGCCATGACGAAGTTCTGCGAGTCCTGCCACACCGCCAACAGCGACCGCGCGAAGTACTGCCGAGGATGCGCGGGCAAGTTCAGCGGAATTCGCACGGCTGCGCACGTTTCGGCGGGGTCCTTGCCGGAGGGAAGGCCCCATAGAGTAGCGAGAGTCGCGCAATCCGTTCCGATGGCGATGGCGATGCCAATGCCGGCGCCCGCACGATGGCCAGCAGGGACGAGGGCGAGCGATCTCTTGGTCGTATCGCGAATCCCCAAGAAGCGCGATTTCGCTCGCCGGTTGACCTTGCCCGGCGGCCTCGATGTTCCCGTCGTGCTGATGTTGATGGTCGTCTTCCTGTCGAGTGCTGCGTTCGTTTTCTGGTACTGGAACCGCACTGCCGAGCGAAGTCTGGAGTCCACCCGTGAGGCGGCGCCGATCCATTGGCAGTCCAAGTCGCAGACTGCGTCGCTTCCGGCGCCCGCGACGCATTCGCAACCGGCGGTCGCGCCGGTCGCGGTCGCTCCGATGGTCGAGCATCATGTCGAGCCAACGCGCTCGCTGCTGGCGGAGCCGTCCGAAACGCAGGCCCCGACGCCCGCGGCGGCCCGGACGCAGGTCGTGGCGTCCGAAGAACAAGCCTCCGAAGCACATCGGCCTGTGGCCGCACCGCAAGCCGACGAGGCACGGACTTCGGATGCGCAAGCTTCTCAGGCGCCGCCAAGGCAAGCGGTGGCAGCACTGCGGCGGGACCGCCCCGGCGCCCGACAGCGCGAAAGGAGCATGACGTCGACCGTCACCGCGTCGCGCGCATTGCCTGTCGACCGTCAATCAGAAGCAGCACCGAAGGCCGCCGCTCCCGATGTCGAGCGATCGATCCGAACGGAACAGCCACACATTGCCAGCCGGGCATCGGCGACGCTCCCGACCGCCTCGGTCCCAAACGGAACGGCTCGCACGGCAGGCAGCACGACTCACTGCGACCCGCACAATCCGTTCGGCGAAGCCATCTGCGTGAGCGCTGCCACACCGGCGGCGCAAGCGCCGAGTTCTTCCAGCGCGGCGATCTCGAGCGCATCGTCGAATCAAAACGCGACCAAGGGGACCCACTCGCCTGGCGCTTTCGCGATCACCAACGCCCCGGCGGATCCGGGCGGCAACAGCCCCGGCGCTGGCAATGGGCCCAGTGGTGGGACGGGTGTTGGTACAGGAAGCGGCGCTGGCACTGCCGCGGGTGGTGCAGGAAGTGGGGCTGGCAGCGGAACCGGTGGCGGCGCAGGGGGTGGCGCTGGCGGTGGAGCCGGTGGCGGCGCAGGAGGTGGCGCGGGCGGCGGAGGAGCCGGTGGCGGCGCGGGCGGCGGAGGAGCCGGCGGCGGCGCGGGCGGCGGAGGAGCCGGCGGC
>NZ_JBFUFO010000036.1:0-118480 GCF_056403395.1 Variovorax sp. P2_H12 | reverse complement strand
GATAGGCAGCCTCGAGTTCAACCAGCGCCTGTCCGTGGCACGGGCAAACTCCGTGCGCGACTACCTGGTCAGCCAGGGCGTGCCGGCCAACGTGATCCAGACCGAAGGCCGCGGCCCGGCGGACCTGAAGGTCACCGAGGCCGATTGCAAGGCCCAGGGCAAGGCCAGGAACCGGACCGAGCTCATCGCCTGCTTCGAACCGAATCGCCGCGTGGAAATCCGCGCCGCGGGCGAGCAGGGGGGCTAGGGTTCGCGGGCTTTGCGTGGCCCGCAGCGGATCACTCAAGACCGACGCGGGGCTCAGCGAGCCCCGTCGACTTGATCAGCCGACGATCAGACGGGTCAGTCAACAGTGATCGCCAGACATGGCTCGGTGAGCGCCAGCGCGGCGGCTGCGGGTACTCGCTGCTGGCTGAGCGTTCTGGCAAACTCGCGCAGCACTGCCCAACGACGCGGTCGAGCAGCACGTCAAGGGCCAGAGGCCAAGCCGGGCGCAGGCTTGGCGGCCTGGCCCGGTGCGAGCGATTGCTCGTCCGGCCTGCTCTGCGCGTCGGCTACGCGCTCCAAGGTTTCGTTGACCTCCTCCAGCGCTTCCGCCGACTTGCTCAAACGCTTTTCCAGTTCGTCCGTCCGCGCGACAGCATCTGCCACGTCGCCATGGTGAACGTCACCAGGAATTTGCTTGTCCAGCACTGCGTGAACCAGCCCCAGTTCATCAGCAGCAACCTTGACTTCCTCGGTAGCCTGCTTGTTCTGCTCAAGTGCATCGTCGATGGTCGGGGTCGCCTCGATGGCCACGTTCGGCTCGATGGCCACGTTCGGCTCGGCGCTACGCCGGGCATCGTAGTCACTGAGCCATTCTTGTACGCGGACGGCGAGTGCAGCCTCAGCGGCCGCATGGTCGGTGAACTGACGCGCCAAAGCGATCCGACACACGAAAGTGCCAAGCCGGAAAACGTCCGCGTGATAGGACCCGCTTCCGTTCGGCCCGGCATCTGCGGCCACTTCCATGCTCCAGTCGGGAGATGAAAATTGCTGGCGGCCATCGCTACCGCGCGGTTCGGAGTTGTTCATAGGGGGACCTCCCGCACGTCATGACCCACTTGCGCGCGGACAACGTGCGCGCCCCGGCCTGCCAAGGGTACTCCTATGACGCTCGGATGGGCATTGAGCCTTCAGGCCTCTTTCCGCGCCTCTGAACTTCCACCGACGATGGCCCCGAGGGTGTTGACTTCTCCGGTGCGCGGAAGCGTTCGTCTCCTACGCCGAAGCGAAGGGCTGCATTTCATTCTCCGACTCCCCAACCCAACCGGAGCCCACGATGCCCACGACCGCCAAACGCGCGCCAGCCGATGCCTGCAGTCTCCTCGACACCGATCATCGAAACGTCAAGAAGCTGTTCACCGCGTATGCGGAACTCGTCAAGTCGAGGGCGACGAGCACCCCGCAGAAAAAGCGCGACCTCGCCACGGAGATTTGCAACGAGTTGACGGTCCATGCCCAGCTCGAAGAGGAGATCTTCTATCCGGCCCTCAGGGAGGCAATCAAGAACACCGATCTGCTGGACGAGGCCGAGGTCGAGCACGCCAGCGCCAAGGAACTGATCGCGCAGATCCAGGCCGCAGCGGACGTTGATGACAAGTTCGACGCCAAGGTGACCGTCCTCGGCGAGTACATCGACCATCACGTCAAGGAGGAACGCAACGAGATCTTCGTCAAGGCGCGTGCAGCGCGCGGCCTCGATCTGGTTGCCATCCGCGCGCAGCTTGAGTCGCGCAAGGAAGAACTGATGGCCGTCGACGCGACCGCATAGCGAGTTTGCGCATGGGGTTCGGCGTCGCTCCAGCGGGCGGCTCCGGCCTTCTCCAGAAAGCCCAGACTTTGCCTTCATCTTTTCAAAGGAGCCGAACTATGCCGATGGATTTCCTGCGTCGAATCGCTGAGCGGGATCTCCCTTGCACGGTGTATGACCCGGGTGAGATCGATCATCTTCGCGTCCTGCGCGCTGCCGGATTGATCCAGGCCTTCATTCCCCTGCCTGATCGTTTGAGCCGCGGCCAAATGTGCCAGAAGGCGGCCCAGGTCCTCGCGATCACACAGAAAGGGCGTGATGCATTGAAAGGTCGCTTGGAGGCGTAAGGCCGGCCGGCGCGTGCTCCTGGCCCTGCCACCTACGTGTTCATCCGTGGGCGCTCGGATTGCGGCAGCAGCGTGTTGCTCCTAGTCTTCGTGCTGGTTGGCGACCCGCCGCCCCATCGAGAACCGGTTGACACGCATCGTTTGTCCTGAATTTCCGGTCGGTGGTCGCATGAGGCGCCGAACTTTCCCAGGAGGAAATATGAGATCTCCCGAGGATGAAGGCCGACGGCATCTGTTGAAGGCCCTGGCTGCCGCACCGGTCATGTCCGGGCTTCTGGGCATGGCTGGAGCTCACGCCCAACAAAGCGCTTCGGGCAGTTTGCAACCGGCATCCGAGGCGCCGCTTGCTTCCTGGAACGACGGTCCGGCCAAGCAGGCCATCCTCGACTTCGTGCGGGTCACGACGGACGCATCGAACGCGAACTTCGTCGCACCACCGGCGCGGATCGCAACGTTCGACCAGGACGGCACGCTGTGGGTAGAGCACCCGATGTACAGCCAGGTGATCTATTGCCTCGATCGCGTGCCGGCCGTGGTCAAGGCCAAGCCCGAACTGGCCAATGTCGAGCCGTTCAAGACGGTGCTGACGGGCAACATGGAAACGATTGCCAAGCTTCCCCTGCCGCAACTCGAGAAGATCCTGGCCGCGACGCTGACCGGGATGAGCGTCGATGAATTCACCGCAGAGGTGACGAAATGGATCGCCAGCGCGAAGGACAGGCGCTGGAACCGCCCCTACACCGAACTCACCTACCAGCCCATGCAGGAGGTGATGAAGTATCTGCGAGTCAATAGCTACAAGACCTACATCGTCACCGGCGGTGGCCAGGACTTTGTGCGTGTGTACTCGGAGGCGGTCTACGGCGTTCCACCGGAACAGGTCGTCGGTACAGCGGGCGGCACGAAATACGGCTATGCCAAGAGCGGCAAGCCTTTCCTGACCAAGGAGCCCAAGCTCCTCTTGAACGACAACAACGCCGGAAAGCCGGAGGGCATCCACCTGATGATCGGCCGTCGGCCCGTCGCATCGTTCGGAAACTCGACGGGCGACCGTCAAATGCTCGAGTACACCAAGGCTGGCGACGGTCCGCGACTTTCGATGCTGCTGCTGCACGACGACGCCAGGCGCGAGTACGCCTACGGTCCCGCCCAAGGCTTGCCCGACACGAAAGTCGGAGCCTTCCCGCAGACGCTCTACGACGAAGCGAAGAAGAACGGATGGGTCGTCATCAGCATGAAGGACGACTGGAAGCGGATCTTTTCGTTCGATGCATGACAGGTGGGACCGAGCGTGATCCCCAGGAAACCTGCCTGCCGTGAGCGACTGCTAGTGGCCCGACGGTAGCCGGTCGGCGCCTTGGGCTAACTTGCTTGGCCCAGTTCCGGTCTGGTCGGCGGCGAAGCTCGCGCTGCTCGGCCACCTGTTCTCGGGCAACCCATGAAAYCGGCRCAACCGGATGCCAGGGATACCGCGGAACCGGCTTTGCCGGGCCGCTGGTATCGCCCCCTTGAGGGGCTGAGGTCCGCGGCTCCAAGCCTGCCTGCGCAGGCTTGGACGGACCCGAAGAGCCGCTGCCTCTGGCGGCGACCCGGGGCGCCGCAGGCGCTTCAGGGGTGTTTCATCCTGGTCTTTTTCGGTTCTCAGGAATCGAACATCCGATCATCGAACCGGAAGGGGTTGCGCTCGATCGTCACCACGATCGATGCGTACTGCGCGTGATCCGGATTCAGCACCAGGTTCGATTCACCCGGTTCGACCGCCGACGGCACCCACAGGCCGAGCGACGCGGCCGATGCGCGCCAGCTGGCGCCCTCGCCTTGCGTCCATGCTTCGTTGTCGCGCCAGTTCGCGGGCAAGCCCAGCTTGCGGATGTCCAGCAGCGTCGCGCCGTCGGGCAAGTCCAGCCGCAGCATCGCCTGATTTCTCGGCTGCACGCCGTTGCAGTGCACGCGCTTTTCAAGCTGGCACAGTGCCCGGCTGGCGCCGGCGTAGACCACCGGCAGACCATCGGGCGGCGTTCGATGCCAGCGCCCCGGCTCCAACGTCGAACCGAACGGGAGGCTTGCGAGCGTCAGGCCCTTCGTGCTGCCGATGCGCCATACCGCAAGCGTCAAACGACGCCTCCGTATTCGATCGCGTTGAGAATCGCGCGCACCTTCGCGCCGCCGAATTCGTTGGCGGCGTATTCGACCGGCGCCTTGCCGCCGAGCAGGTCATGCGGCTTCGTCATCCAGGCCGTGCCTTCTTCTCCGAACACTTCGGCTGCACGGACGAACAGGTCGCTTTGGCGCAGCATGCGTTCAGTCACCGCAGCGTCCAGCGTGGTGTCGGGCTTGGCCCGCGACAGCGTGGATGAACTGAGCTGCAGCGCGGTGAACAGGTCTTTCCTGCGTTCGAGTCCAGTCGCCGCAAACCAGAGATCGACCGCCGTGACCGGCAGGTTCCTCGATGCCCACTGCGCGGCCAGATCACGGTTCAACATCGGCGACTGATGATGCGCGGCCATCATGACGAAGATGTTCTGCGTTTGCTTCGGGTCCACCTTGCGCGGCTTGATGTGCGGCACAAACGCGTGCTGGAACACGCCATCGATCGCTGCAGCCATGACGCGTGCCGGGTCCGCTGGCGGCGGTGGGGGCAATGCAGGCTTTGCGGCTGCCTGCGGCCTGGCGTCTGATTTCATCCTGCAACACTAGCACACTTGCAAATGCAACGTTGCCGTGTTGCATTTGCAATGACCAGAAACCGCAGGCACAGCGCTTGACATGCAGGTATTTAACTGCATATCATCCCCTCACGCACGAAACGCAACGGATGGACACAGACAAGGTTTTCAAGGCACTGGGCGACCCGACACGCAGAAAGCTGCTCGACCTGCTCTACGAGAAAAACGGGCAGACGCTGGGCGAACTCTGCGAGCACCTGGACATGGCGCGGCAATCGGCCACGCAGCACATCGGGATCCTGGAGGCGGCCAATCTGGTCAGCACAGTCTGGCGCGGCCGCGAGAAGCTGCACTTCATCAACCCGGTGCCGCTGCACGAGGTCTACGAGCGGTGGGTGCGGAAATTCGAACAGCAGCGGCTCACCCTGCTGCATGACCTGAAGAACGAACTCGAAGGAGAATGACGATGAGCAAAGAGAAGACCAGCTTCATATACGTGACCTACATCCGCTCGACGCCGGAAAAGGTGTTCGAGGCCATCACGAAGCCGGAGATCGCGCGGCGCTACTGGGGCCACGAGAACGTCTCCGACTGGAAGCCCGGATCGACCTGGGAGCACGTGCGCGCCAACGAGCAGCGCACGGTCCAGCTGGTCGGCAAGGTGGTCGAGGTCGCGCCGCCAACGCGCCTGGTCATCACGTGGGCGGACCCCTCGCAGGCGGCTGATCCGGCCAGCCACAGCCGCGTGAGCTTCGACGTCGCGGCCTACGAGGACATGGTGCGGCTGACCGTCACCCATGACGAACTCGAGGCCGGCAGCGGGATGGCCAAGGGCATCCAGCAGGGCTGGCCGATCGTTCTTTCCAGCCTGAAGTCCCTGCTCGAAACGGGACAGGGCATCGACGTTTTCGCCAAGCCGAAGACGGCCTGAACCGGGAGTTTGTCATGACCCAGTCCTACACCGGCGGATGCGCGTGCGGCGCGATCCGCTACGCGACCCAGCACGCGCCCGTCTTCCAGAACCACTGCCAGTGCAGCGACTGCCAGCGGCGAAGCGGCACCGGGCACGGCTCCTACCTGACCTTTCCCGCGCGGGCCGAGATGAAGATCACCGGCGAGGCGACGCACTGGGAGGTCGCGGGCGACAGCGGCAACGTGAAGATCCACGCCTTCTGCCCGGTCTGCGGCACGCCGGTCTTCCTGCGCTTCGCCGCGATGCCGGAGCTGATCGCGGTCCATGCGGGCAGCCTGGACGAGCCGGGCTGCTTCGCGCCGCAGGTGCTCACCTACAGCGTCCGTGGGCTGGCGTGGGACGCCATCGATCCCTCGCTGCCGGCATTCGAGCGGATGCCGTCCGCCTAGGCCGACGCGTGGTGCACGACGCCGTCCGTCGGCCGCTGAATCCGCCACACCGTCCGCAATCCAGGTGAGTCGCAGCGCGTCGACCGGTTCGAGGCGGTCAGGCACTTTGATACATTCTGATACCTCTCAAACCGAATCAACAACCAACCCATGATCTCGAAGTCCCTCGTCGTACTCGCTATCGCGCTCGCCGCAAACATCGCCGCCGCCGCGCCGCGCGCATGTGAACAGGAAGGACAGTGGGCATGCGCAGGAGAAGACGCTGCCAGGGCGGACAAGGCACTCAATGTCGCCTACAAGCAAGCCATGGCGCGGCTTGACGCAGACGGCAAGATCAAATTGCGCAACGAGCAGCGCGCGTGGATCAAGCGTCGCGACAAGGAGTGCTCCGCGAACGCGATCAACCAAGGTCAGATTCTTGGCTGCGAACAGGACTTGACGATCACGCGTACCGCCGAGATCCAGCGCTACTAGCTGCCCATGCCGCCGGTGGCGGTGCAGCTCTTTTTACGCGGGCGCTGCGCGACTTCGTTGAGCAGCAGCTCGCGACTTCCAGCCTTTTAGTCCGGCTCGCAACGCGCCAGGGCGATGCCGCATCCCCGCGTGCCGTCCCGGCCAGCGGCCGGCTCACGCAGGCACCGCGTCCGGCAGCAAGACGTTGTCGCGCGCCACGATGCGTCCGCCGGCCACGACCAGCCGACGTGGCGGCCGTGCGACGACCGCCTGCGCCACCGTCTGCGCCTGCACCAGCACCAGGTCGGCGCGGTCGCCCGTCGCGAGGCCGTAGGCGGCGAAGCCGCAGCCGCGCGCGCCGGCGTGGGTGACGCAGTCGAGCGCGATGTCGAGTTCGTCGTCGCGGCGCAGGTTGTAGCGCATGCCGATCAGCATCGCGCGCTCCAGCATGTCGGGGCTGCCGTAGGGCGACCAGGTGTCGCGGATGCCGTCGTTGCCGCCCAGCACCGTCACGCCGGCCTGGCGGCAGGCCATCAAGGGCGGCACGTGGCGCGAAGGGGGCGCGCTGGTGATCAGCACCACGTCCAGCTTTGCCATGCGCGCCAGCAGCAGGTCGCGCTCGCGCTCGGGCAGTTCGCCCAGGCAGAAGCCATGGCTGATCGCGACCCGGCCGTGCATGCCGAGCGCGGCCGCGCGATCCAGGATCAACGCCAGCGAGAAGGCCCCCATCGGTCCCGGCTCGTGAAGATGGATGTCGAGCGGACAGCCGCGGCGCTCGGCGATGCCGAACAGCGTGTCGAGCGAGCGCACCGGGTCGCCGTCGATCGCGCAGGGGTCGAGGCCGCCGAGCACGTCGGCACCCTGTGCCATCGCGTCGTCGAGCAGCTCGGCCGTGCCCGGCCGCTGCAGCAGGCCCGATTGCGGAAAGGCGACGATCTGGATCTGCTGCAGGTCCCTGAGCGTGCTGCGCGTGCGCATCACGCCGTCGAGGTGGCGCAGGCCGGCCTGGGTGTCGATGTCGACGTGGGTGCGCAGCCGGGTCGTCCCGAGGGCCAGGAAGGCCCTGGCCAGCGCCAGCGACTGGGCCGCGGCGTCGTGGCGGCTCGCCTCGCGGAAGGCGCGCTCGTTGTCGATCTTGTCGATGAGCCGGGTGCCGACCTCGTTGCGGTACCAGTCCAGGCCCCACAAGGTCTTGTCCAGGTGAGTGTGGCCTTCGACCAGGCCCGGCAGCAGCAGTGCGCCGCCGCCCTCCTCCACCACGCAGCCGGCGGGCACGGCCAGCGCGACGCCTGCCGCCGCGATGCGATCGCCGGTCACCAGCAGGTCGACGGACGCCGCGCCCAGCGGACGCACGTTGCGAAGAAGGAGCGAATCAGAAACGGGCATGAGAGAAGCCTCGCAACTGGGCGGCTAGCCCGCCTGGACCAACGGAAACTCGCGCGCCGCCAAGGCCCGGAACCGGCTGGCGGCCGGACTCTCGGTATCGGCCATGTAGGCGAGCGAGAGCCCGATCGAGGCCGTCGCCGGGAAGTCCACGAAAGGCCGGTAGACGATCTTCTCGCTCACATAGCGCTGCATCACCGACGGCACCAGCGCCACGCCCAGACCGCTCTCGACCAGTGCGAGCACCGTCTGCACCTGGATGGCCTGCTGTGTCACGCGCGGAATGAAGCCGGCCTGCTGGCACGCGAACATGGCCGTGCCGTGAAGGCCGGAGGCCTGGCCGGCGGCATACATGATGAAGGACTCGCCGGCCATGTCCGACAGCTTGAGCATGCCCTTGCCGGCCAGCGCATTGCCGCGCGGCAGCGCCGCCACGTACTCCTCGCGCTCCAGCTGGAGCAGCGTGGCCCCGGTCGGCTGCATCAGGGGCACGCGCACCAGCCCGATGTCGAGCGACTTGTCTTCGAGCTGCTGCAGGATGCTCACCGACGTCGCTTCGCGCAGGATCAGCTCGACGCCGGGGTACTCGGCGCGAAACAGCGGCAGCAGCTTCTGCAGCATGCCGTAGGTGGTGGAGCCGACAAAGCCGATCTGCAGCACGCCGCCGGTTCCCGCCAGCGTGCTCATCGCGGTCTCGCGCAACTGGTTGCCGTGGAAGAGCAGCTTGCGGGCCTCGACCAGCACCGCCTGCCCGGTGGGCGTGAGCAGGACGCCGGTGGACTCGCGGGTGAACAGCCGGGTGCCGAGCTCTGCTTCGAGTTTCTGGATCGAGACCGTCAGCGGCGGCTGCGCCATGTGCAGGCGCTCGGCCGCGCGGCGGAAGTTGAGCGTCTCGGCAAGAACGACAAAGTGGCGGATGCGTCGCAGGTCCATGGGCTTGGCTGAATCACTGGCGTCGAGCATAACGGAGCCCCCGCTCCTTGCCGCCCGTGCCGCGCCTGCGAGCCCGCCCACATCACCCCTTGAAGACGGCCGGGCGCTTGGCCAGGAAGGCTGCCACGGCCTCCTTGTGGTCGGCGGTCTGGTGCGACATCGCCTGGAAGGCCGAAGCCATTTCGAGCAGGGTGTCGAGGCGCGTGTGCATGGCCTCGCGCAGCAGCCGCTTGGTCAGGCGCACGGCGTGCGGCGGGTTGGCCGCGATGCGCCGGGCCAGCTCGTTGGCGGTGGCGAGCAGCTGGTCGGCCGGCACCACGCGCGAGACCAGCCCCCAGCTGGCCGCCAGTTCCGCGCCGATCACTTCGCCGGTGAACGACATCTCCGAGGCGCGCGACATGCCGACGATGCGCGGCAGCAGCCAGGCGCCACCATCGCCGGGAATGATCCCGAGCTTGACGAAGCTCTCGGCGAACTTGGCGTGCTCCGATGCGATGCGCACGTCGCACATGCACGCGAGGTCGAGCCCCGCGCCGATGGCGGCGCCGTTCACGGCCGCAATGATCGGCACTTCGAGGTTGAACAGCGCCAGCGGCAGCTTCTGGATGCCGGTGCGGTATTCCTGCCGGATCTGCATGCCCGAGACCTCGCCCGACGCCTGCCGCTCCATGTCGCGGATGTCGCCGCCCGAGGAAAAGGCCGTGCCCGCGCCGGTCAGGATCACCGCGCGCACGCTGCGGTCGTTGTGGATGCGGTCGATCGCGGCCAGGAAGTCCGGCACGGCGGAATTGCCCGTGAGCGGATTGCGGCGGCCAGGTTCGTTCATCGTCAGCGTGACGACGTGGTCTTGCTGCTCGTACAGGAGAAAGTCTGGCATCGCGGAGGGCCTCTTCAGGGTATTGGACAGGCGGTGAGCGTAGGGCTTCACTCTGGGCGCGTCCAATATTGAATTTAACAATTCCAATACTTCATTGGTATCAGAACGGCAAGTTTTCCTCTTGGGCTCGCCTCACCTTTCGATACCGATTCTGTATCGCTTTTCGACTATTTAATATTGGACCAAGCATGTAGCGCCCTCCTATCCTCGACCCATCGACATAGGCAGGAAGCACACATGAAAACGGCATTGGGGCACCTCAAGGTGCTCGACCTGACCCGCATCCTCGCGGGCCCGTGGGCCACCCAGAACCTCGCCGACATGGGGGCCGAGGTGATCAAGATCGAGCGCCCCGGCGTGGGCGACGACACCCGCTACTGGGGCCCTCCCTTCCTCAAGGACGCCGAGGGCCGCGAGACCCGCGACTCCTCCTACTTCCTGAGCGCGAACCGCGGCAAGCAGTCGGTCACGGTCGACCTGGCGAAGCCCGAGGGACAGGAGATCATTCGCCAGCTCGCACGCGACGCCGACATCCTGGTCGAGAACTACAAGGTCGGCACGCTTGCGCGCTACGGCCTGGCCTACGAGGACCTTCGCAAGATCAACCCGCGCCTGGTGTACTGCTCGGTCACGGGCTTCGGCCAGGACGGTCCGTATGCGGCGCTGCCGGGCTACGACTACGTGTTCCAGGGCATGGGCGGGCTGATGAGCATCACCGGCGTGCCCGACGGCGAGCCCGGCGCCGCCCCCATGAAGAGCGGCATCGCGATCAGCGACCTGCTGACCGGCATGTACGCCACCTCCGCCATCCTCGCGGCCATCGAGCACCGCCGCGTGAGCGGCGAAGGGCAGTACATCGACATGTCGCTGCTGGACTGCATCGTCACGATCAACTCGTACCAGGCGATCAACTACTTCCTCTCGGGAAAGATCCCGCAGCGCATGGGCAACGCGCACTCGAACATGGTTCCCTACCAGGTCTTCCGCTGCAAGGAAGGCGACATCATCATCGCGGTGGGCAACGACGCGCAGTACGCCGCCTTCTGCAAGGCGATCGACCGCCCCGCGCTGGCCGAAGACCCGCTGTACAGCACCACGGCGCAACGCAACCGCAACCGCGAGACGCTCATCCCGCAGGTGGCCGAGGCGATGCTGGCGCGCACCATGGAAGACTGGGTTGCGCTGCTCGAGGCCCGCAACGTGCCCTGCGGCCCGATCCACAACATGAAGCAGGTGTTCGAGGACCCGCAGGTCACGCACCGCGAGATGCAGCTGTCGCTGCCGCACAGCGCGGGCGTCCAGGCGCCCAGCGTGGCCAATCCGATCCGCCTGTCGGACACGCCGATCCGATATACGCGCTCGGCGCCCACGCTGGGCGAGCACAACAGCGCCGTCCTGGGCGACCGGCTCGGGCTGTCGGACGAACGCATGGCCGAACTGAAAGCCATGGGCGTCGTGTAAGCGCGCCCACCCCAACACACGGAGACAAGATCATGAAGTTCACACCCATTCGCACGGCGGTGATCGCCTCGCTGCTGCTCGTCCCCGGCTTCGCGGCCCAGGCGCAGCAGAAGACGCCGATCCGCTTCCTGGTGCCCTACCCGGCCGGCGGCGCCGCCGACCAGATCACGCGGCTGGTGGCGCAGGACGCCTCGGTCATCCTCGGCGCGCCGATCATCGTGGACAACAAGGCCGGGGCCGCCGGCATGATCGCGGGCGACCTGGCGGCGCGCGCCGAGCCCGACGGCAAGACCTTCTTCGTCGGCTCGAACGCACCGCTGGTGATCAACGCGGCGCTCTACGCCAAGATGCCCTACGACCCGGAGAAGTCCTTCGTTCCGGTGTCGGGCATGGGCAAGTCGCCCCTGCTGCTGGCGACGCGCAAGGACCTGAACGTCAAGAACGTCGCCGAACTGATCGCGCTGGGCAAGAAGGAACCGGGCAAGCTGACCATGGGGTCGGCCAGCAGCGGCAACATCACGCACCTGGCGGGCGAATACGCCACCTCGCTGATGGGCTTCAAGGTCACGCACGTCCCGTTCACCGGCAGCGCGCCGGCCATCATGAGCATGATGGGCAACAACGTCGACATCATGTTCGACGCCCTGCCCTCGTCGATGCAGCAGGCCAAGGCCGGCAAGATCCATCCGCTGGCGATTCTCGACAGCGTGCGCTTCCCGCAGCTGCCGAACGTGCCCACGCTGAAGGAAGCGGGCTTTCCGAATGCGGAGGCCAGCGCCTGGTTCGGCGTGGTGGCGCCGGCGAACACGCCGGCGGCCATCGTCAACGAAATGAACAAGGCCATCAACGAGGCGCTCAAGAAGCCCGAGCTGATCGACAAGCTCCAGGCCATCGGCGCGCAGCCGATGCCCGGATCGCCGGAGGTCTTCGGCAAGTTCATCGCCGACGAGCGCGCGCGCTGGATTCCACTGGCCAAGTCGCTCGGCGTGAAGGCGGACTGACACCATGGGCAAGAAAAGCTTCGACTCCATCCAGGCCCTCAAGGCGTTCGTGGGCGCGCCGCAGGTCACGGGCGACGCCATCACGGTCGACCAGGAAACCATCGACGTCTTCGCCGGCGTCACCCAGGACCGGCAGTGGATTCACACCGATCCGCAGCGCGCCGCCACCGAGTCGCCCTTCAAGACCACCATCGCCCATGGGCTGCTGACGCTCTCGCTCATCACGGGCTGGTACCACCGCTGCTTCGAGTTTCCCAACCGGAAGATGGCCCTGAACTACGGCTTCGACAAGATCCGGTTCACCGGCCCGGTGCCCAGCGGTTCGCGGCTGGTCGGCAGCTTCAGGCTCGAGCGCGTCGACGACATCAAGCCTGACGAGGTTCGCTGCGTGTGGCACGTCGAAGTGCGCATCGAAGGCGCCGAGCGGCCGGTCATGGTCGCGACCTGGCTGATGCAGATCCGCTACTGAAAAGAATGAAAGGACAACGATGCCCGTTGTAGACATCTCCCACGTGGGCGCGACCGCCGTGCTCACGCTCAACCGGCCCGGTCAGCGCAACGCGTTCGACTATGCGATGCGTGAGGAGCTGGCGGCCGCCGTGGCGCAAGTGCGCGACGACGCGGCGGTGCGCGCGGTCGTTCTCACCGGCGCCGCCGGCCATTTCTGCGCGGGCGGCGACGTCAAGGTACTGTCGGAGCAACAGGGCCAGAAGCGCGACATCTTCGAAGGCCGCGAGCGCATCCGCAAGATTCACCGCTGGCTCGACGAGCTGATCGACCTCGAAAAGCCGCTGATCGCCGCCGTCGACGGCGTGGCCTTCGGCGCCGGCCTGTCGCTGGCGCTGTGCGCCGACTTCGTGCTGGCTTCGTCCCGCGCCACTTTCTGCAGTGCCTTCACGCGGCTCGGCTATGTGCCGGACACGGGCGCGATGTACCTGCTGCCGCGCGCCATCGGGCTCGCGCGCGCCAAGGAGCTTGTGTTTACCGCGCGCGTGGTCGGTGCCGACGAGGCGAAGAGCCTCGGGCTGGTGCACACGGTGTGCGAGCCGGACACGCTCCTGCCGGCGGCGCTCGAGTTCGCGGCCCGCTTCCACAGCGCGCCGACCGAAGCGCTGGGCCTCGCGAAGAGCGTGATGAACCGCGCCTTCGAATCCGAGCGGGGCGAGGTGTACGCGCAGGAGGCGATGGCGCAAGCCATCTGCCGCGAAAGCGAATTCCACGCCGAAGCCGTGCGCCGCTTCATGGCCAAGGAAGCACCGCTCTACCAATGGCCCGCCACGAAACCCTGACCCGGCAGCAAACCCCATGACCGACATTCGTCCCGAAGCAAGCTACTTCGCGCATCTCGCCGAAGGCAAGTTCATGCTGCAGCGCTCGCGCGCCAGCGGCAAGTACTTTTTCTACCCCCGCGTGGCCGAGCCGGTGACCGGTGCCCGCGACCTCGAATGGGTCGAGGCGTCCGGCCGCGGCACGGTGCACGCCACCACGGTGGTGCGCGTCAAGCCGCCGCAGCAGCCGTACAACGTCGTGCTGGTCGACCTCGACGAAGGCCCCCGCCTGATGAGCCGCGTCGAAGGCATCGCGCCCGACGCGGTGCGCATCGGCATGAAGGTCCAGGCGCGCATCGGCCGGCAGGACGACAAGCCGATTCTTCTCTTCGACATTGCGCCGGACGCAGGGAGCCAGGCATGACCACGACGAACGACCGCTTTCCGCGCGGCAAATCGGCCATCGTGGCCGCAAGCACCTACGGCATGGGCGAATCCCCCGGCATGAGTTCGATGGACCTCGCCGTCTCGGCCAGCCTCGGGGCGCTCGACCAGGTCGGCCTCACGCCGGGCGACGTGGACGGCCTCTTCATCGGCCTGCCCGACGACTTCCTCTCCGGGCTCACTTTCGCCGAGTACCTGGGCATCCAGCCGCGCCTGACCGAGAACAACCGCACCGGCGGCTCCGCCTTCCTCACGCATGCGATGTGGGCTGCGCTGGCGATCGAAGCAGGGCAATGCGATGTCGCGCTGATCGCCTACGGCAGCAACCAGCGCACCGCCTCGGGTGGTCTGGTCAGCGCGATGCGCCCCTCGGCCTACGAGGCGCCATACAAGCTCGGGCGCCCCGTGGGGGCCTATGCGTTCGCCACCTCGCGCTACATGCACCAGTACGGATTGAAGCGCGAGCAGCTCGGCGAGGTCGCCCTCGCCGCGCGCCGCTGGGCGGCACTGAACCCCGACGCCTTCATGCGCGATCCGCTCACGATGGAGGACTACCTCAAGGCCCGCATGGTGTCGGACCCGATCAGCGTGCGCGACTGCTGCCTGGTGACCGACGGCGCCGCCGCCGTGGTCATGGTGAGCGCCGAACGCGCGAAGCACATGGCGAAACGCCCGGTCTACCTGCTCGGCGCCGCGGCGGCCACGGACCATCGCGACATCACCTCGATGCCCGACCTCACGACCACCGCGGCCGTGCACTCCGGCGCGCGCGCCTTCGCCCAGGCCGGGGTCAAGCCCGCCGACATCGACGTGGTCGAGCTCTATGACGCCTTCACGATCAACACGCTGCTGTTCCTCGAAGACCTCGGCTTCTGCAAGAAGGGCGAAGGCGGCGCCTTCGTCGAAGGCGGCCGCATCGCACCGGGCGGCGCGCTGCCCGTGAACACCAACGGCGGGGGCCTGTCGTGCGTGCACCCGGGCATGTATGGCCTGTTCACCATGGTCGAAGCCACCCAGCAGCTGATGGGCCAGGCCGGCGAGCGGCAGGTGAAGGACGCGAAGCTGGCCGTGGCGCACGGCAACGGCGGCGAACTGTCGAGCCAGGCCACGCTGGTGCTCGGCACCGAAGAAACACTTTGAGTCAAAGATGAAGGAACCCGACATGAACGACGAATCCCTCTCGCTCGCGAACAAGAGCATCGTGGTGACCGGCGCGGCGCAGGGCATCGGCCGCGCCATCGCCGAACTGGCGCTGAAACTCGGCGCCACCGTCACCGCCGTCGACCTCAACGCCGGCGCGCTGGAAGCGTTTCGCGACGAAGCCGGCGCCGACCGCGTGCTGCCGATGGCCGGCAGCGTGGCCGACGAGGCCTTCGCGCAGCGCACCATCGACGAAGCCGTGGCCCGGTTCGGCGCCGTGCACGGCCTGGTCAACAACGCCGGCATCACCCGCACCGCGATGATCGAGAAGATGACCAAGGAAGACTGGCAGCAGGTCATCGACGTGCACCTCACCGGCTCCTTCTTCTTCCTGCAGGCCGCGGGCCGCCACATGCTGGCCCGTGCGCGCGCGGGCGACAAGACCCAGGGCTCGATCATCAACATCTCGTCGGACGCCGGACGGCGCGGCACCATCGGCCAGATCAACTATGGCGCGGCCAAGGCCGGCCTGCAGGGCCTCACGATGTGCGCGGCGCGCGAGTGGGCCAAGTACAACGTGCGCGTGAACACCGTCGGCTTCGGCGTGGTCGAGACACCCATGACCGAAACCATCCGCAGCGAGAAGTTCGCCGAGACCTACCGCGCGCAGATTCCGCTCGGGCGCTGGGCCGAGCCGGTGGAGGTCGCGCGCCCGGTGTGCTTCCTGCTCTCGGATGCGGCGTCGTACATCACGGGACAGCATCTGTCGGCCAATGGCGGCTACACGATCGGCCTCTGAGCATCGCCGGAGAACGCCTTGAGCCAACTGCTGTCCGCCTTCAGGCTTGCCGCCCTGCCCCCCGAAACGCAGGCGTTTCGCGAGGAGGTGAAGGCCTTTCTTCGCACCCACCTCGAAGCTGCGCCGGCGGATGTTCGCGCGCGTTCGTGGATGGGGTTCAGCGCCAGCTTCAGCCAGAAGCTCGCCGCCCGCGGCTGGGTGGGTGTGACCCTGCCGGCCCCGTACGGCGGCGCCAGCCTCGATGCCTTCTCGCGCTTCGTGCTGGTGGAAGAACTGCTGGCCGCGGGCGCGCCGGTGTCCGCGCACTGGATCGCCGACCGCCAGAGCGGACCGTTGATCCTGAAGTTCGGCACCGAGGCGCAGCGCGCCTTCTACCTGCCTAAGATCTGCGCTGCCGAGGCCTTCTTCTGCATCGGCATGAGCGAGCCCAACTCCGGCTCCGATCTCGCGAGCGTCGCCACCCGCGCGGTGCGCTGCGAAGGCGGCTGGCGCCTCAACGGCCGCAAGATCTGGACGACCAACGCGCAGCATTGCCACTACATGATCGCGCTGGTCCGGTCCTCCGGCGAAGCGAAGGACCGCCAGCAGGGCCTGTCGCAGTTCATCGTCGACCTCTCGCTGCCGGGCGTGAGCGTGCGGCCGATCCGTGACCTGGCGGGCGATGCCCATTTCTCCGAGGTGCTGTTCGACGACGTGCTGCTCGCCGACGACGCGCTGATCGGCACCGAGGGCAGCGGCTGGGCGCAGGTGAATGCCGAGCTGGCCTTCGAGCGCAGCGGACCGGAGCGCATCTATTCGAGCATCGTTCTGCTCGAACACTGGATCGCCTGCCTGCGCCGCACGCCGGGCGCCCCGGTGCATGCCGCCACCATCGGCCGCTTCGCCGCCCACCTGGCCACGCTGCGCAACATGTCGATCGCGGTGACCACCAAGCTGGTGAACGGCGAGAGCCCGGTGGTCGAGGCGGCGCTGGTGAAGGACATCGGCACCGAGTTCGAGCAAAGCATCCCGGCCGTCATCGAGGCGGCCATCGCCATGGACCCCGAAGGCGCCGTCGACCCCGAGCTGTACCGCGCGGTCGCCTACGTCAGCCAGGTGGCGCCCACCTTCTCCCTGCGCGGCGGCACGCGCGAGATCCTGCGCGGAATGATCGCGCGCGGTCTCGGCCTGCGCTGACCTCCGGCGAAAGAACCCTGACCATGTTTGCAGAAGCCATTGAAGACATCCTCCGCGACCAATGCACGCCGGCGGTGGTGCGCGCCATCGAGGCCGGCGGCTCGCCCGCGGCCTTGTGGAAATCCGTGGAGAGCGCCGGCTTTCTCGCGCTGCTGGCCCCCGAGGCCGAGGGCGGCGCGGAACTGCCGCTCGCGGAACTGTTCCCCGTGCTGTGCCATCTGGGCCGCTACGCAGTGCCGGTGCCGTTGGGCCAGAGCATCGTCGCGCGCGCGCTGCTGGGCAGCCGGCTTCCCATGCCGGACGGCATGGTCACGCTGGCGACCGCGCTGCGCCGCGATGCGGATGGAACGCTGCATTGCCCGTTGACGCCTTTCGGCGCCATCGCCGATGCCGTGCTGGCCCGGGACGGCGACGCCCTGCTGCTGCTGCCCTGCGCGTCGGCGCGGCGCACGTCGACCGGCATCCATGGCAGCCTGGCGGCGTCGCTTTCGTGGGCCGGCGATGCCGGCACGAGCCGGCTCGCCGATGCGGGCGCCGCCTTGCCCGCGTTCGCCGCCGCCCTGCATGCCGCCATGCTCGCCGGCGCCATGACCCGCGTGTTCGAGATGACCCTGCAGTACTGCAACGACCGCGTGCAGTTCGGCAAATCGCTCGGCAAGTTCCAGGCGGTTCAGCACCAGCTGAGCGTGATGGCCGAGCACACGGCGGCGGCATCGATCGCTGCCGAAGCCGCCTTCCGCGACGACGGCGAAGCGCCCCCGCTGCTGGCGTCGGCCACCGCCAAGTCGCGCGCCAGCGAAGCCGCGGTGCTGATCGCCGCGACCGCCCATGCGCTGCACGGCGCCATCGGCGTCACCGAGGAATACGACCTGCAACTGCTGACGCGCCGCCTGCACGAATGGCGCATGGCGCATGGGTCGGAGGCGCACTGGAACCGGGTGCTGGGCGACCACCTGCTGGCCGGCGACGGCGCACTCACCGACTTCGTGCGCGCCCTCTGAGCGCCCTGGGCCCTGCCGGGCCTGCGTCAGTTCCGGTGAGGCATCACGGCCGGCTGTAGATCGTCTTTCCTTCCTTGACGGTACGCAGCACCTTCAGCTCCCCCAGCGACTCGCGCGGCACCGTCATCGGATTGCCCGACAGCGCCATGAAGTCCGCCAGCTTGCCCGGCGTGATGCGGCCCTTCGACTCCTCCTCTAAGTACTGGTAGGCCGGCCAGAGCGTCATGGCCTTCAGCGCCGTCAGCGGATCGACGCGCTGATCGGGGCCGAGCACGTCGCCGGTGCGGGTGGTGCGGTTGACGGTGGCGGCCAGAACGCGGATTGAATCGGGGTTGGCGACCGGCGCATCGTGGTGCGTGGTGAAGAACATGCCGCCAGGAACACGGCAACGAGGCTTTTCTTCATGGAACTCCTGCGGGCGACAATCGTGCGGCATTCTGCCTCGGCGTCCGGGCCGCAATGAGTTGACAGCACCCCCCAACCCGGCAACAGTCGCAGCACCCGCCGCAAGCAGTCCGGCGCCTGTTCGTTCCCTGCAAGAGCACCCGCATCCGCATCATGGCCGATACAAAGTTCAATTCCGATTCGCTGCCCAAAGAGGTGGTCTCGACGGCCGCCTCGGATCTGTCGAGCCTGAGCCCCACCCTGGTCGAGAACGCCCTGACCCAGGCGCTGCCCCTGCCCGACATCATGTTCGGCGGGGCCGTGCTGGTCTTCGTGATCATGTTCCATGCCTTCTGGATCCGCATCCTCACGAGCTCCTTTCTCAAGCGCTCGACCGCCCTGCGCTCGCACACCACGCTGTGGCGCGCCGACCTTCTGTTCACGCTGACGGTGATGATGCTGCTCGCGCTGCACCTGGCCGAGGTGGTCGTCTGGTCGGCCGCCCTGATCTTCGGCCACATCATCGGCGAGTGGTCGACGGCGGCCTACTTCGCGGCGAATTGCTACACCGCGCTGGGCGAGCCGTTCTCGCTGCCTCGCGCCTGGCGCATGGTGCCCCCGATCATCGGGATGTCGGGCATCTTCGCCTTTGCGTGGACCGCCAGCGTGCTGGTCAATTTCGTGGCGCGCTACAACGACCTTCGCGCGCACATTCTGGGCGTCACCCCGCGCAGCCAGGCAGAACACACGGTGCGCCCGTAGCCGTCCGCGTCACCTGCGGCAGGCGGCCTGTGGTCGGCGGTCGAGCCGCCGCGAAGTCCTCACGGGGCTGCGTCGGCCAGGACCGCGTCATGCGGCACCCGCGCACCCCGCGGCCGAGCTCAAGGCACAGCGTCCAGCGACCATGATGTTCAGAGCAACGCCCCCGCCGACTCCAGCGCCGGCTTGACACTCTCCACCGCCCCGCCTCCATCGCACGGAATCAAGGCGCCCGAGATATAGCCCGCATAGGGCGATGCCAGGAACAACGCAAGGTTGGCGATGTCATCCAAGCTGCCGAAGCGCTTCAGCGGCACGGCGTTCTGTGCCGCGTCGCGCTCTGCAACTGAGGGCGCCATCAGCTTGCGGAAGCCTTCCGTGCCGTCGATCGGCCCGGGCGAGATCGAATTGATGCGCACGCCCTCCACGCCCCACTCCAGCGCCAGCACGCGCGTGAGCTGGTCGACGCCGGCCTTGGCGGCGCAGGCATGCGCCTGGTAGCGCATCGGCACGAAGGACTGCGGCGCCGTGATGTTGATGACCGATGCACCGGGCTTGCGCAGGTGCGCATGCGCCTGGCGCAGCACGTGGAAGCTGCCGACCAGGTCGATGTCGACCACCACCTTGAAGCCGTTGGACGACATGTCCTTGGCTTCGCAGAGGAAGTTGCCTGCCGCGCCCGACACCAGCACGTCGATGGGGCCGAATCGGTCGACCGACTCCTGCAGCGCGCGGCCCACCGCGTCGAAGTCGCGCACGTCGGCGCACACGCCGTGCACCTCGCCGCCGTGACCGCGCAGCTCACCGATGGCGACCGCCACGTTCTCGGGCTTGCGGCTGGCCACCGTGAGCCTGGCGCCTTGCCGCGCGAACGCGTGCGCGATGCCGAAGTTGATGCCCGTGGTGCCGCCGAACACGACGACGTGCTTGCCGTTGAAATCGAAATTGACTTGCATGGTTCCTCAAGGAGAAGCGATCAGGCGAACTGGTAGCGCGGCGAGCCCGCGGCGGCCCGGCCGTAGAGCTCGAGCCTGCGGCTGCCCGCGAAGATCGACTTCGGCGTCAGGCCGTAGACCTGCCGGATCGAGTGGCTGAAATGGGTCGAGTCGGGGTAGCCGACATCGAGCGCGATGTTCGCCAGATTGGCGTTCTGCGTCACGTAGTAGAGCACGCTGCGGGCCCGCTGCCAGGTCCGGAAGCTGCGGAACGGCGTGCCCACCTCGGCCTTGAACAGGTGCAGGAAGCGCGACACCGACAGGTGCGAGGCATCGGCGCAGTCCTGCGCCGAGGTGTGGCTGTTGGGGTCGTCCTTGATCCGCGCGAGCGTGGCGCGGATGCGCCGATCGATGGCACGCGGCACCAACGCCTCGCCGAAGAAGCTGTGGTCGAAGTCGGCCGTCTGCGGGAACTGCCGCGTGCTGCTGCAACGGAAGCGCTCGAGCGCGGCGCGCAACGCACGCAGCACCTCGTCGTCGCACACGAGGCCGCGCCCCTGCGCGATGAAGGCCGGCAGGCGCTTGCGCTCCACGCTGTCGGCCTCGATGAGGATGTTGCAGATCATGCGTTCGCCCGAGGCGATGCGGTGCGGCACGTAGGGCGGAATCACCGACACCTCGGCCTCCTCCCAGGCGCCGCCTGCGACGCTGATGCGGTGCGGCTTGCTGAGCGACACGTAGATCGAATAGGCGCCGAAGGTGCGCACCGAGGGCTCGCCGAGCAGGCCCACGTAGAGCACGCGATCCGCGTTCAGCCACATGAGCGGCTCCTGCCGCGCGGGGGCAGTGCCGCGCTCGGCGATGGACGATGCGGAAGAGTCGAGTTCGATGTGCATGGTTGTCTCCTTGCTTCTGTCTGCCGAATCTGGGTGCCACGGGGCGGCTGCTAGCGATACTTCTTGAGCTCCAGCTGACCGATCTGGTTGCGGTGAACTTCATCGGGGCCGTCGGCCAGCCGCAGCAGGCGCGCGGTGGCATAGGCCGAGGCGATGCCGTGGTCGTTGTTGGTGCCGCCGCCGCCGAAGGCCTGGATGGTCCAGTCGATCACCTGGCAGGCCATCTTCGGCGCCGCCACCTTGATCATCGCGATCTCGGCCTTGGCGATCTTGTTGCCGACCGTGTCCATGCGGTGCGCCGCGTTGAGCGTCAGCAGCCGGGCCTGCTCGATCAGAATGCGCGACTCGGCGATGCGCTCGACCGTCACGCCCTGCTGCGCCACGGGCTTGCCGAAGGCCACGCGCGTGAGGCTGCGCTTGCACATCAGCTCGAGCATCTTCTCGGCCAGGCCGACCAGCCGCATGCAGTGGTGGATGCGCCCCGGTCCGAGCCGGCCCTGCGCGATCTCGAAGCCACGGCCCTCGCCGAGCAGCATGTTGGAGGCCGGCACGCGCACGTTCTCGAAGCTGACTTCCGAGGCGCGGTCGGGCACGCCGTAGAAGCCGAACACCGCGATCGGTCGCACCACGGTGACGCCGGGCGTGTCGAGCGGCACCAGGATCATCGACTGCTGCTGGTGGCGGTCGGCGTTGTCGGGGTCGGACTTGCCCATGAAGATGCAGATCTTGCAACGCGGGTCGGTGGCGTTGGTGGTGTACCACTTGCGGCCGTTGATCACGTAGTGGTCGCCGTCGCGCACGATGCTCGACGCGATGTTGGTGGCGTCGCTGGAAGCCACGTCGGGCTCGGTCATCGCGAAGCAGGAACGGATCTCGCCGGCCAGCAGCGGCACCAGCCAGCGGGCCTGCTGCTCGGGCGTGCCGTAGCGGGCCAGCACCTCCATGTTGCCGGTGTCGGGCGCCGAGCAGTTGAAGACCTCGGGCGCCAGGTGCGAGCGGCCCATGATCTCGCACAGCGGCGCGTACTCGAAGTTGGTCAGGCCGGCGCCATGCGAGGACTCGGGCAGGAACAGGTTCCACAGGCCGGCCGCGCGGGCCTTCGGCTTGAGTTCCTCGAGCACCGGGGCGACCTTCCACGGGCCCAGTTCCTCGGCCTCGCGGTAGTAGCGCTTCTCGTTCGGATAGATGTGCTCGTCCATGAAGGCGGCGAGGCGTTTCTGGAGGTCCTGGACCTTGGGGGAGAACTCGAACACGGCTGACTTTCGGATGGAATGAATGAGGGTCGAACTAGCGCGCGGTCTGGGGAAAGTGGGCTTCGACCTGCCGCCATGCGGCCTCGGCGATCGGCTTCGCGCGGGCGCCGGTCTCGCGCGCCTCGGCGCTGGATGCCGTGCCGTCGTGCGAGCGTTTCAGGATGCCCTGCAGGATGGCGGCGAGCCTGAACATCGCGTAGGCCAGGTAGAACTCCCAGTGCGACGGGTCGACCGGCTCGCGACCGACCCGGCGGCAATAGGCATCGAGGTAGGCACGCTCGCCGGGGATGCCGAGCGCCGCGAAGTCGGCGCCGGCCATGCCGCGGAACTGCTGCGCACTCAGCCGCCACGGCAGCGCGTGGTAGGCGAAGTCGGCCAGCGGGTGGCCCAGCGTGGACAGTTCCCAGTCGAGCAGCGCCAGCACGCGCGGCTCGCTCGGATGGAAGATCATGTTGTCGATGCGCAGGTCGCCGTGGAAGAGGCAGGTCTCGTCCCCGGCGGGGACGTTTGCCGGAAGCCATTCGATCAGGCGCTCCATCGCGGCGATCGCCTCGACGCCGTCGGGCCCGGCCACCGTCGCCTGGTACTGGCGCGTCCAGCGCGCGATCTGGCGCTCGAAGAAGGCGCCGGGCCGGCCGTAGTCGGCCAGGCCGACCGCACCCACATCCACCCGATGCAGCGCCGCCACCACACGGTTCATCTCGTCGTAGATGGCGCCGCGCGCGGCCACCTGGATGCCGGGCAGCGCCGGATCCCACAGCACGCGGCCGTCGACGAAATCCATCACGTAGAACGGCGTGCCCACGACTTGCGGGTCGTCGCAGAAGCAATGCACGCGGGCCACCGGCACGTCGGTGCCGCCCAGGGCATGCAGCACCCGGTACTCGCGGTCGACCGCATGCGCGGAGGGCAGCAGCGCGCCGTCGGGCTGCTTGCGCAGTACGTAGCGGGCACCGGCGGCATCGCTCAGCAGATAGGTGGGGTTGGACTGGCCGCCCTTGAAGCGGGTGGCCGCCAACGGGCCGCGCAGGCCGGGCAGCCGAGCTTCGAGCCAGGCGGCCAGGCGGGCCGTGTCCAGGGGCCGCGGGGCCGTTTCCGGAGACATCGCGCTCACGAGGAAGGTCCTTGCATGCGGCCCATCGTAGGCCACATTGTCTGACAATGCATCAGGGTTTGTCCGACACTATCGCCCGATAAATCGAGGGCTTCTCTTGGCCGAGAAGGCCTTGACACCCTCCTCGGCGTCGGCCGTGGCGCCCGAGGCCACCATGCCGCGGTGCTCGATGTCGAGTTGGGCTTCCAGCGAGCGGCCGGCCACGTCGTCGAGCAGGGCCTTGGTCCGCGCCAGCGCCGCGGTGGCGCCGGCGGCGAGCGCCTCGACCAGCGAGAGCGCGCGGGCTTCGAGTTCATCGTCCGCGTGGACCTGCGACACGGCACCGATCGCCAGGCATTCGCGCGCCGTCAACGGCTGGTTGGCAAGGAAGATCTCCTTGGCACGCGCGGCACCCACGCGGCGCGCCAGCAGCCAGGACGATCCGGCGTCGGGTGTGAGGCCGATCGCGGAATAGCCGCCGCGCAGCTTCATCGACTCGGCCGCGAGCACGATGTCGGCGCAGAGCGCGAGGCCGATGCCGCCGCCGCCGACCGGACCGTTGAGCGCGCTGACCACCGGCACCGGCAGCGTCGCCAGCGTGTGGATCGCGCGGTGCAGCGGGGGAATCGTGCGGTCGAGCAGGCCGGACAGGTCGCCGCCCGCATCGACGAAGTCGGCGATGTCGCCGCCGGCGCAGAAATGCCGGCCGCGAGCCCGCAGCAGCACCGCGCGCACGCCCTTGTCGGCCGCCAGCCGATCGATGCAGTCGACCAGCGCGCGACCGGTCTCGAGGTCGAGCACGTTGGCCCGTTCGGGGCGGTTGAGCGTGAGCAGTGCGACGGCGCCTTCACGCTCCAGCAGTACGGAGTCGGACATCCAGAACCTCTTTGAACGCAGCAGCGCCGCGACGATGGCCGAGCGTAGGCAAGGCCCTGCCCTGCGTCTTGTGCCAACTCGCTGCGACTTCGGCCTTTCGAGGGTTCACCCGAGGGCGGAGCCCTTGCGGCCGGTGCGTATTGCCTGACAATCACGTCAACAATTCCGGGTCTTTCCCCCCATGCCCCAAGCGCGCGAAGCCGCATGAACACCGCCCTCAAGACCGTCGCACCCAGGACGCCCGCCCGCACCCGGCCGGCGCCCGAAACGCCCCATCCCCGCAGCACGCCCGACCGCGTGGCCGACGCGATCAGCAAGGGCATCCTGATGCGGCGCTTCACGGTGGGCCAGCGGCTGGTCGAGGCCGATCTCACGCGCGACCTCGGCGTCAGCCGCAGCACCGTGCGCGAGGCCCTGCGCATCCTGGCGTCGAGCGGCGTGGTCGATCTCACGCCGCACCGCGGCGCGGTGATCCGCTCGCTCACGCGCGAGGACGCGGCCAGCCTGCTCGGCGTGCTGGAAGTGCTGTCGGGCCTGGCCGCGCGGCTGGCCGCCGCCAACATCCACCGCGAAGACAATGCCGAGCGCTTCGAGGCCGCGGCGCAGAAGCTGGTCAGCGCCCGCACGCCCGAGGCGCTCGACCGCGTGCTCGACGAACGTGCCAACTACTACAAGGTGATGTTCGAGATCGCCGACAGCGGCGAGCTGGACCGCGTGCTGCCGCAGGCGCGGGCGCACCTGTTCCGCGCCCAGTTCTATCACTCGCTGACCACCGCCGACCTGAAGGCGATGGTGGCCGAGTACCGCGCCATCACCGACGCCATCCTCGAAGGCGACGAGGCCAAGGCGGAGAGTCGCATGCGGCGCCATCTGCAGAAGACCGGCGAGCGCACGCTGCCGCGCATGAGCAGCTTCTCCTTGCTCTGAAGGCGGTCCTCAGCGGCCCTGCCAGGCCGCCGCGCGCTTCTCCGCGAAGGCCGTCGCGCCTTCTCGCGCGTCCGACGAGCCATTGACCTTGCGCGCCACCGGCCGCTGGCGCTCGAACATCTCGTCGTCGGTCCAGGTGCGCGAAGCATCCACGATCTGCTTGCTGGCCGCGACCGCGAGCGGCGCGTTGGCGTCGATGCGCCGAGCGAGTTCCAGCGCCGCATCGAGCGCGCCGCCGTTCTCCACCAGCCGGTTGACCAGCCCGCAGGCGGCCGCCTGCTCGGCGGAGATCGGGTCGCCGATGATCGCCATCTCCATCGCAAGATTGCGCGAGACGCGGTGCGGCAGCCGCATCAGGCCGCCCGACGAGGCGACCAGCCCGCGCTTGACCTCGGGCAGGCCGAAGCTGGCGCCGCGCGCCGCCACGATCAGGTCGCAGGCCAGCGCGATCTCGAAACCACCGGCGACTGCATGGCCCTCGACCGCCGCGATCAGCGGCTTGGCGCGCGGCGCTTCGCACATGCCGGCGAAGCCCCTGCCCTCGACGACCGGCTCGTCGCCGCCGGCTGCGAAGGCCTTCAGGTCCATGCCGGCGCAGAAGGAGCCGCCCGCGCCGGTGAGGATGCCCACGTGCAGTTCGGGCCGCGCATCGAGTTCCGACAACGCCGCCGCCAGCGCGACCGCCACTTCCTTGTTGATCGCATTGCGCACCGCCGGACGGTTGATCGTGATGATCTGCACGCTGCCCCGCACTTCGACGAGCACGACCGATGGATTCACAACACCTCCCTGGTGGACGCCCGCAGCTTTCCGACGATGCCGCTCGGGAAGAAATAGACCGACAGCACGAAGACGGTGCCGAACCACAGCAGCCAGCGATCGGGGTGGAACAGCGCCGCCAGCAGCGGCACCCCGCCGAGCGAGCCGGTCATGCCGCCCATCAGGCTCTGCAGGTAGTTCTCGGCCACCACGAACAGCGCCACGCCGACCACCGCGCCGTAGACCGTGCCGAGCCCGCCGATCACCGCCATCAGCAGGATGTTGAGCATCACGTTGAAACCGACCGTGGTCTGCGGCCCGACATAGCGCAGCCACAGCGCCATCAGGATGCCGGCGCAGGTGGCCAGCGCGGCAGCCAGGCAGTTGACCGCCACGCGGTAGTAGAGCGTGCGGTAGCCGATCGCCTCGGCCCGGAACTCGTTCTCTCGGATCGCCTCCAGCACGCGGCCGAAGCGCGAATTGACCACCCGCAGCATCAGCAGGAACAGCAGCACGGCGCTTGCGAACACCAGGTAGTAGGCCAGCACCTTGCCGTTGACCGTGGTGCCGAGGATGTCGTTCTCGAACAGCCGGAAGCCCGGCGACAGCGACTCGGGCAGCTTGAAGGTGCGGCCGTCGTCGCCGCCGGTCAGGCCGCTCACGCGGGTCACCAGGGCGCCGAAGGCGGCCGCCACCGCCAGCGTCATCATGGTGTAGAAGATCGCCTTCACGCGCAGCGACACCAGCGCGATCAGGAAGGACAGCAGCAGCGACACGCCGAGTCCCGACAGCGCGCCGACCAGCATCGCGCTCCAGGTCGGCCCGAGCTTGTACATCGCGATCGCGACGCCGTAGGCGCCGATGCCGTAGAACATCGCATGCGCGAACGAGACCACGCCGCAGTAGCCCAGCAGCAGGTCGAAGGACGCCACGAGGACCACGAAGACGCAGATGGTCGCCGCCACGTTGAGCGAGCGCGCGCCCGAGAACAGGAAGGGCGCGGTCGCGAGGTAGGCCACCACCAGCACCAGCAGCGCCGTGAGCCAGCGGCTGCGCGGCAGGTCGCCCGAGAGGATCGTGTTGAACATGGCGCCCGCCTAATGCTTGTTGACCGGATAGAGGCCCTGCGGCCGCCACAGCAGCACCGCCATCATCACGAGGATGTTGGAGACCAGCGCCATGTCGGGCAGCAGGAAGCTCACGTAGTTGGTGCTGAGCGCGATCAGCATCGCGCCGGCGAAGCAGCCGGTGACCGAGCCGAGACCGCCGATGATCACGATGATCAGCATCTGCACCAGCACCTCGGCGCCGATCGCGACCGTGAACTGCTCGCGGTAGAAGCCCCACATCACGCCACCCAGGCCGGCCAGCGCCGAGCCGCCGACGAAGACGGCGACGAAGACGTTGCGAATGCGGTAGCCCAGGGCCTCGACCATCGAGCGGTTCTCGACCCCGGCGCGGATCAGGAGGCCGACCCGCGTGCGCACCAGCAGCAGCGTGAGGCCGGCGTAGACCACGAGCCCCACCGCCACCGCCACCAGCCGGTAGCGCTCGATCGCGACATCGCCGAGCAGCAGCGAGCCGCGCAGCGCCTCGGGCATCGGCAGCATCATCTGGTTGGCGCCGAACAGCACCAGCACGATCTGCTCGATGATGATCATCGCGCCGATGGTGATCAGGATCTGCTTGAGGTGGTCGCCGTAGACCGGCCGCACGAACAGGCGCTCGTAGACCCAGCCGAGCGCGGCCGTGACGACCATCGACAGCGCGATGACCGCCGTGATGGCCGCCAGGCTGGCCCACACCGATTCGGACTCGAGCAGGCCCCTGAGCGGCCCGACCAGCAGCGTGGCGGTGTAGGCACCGACCGCGACGAAGGCCGCGTGGCCGAGGTTCATGACGTCCATCAGGCCGAAGACCAGCGTCAGGCCGCTGGCCATGATGAACAGCATCATGCCCATGGCGAGCGCGGCGACGGTCAGCGTGACCCAGGTCGGGAAGCTTCCGATGACCGGCAGCGCCAGGCCGATGAAGGCCAGGATCAGCAGGCCCGGCACGAGGTCGCGCTTGCGGCCCGGCAGCGCCTCCAGTGCCTGCGCCGCTTCGGCGGCAGGGGCGGGCTGGGATGTGGGGTGGGTGGCGGCGTTCAATGCACGGCTCCTGCATGCAGGCCGAGCAGGCGTGCCTGCAGGCCTTCGTCCTCGGACAGTTCTTCCATCGAGCCGCTGTGCACCATGCGACCGTCGTCCATCACGGCCACGTGATCGCCCAGCGAACGCACGAAGTTGAAGTTCTGCTCGACCAGCAGGATGGTGGTGTCGCGCGCCTTGAGCTGCTCGAAAGCCTCGGCCAGGTTGTCGACGATCGCCGGCGCGAGGCCTTTGGTCGGCTCGTCGATCAGCAGCAGCTTGCGCGGCTCGATGATCGCGCGGGCGATCGCGACCATCTGCTTCTGGCCGCCCGAGAGCGTTCCGCCCGGTCGCAGCCAGAAGCGCTTGAGCGCAGGAAACAGGCCGAAGATCCATTCGAGCCGCTCGTCGTCGAAGGCGCCGCCGATGGCCGCCAGGCGCAGGTTCTCCTGCACCGTGAGGCCCGAGAAGATGCCCATGTCCTCGGGCACGAAGGCGATGCCGCTGCGCGAGATGGCGGGCGTCTCTGCCGCCGTGATGTCCTGGCCGTCGAACACGATGCGGCCGGCGCTCGCATGCCACAGGCCCATGATGGTGCGCAGCGTGGTGCTCTTGCCGGCGCCGTTGCGGCCCAGCAGCACCGTGAGCCCCGAGCGCGGCACCTGCAGGTCGACCCCCTGCAGGATGTGGTACTCGCCGATGTGGGTGTGGACGCCGGCCAGCGTCAGCAGCATGCCGCCGGCATCGTTGCGTACTGGTTCAGGCATGGGCCACCGCCTTCGCCGGCCGCGGCGCGCTGCGCTTGCCCAGGTAGGCTTCCTGCACGATCGGCGAGGCCATCACCTCGGCCGGCAGGCCGTCGGCCACCAGCCGGCCGTTGTGCAGCACGATGATGCGGTCGGCCAGGGAATGAATCACGTCCATCTTGTGCTCCACCAGCAGGATCGTCTTGTCGCCCTGCGTCTTGAGTCGGCCGATCAGTTCGAGAATGACCGGCACCTCGTCCACGCTCATGCCCGCGGTGGGCTCGTCGAACATCAGGATCTCGGGCTCCAGCGCCATCAGGATCGCGACCTCGAGCTTGCGCTTGTCGCCGTGCGGCAGCTTGGCCGAGACGTCGCCCGCGCGCGCCGCCAGCCCGACCTGCGCCACGTAGTGCGCGGCCTGGTCGATCAGGTCGCGGCGGCTGCGCCACACGGCCAGCATGTTGAAGCCGGCGCTGTGACGGCTCTGCACCGCCAGCCGCACGTTCTCGAGCACGCTGAGCTTGGGGAACAGGTTGGTCAGCTGGAAGGCGCGGCCGATGCCCTTGCTGGTGCGCTGCGCCGCGTTGAGGCGCGTGATGTCCTCGCCCTTGAAGTGCACGCTGCCCGCGCTCGCGCGCAGCTGGCCCGACAGCAGGTTGAAGTAGGTCGTCTTGCCGGCGCCGTTCGGGCCGACGATGGCCGTCAAGGTGCCGGCGGCGAACTGCGTCGTCACCTCGTTGACCGCCACGTGGCCGCCGAACTGGATGCTGAGCCCGGTGCTCGCAAGCACCGGTGCACTGGGAGCCGCCATGCTCAGTGCTTCACGGTGATCGGCACCGGCATCTCGGAAGCCGGGATCTCGCGCACCAACTCGAGCAGGTCCCACTCGCTGGCGGGCGCCTTCTTCATCTTGAACTGGTACTGCGCCTGCATCGCCTGGTGGTCTTCCTTGCGGAAGCTCATCTTGCCCTTGGGGGTGTCGAACTCCATGCCTTCCATCGCGGCGATCAGCTTCTCGGAGTCGGCCGATCCGGCCTTCTTGAGGCCCGCGATGATCGCGCTCGCGGTCACGAAGCCGCCGGCGGTGAACAGGTCCGGCGGCATCTTGAAGCGCTTCTGGTGCTCCGCGACCAGCCAGTCGTTCATCGCGTTCTTCGGGAAGCCGTAGTAGTAGAAAGTGCCGCCGGTCACGTCCAGGCCCTTCCAGGGCTTGGTGTTCTCGAGGTTGGCACCGCCGATCGACAGGAACTCGATGCCGTAGCGGCCCGGGTTCAGTTCGGAGATCTTGCGGATCGGGTTCGGCGCGCCCCAGATCACGACCAGGTACTTGCGGCCGGTGGCGTTCTTCATGCCGTCGAAGATGCGCTGCATCGGTGCCGTGAAGTCGGTGGTCGACAGCGGGATGAACTCCTCGTGCAGGATCTTGGCCTTGCTCTGGGTCGCTGCCATGGCCTCCTTGAAAGCCTTGACGCCGTCGCGCCCGTACACGTAGTCGGGCGCCAGGAAGGCCAGGTTGTCGCCTTCCTTCAGGCCGGCGGCGCTGGCCAGCGCGTCCTGGAAGGAGTTTCGGCTGGCGCGGAACAGGTAGCGGTTCCAGGCCGAGCCGGTCAGCGAGTCGGCAATGGCCGGCTCGACCATGAGCACCTTCTTGTACTCCTCGGCCACCGGCGCCATCGACAGCGCGCCGCCCGACCACGAGGTGCCGACCGCGATGTCGGCCTTGTCGTCGGACAGGGCTTCGGTGAGCATCGCCTTCGACAGCTCGGGCTTCATCTGGTCGTCCTTGACGATCACCTCGATCTTGCGGCCGAGCACGGTCATCGAGCCCTGCGTGAGGTATTCGAGGCCCAGGCGCAGGCCGCGTTCGGTGTCGCGCGCATAGGCTTCCGACGGCCCGGTCTTGCTCGCGATCAGCGCGATCTTGATGGGCTTGTCCTGTGCCTGCACGGCGGACATCGCGCCCAGCAGCGCGAGGGCGCCGAAGGCGGCGGCGATCAGTTTCTTCAAAGGCATGTCATGTCTCCAGGTGGATGGGCGGACGGCCTCGCCGGGCCGTTTCACGGTTTCGTAAATTCAACCGATGGCGCGCGTGCGGCCGCGCCAGTAGGGTTCGCGCAGCACGCGCTTGAGCACCTTGCCGCTCGGGTTGCGCGGCAGCTCGGCCACGATGTCGATCGACTTCGGGCACTTGTAGTGCGCCAGGTTGGCGCGCATGAAGTCGATGATCTCGCGCTCTGTCACGGCCATGCCGGGGCGCGGCACCACGCAGGCCTTGACCGCCTCGCCCCAGGTCGCGTCGGGCACGCCGATGACGGCGCCGTCGGCCACGGCCGGATGGCGCATCAGCACGTTTTCGACCTCGGCCGGATAGATGTTCTCGCCGCCCGACAGGATCATGTCCTTGATGCGGTCGTTGATGTAGAGATAGCCGCCCTTGAGGTAGCCGCCATCGCCCGAGCGGAACCAGCCGCCGTTGGCGTTGCGGCCCTCGGGGTAGGCCGCGGCCGTGGCTTCGGGGTTGCGCCAGTACTCTTTCAGGTTTCGGTCCGACTCGATCCAGATCTCGCCGACCTCGCCGTCGGGCAGGTCTTTCAGCGACACCGGGTCGACGATGCGCAGCCGCCCGCCGCCGATCGGGCGGCCGGCCGAGCGCAGCAGTTCGGCATCGCCCGCGCGGTGGTCCGCGGGCATCAGGAAGGTGGCCGGGCCCGAGACCTCGGTCAGTCCGTAGACCTGCAGGAACTTGCAGCCGAAGGTCTCGAAGGCCTGCTGCAAGGTGGTCTCGCTGACCGGCGAGCCGCCGTAGGCGATCAGCTGCAGGCGGCTGTAGTCGCCGCGCTTCACCTCGGGCACCTGCAGCATGAAGAGGATCATCGCGGGCACGATGAAGGTGTGGGTGATGCCGTGCTCGCCGATGGCCCGGATGTAGCCGGCCGGATCGAACTCCGAGTAGGCGCTGGTCTGGCCGCCGGTGTAGAGCGTCAGCAGCAGCATGGTCATGCCGGCGACGTGAAACACCGGCAGCGGGTTGCCGAGCACGTGGCGCTGGTCGAACTCCCACTCCTTGGCAACCACGCGCGAGGTCGACAGCAGGCCTGCATGGCTCAGCACGATGCCCTTGGGCAGGCCGGTGGTGCCGGAAGAATAGAGCTGCAGCGCCGCATCGTTCTTATCGGCTTCGACCGGCGTGAAGCTGTCGTCGTGGCCCGCATGCCACTGCTCGAAAGACTGCAATCCGTCGTGCGCCTGCTCGCTGCAGACCAGCGTCCTGACGTTGTCGAGTCCGGCCTCTCGCACGGTCGGAATGAAAGCCTGGTCGGCCATCAGGAAAGGCGCCTCGCCGTCCTTCAGGATGTAGGCGATCTCGGGTGCGGCCAGCCGCCAGTTGACCGGCATGCAGACCGCGCCGAGCTTGCAGGCGGCCAGCGTCAGCAACAAGGTCTCGATGTGGTGCTTGGTGAGCACCGCGACGCGGCTGTCGCGGCCGACGCCCATTGCGGCCAGCGCGTTGGCGATGCGGTTGGTCGTGCGTTCGACGTCGGTGAAGCTGAGCTTGCGCTCGCCCCGGCGGTAGGCCACCGCGTCGGGACGCTCGCGCAGCTGGCGCCGGAGGCTGTCGATCAGAGTGCGGTCGTCCATGTGTCTCTCGTCTTTTCTTGTCGTTGCGGATTCAGGCGACTTCGAACAGCGCCGCGGCGCCCATGCCGCCGCCGACGCACATCGTCGCCACCACGTACTTGACGCCGCGGCGCTTGCCCTCGATGAGTGCATGGCCGACCACGCGGGCGCCGGTCATGCCGTAGGGATGGCCGATCGAGATGCCGCCGCCGTCGACGTTGTAGATCGCGGGGTCGATGCCCAGGTGGTCGCGGCAATAGATCGCCTGGCAGGCGAAGGCCTCGTTGAGCTCCCACAGGCCGATGTCAGAGACCTTGAGGCCGTGTTGCTTGAGCAGCTTCGGAATGGCGTAGATCGGACCGATGCCCATTTCCTCGGGCGCGCAGCCGGCCACCGCCATGCCGCGGTAGATGCCCAGCGGCGCCAGGCCGCGGCGCTCGGCCAGGCCGCGCTCCATGATCACGCAGGCCGAGGCGCCATCGGACAGCTGGCTCGCGTTGCCGGCCGTCACCACGCCGCCTTCGATCACGGGCTTGAGCGAGGCCAGGCCTTCGAGCGTGGTCTCGGGGCGGTTGCCTTCGTCGCGCGAGAGCGTCACGTCCTTGAACGAGACTTCCTTGGTGTTCTTGTCGACCACCGCGATGGTGGTCTCGAAGGCCACGATCTCGGCGTCGAAGCGGCCAGCCTGCTGGGCATCGGCGGTGCGCTGCTGCGAGACCAGCGAATAGCGGTCCTGCGCCTCGCGGCTGATGCCGTACTTCTTCGCCACGAACTCGGCGGTCTGCAGCATCGGCATGTAGGCATTCGCGGCGCGGGCGATCACCTTCGGATCCTTTTCCTTGGCGACCCAGCCCATGTAGGCCTCCTGCACCGCCGTGATGTTGTCGTGCCCGCCGGCGATCACGACGTCCATGCCGTCGACCATGACCTGCTTGGCCGCGGTGGCGATCGCCATCAGGCCCGAGGCGCATTGCCGGTCCAGGGTCTGGCCCGAGACGGTGTCGGGCAGGCCCGCGGCCAACACGGCATTGCGCGCCAGGTTCATGCCGGCGGTGCCGGCCGAGAGCACGCAGCCGATCACCGCGTCCTCGATCTCCGCGCCCTCGACGCCGGCGCGCTGCACCGCATGCGAGATCGCGTGCGCCAGCATGGTCGGAGACTTGGTGTGGTTGAGCGCACCCTTGTAGGCGCGGCCGATGCCCGTGCGGGCAGTGGAGACGATGACAGCTTCTTTCATGGGATTCCCGTGTGAGGTTGTTCAGGCGGCCTGCCAGTCGGAGAGTCGCTTGCCGTCCGCCGCCAGCGAAGCCAGCAGCGGCGAAAGGGTCCAGTAGCCGTAGGGATTGCCGCGCGTCTTCGCGTAGTGCGCCAGACGCTCGGCGATCACCGGCAGGCCGATCGCATCGGCCATGTGGATCGGGCCGCCGCGGTGGTCGGGAAAGCCGTAGCCGGCGACCCACACCATGTCGATGTCTCCCGGGCGGTAGGCGATGCCCTCTTCGAGGATGCGCGCGCCTTCGTTGATCAGCGGATACAGCAGGCGCTCGACGATCTCCAGCGGCTGGATGTCGCCGCGCCGCGCGATGCCGTGCTGCGCCGCCAGCTCGGCGGCGATGCGCGCGGTCTCGGGGTCGTCCACGGGCTTGCGGCCGTCGTAGCGGTAGTAGCCCGCACCGGTCTTCTGGCCGAAGCGGCCGAGCTCGAACATCTTGCGCACCACGGCGCGGTAGCTGTCGTCGGGCGGCAGGCCGCCGGCCTTGCCGTATTCGATGACGGTCTTGGCGCCGACGTCGATGCCGGCCATGTCGAGCATGCGGCAGGGGCCCATCGCCATGCCGAGCGCCTCGACCGCGCCGTCGATCTGCGCCGGGCTGGCGCCTTCCATCATCAGGAACTCGGCCTCGCGCATGTAGACCTCGGCCATGCGGTTGCCGATGAAGCCGTAGCAGACGCCCGACACCACCGCCACCTTCTGGATCGTGCGCGCGAGCTGCATCACCGTGGCAAGGACGTCGGGCGCCGTCTTCGCGCCGCGCACCACCTCGAGCAGGCGCATGACGTTGGCCGGGCTGAAGAAATGCATGCCGACCACGTCGGCCGGGCGGCCCGTGGCCTCGGCCAGCACGTCGACGTCGAGCGTCGAGGTGTTGGTCGCGATGATCGCGCCGGCCTTGCAGACCGCGCCGAGCCGGGCGCAGACCTGCTTCTTGAGCGCCATGTTCTCGAACACGGCTTCGATCACGAGGTCGCAGTCGCCCAGCGCGGAGTCATCGAGCGAGCCGCGCAGCAGTGCCATGCGCGCCTCGACCTGCGCCGCCGTGAGCCGGCCCTTGGCGGCGCTGGCCTCGTAGTTGGCGCGGATGATGCCGAGGCCGCGGTCGAGCGCCGCCTGCGAGGTCTCGACCAGCACGGTCGGGATGCCGGCATTGGCGAAGTTCATCGCGATGCCGCCGCCCATGGTGCCGGCGCCGAGCACGCCGACCGAGCGCACTGGCCTGAGCGCCGTGTCGCGCGGCAGCCCGGGAATCTTGGAGGCCAGCCGCTCGGCGAAGAAGAGGTGGCGCATCGCCTTCGACTCGGGCGAGATGCGCAGTTCCTCGAACAGCCGGGCCTCGGCGGCCTCGCCGTCGGCGAAAGGCAAGGTGGAAGCCTGAACCGCCAGCACGATGTTGCGCGCCGACGGATGAAAAGGCTTGCGGCGCGCGGCCTCGGCCAGCGCGCGCTCGAAGAAGTCCGGTGCCAGCGACTCGGTCGCGACCGCGCGCTCGCTGATGCGGCGCGGACCGGCGCCGCGCGCCAGCAGCGCCTCGGTGAAGGCGATGCCGGATTGCAGCGGCGCGGCCTCGCTCAGTTCGTCGACCAGCCCGAGTTCGAAGGCCTGGGCGGCGCCGATGCTGCGGCCGCTGGCGATCATGTCGAGCGCCAGTTCGGCGCCGACCACACGCGGCAGGCGCTGGGTGCCCAGCGAGCCCGGCAGGATGCCGAGCTTGACCTCGGGCAGGCCCAGCTGGGTCTTGGGATGGGCGACGCGCCAATGGCAGGCGAGCGCCAGTTCCAGGCCGCCACCGAGCACCGTGCCGTGCAGCGCGGCCACCACCGGGCGGCCCAGCGCCTCGATCCGTGCCAGCGTGCCGTTGAAGGGCTGGGTCGTGAAGTCCGGCAGGTCGAAGGAGGAGATGTCGCCGCCGGCGACGAAGGTGCGGCCCTCGCCATGCACCAGCAGCGCCTTGTAGCTGGCGTCGGCCTCGAAGGCATCGATGGCCGTCACCAGGCCGGCCACGACCGTCGGCGACAGCGCGTTGACCGGCGGGTTGTCGATGCGCAGCAGCGCGATATCGCCATGGCGGCTCAAAGTCACGGGGGAGTTCATGGCGTCGGGTGGTGCGTTCGGGAGGGTCGAGGAGTCAGCCAAAGGTAGCAAAGGGACTTTCAAATCTCTTGCGTCTACAGGCTGACCGGGGCTTCACCGCCGCCCGGCGCCACCAGCAGCTTGATCTGCGTCGTCGGACGCCGCAGCGCCTCGAAGGCTTCGGGCAGCTGCGCCAGGCCGACCACATCGGTCAGCATCGCCGACGGGTCGACCCGCCCGGCGTCGAGCAGGTCCAGCACCCGCCGCCAGTCGGCCTTGGCGTAGCCCATGACAAACTGCAGGTTCAGCTCCTTGGCCATGGCGCGCTGCGGCACCACGCGGTCCTCGGTGGCACAGACGCCCACCACCACGATGCGCCCGCGCGGCGGGGCCAACTCGATGCACTGCTGGATCAACCCGGCGACGCCCACGCATTCGAAAATCACATCGGGCGGACCGCCGGCGTGGCGTGCGAAGGCCGGTCCGACTTCTTCCGCCGAGGGATCGACCAGCGCCGTGGCGCCGAAGCGCGCCGCGACCTCGCGCCGGCCGGGCGCGCGTTCGCTGACCATCACCCGCGTGGCGCCGGCCTGTCGCGCGAAGGCGGTCACGGCCAGTCCGATGGGCCCGGCACCGATCACCAGCACCTTGCTGCCGAGGCCGACCTGGCCCGACTGCACCGCATGCAGCCCGACCGCCAGCGGCTCGATCATGGCGCCCTCGCGGGCGCTCACCGCGCCCGGCAGGCGGATCGCCTGGCCCGCTGGCACCTTGACGTATTCGGCCAAGGCGCCGGGGCGGTTCGGGCTGAAGCCGGTCAAGCGGTTGTTCGGGCAGATCATGCCGAGGCCGTCTCGGCATTCGCGATAACCCTCGTCCGTGCAGTCGCGGCAGGCGTTGTTGGGCAGCGCAGTGACGCGCTCGCCGACCTTCCAGCCGGCCGCGCCGCTCTCGACCACCTCGCCGGCGAACTCGTGGCCCAGCACCGTGCCCTCCTTGACCGTGAACAGGCCCGGATGCGTGGCGTGGAGGTCCGAGCCGCAGACGCCGCAGTAGTGCACGCGCAGCACCAGCTCGCCGGGGCCGGCCTGGGGCAGCGGCAGGTCCTCGATGGCCAGTAGCCGGTCGCTGCCGCGGAAGACGGCGGCTTTCATGGGGCGGGGGTTCCGAAGCGGGCGGGCATGGCCGCAGTCTGGTGGCGCGGGCCGCAAAGTTCTTGCGTCCAGCCGCTGACGTGCAGCCGCTGGGCGCAAGACGAGGCCGCCTTGCCAGCCTAGGCTTGGCGCATGGAACTGAAAGACAAGGTGGTGGTCGTCACCGGCGGTGCCAGCGGCATCGGCGCCGCGATGGCCCGGCGCTTCGCGAGGGAAGGCGCGCGCGCCGTGGTGATCGCGGACCGCCACGCTGCGCAGGCCGCGGAGCTGGCCATCGCCATCGGGGGCCACGCGGCCGAGGTGGACGTCACGGTGGAAGCCGATCTGCGGCGCCTGATCGACGACTGCGAAGCCCGGCACGGCCCGATCGACCTGTTCTGCTCCAACGCCGGAATCACGGCGCGCGGCGGCCCCGAACTGCCCGATGCCGACTGGCAGCGCGTGATGGCCGTCAACCTGATGGCGCACGTGCACGCCGCCCGCGCGCTGCTGCCGCGCATGCTCGCGCGCGGCGGCGGCTACCTGCTGCAGACCGCCTCGGCAGCCGGGTTGCTGTCGCAGTTCGATGCGCCCTATGCGGTCAGCAAGCACGCGGCGGTGGCCTTCGCCGAATGGCTGTCGATCACCTACGGAGGGCGCGGCATCGGCGTCAGCTGCCTGTGCCCGGGCGGCGTCGACACGCCGCTGCTCGACGCCGAGACGCCGGAACGCCGCGCGCTGATGGCCGAAGGCATCGTGAGCGCCGATGCGGTCGCCGACGCGGTGGTCGAGGGCCTGCGCGCGGAGCGCTTCCTGATCCTGCCGCAGCCCTTCATCCACGAGCAGATGCAGCGCAAGGCCACCGACACCGACCGCTGGCTGCGCGGCATGCGGCGCTGGCAGAGCGGGCTGGACTGACTCAGGCGGCCGACGCCCGCCCCAGCGCGGTGCTCAGCATGATCTTCCCGGTCGCCCGCCGGTCGGCCACCAGCCGCAGCGCCTCGGCCGCCCGCTCCAGCGGATAGCGCCCGGTGATCACCGGCCGGATGCGGCCTTCGGCCAGCCAGCCCAGCAGCTCCTGCATCAATTCGTCGTAGCGCTGCGGCTCGGCCTGGGCGAAGCCGCCATAGAACACGCCGACGATCGCGCAGCCCTTGAGCAGCGCCAGGTTGAGCGGCGGCCGCGGGATCTCGCCGGTGGTGAAGCCGATCACCAGGTAGCGGCCCTTCCAGGCCATGCTGCGCAGCGCCGGCTCCGTGTACTGGCCGCCTACGGGGTCGTAGACCACGTCGACGCCGCGCCCGCCCGTGATCGTCTTGAGCCGCTCGCGCAGGTCTTCGCTGGCGTAGTTGATGGTCTCGTCGGCGCCGGCCTGCCGGCACAGCGCGAGCTTTTCATCGGAGGACGCGGCGGCGATCACGCGCGCGCCCATGAGCTTGCCCAGCTCGATCGCCGAGATGCCGGTGCCGCCGGCCGCGCCGAGCACCAGCAGGGTCTCGCCGGGCCGGATGTCGGCGCGTTCCTTGAGCGCGTAGTGCGAGGTGCCGTAGGTGATGACCAGCGCCGCCGCCGCTTCCATCGCGATGCCGGCCGGCAGCCGCACCAGCTTGCGCGCGTCGGTCAGCACCTCCTCGGCGTAGCCGCCCCAGCCGCAGACCGCGATCACGCGGTCGCCCTCGGCGAAACCCGCGACGCCCGGCCCCACCGCCTTGACCGTGCCCGCCACCTCGCCGCCCGGCGAGAACGGCAGCGCCGGCTTGAACTGGTACTTGTTCTCGATGATCAGCGTGTCGGGAAAATTCACCGCGCTGGCATGCACCGAGACCAGCACCTCGCCGTCGCCAGGCACCGGCGACGCGACTTCTTCGAGCACCAGCGATTCCGGCGGACCGTGGCGCTTGGCGAGCACTGCTTTCATGGGAATGGTTCCTTGGAGAGATAAGGCTTCAGATCATCGAGATCGACATGCCGCCGTCGACCGCCAGGCTGGCGCCCGTGACGAAGGCACCGGCCGGCGAACTCAGGTAGAGCACGGCATAGCCGATCTCCTCGGGCAGGCCGAGGCGCTGCACCGGCGTCTTTTTCAGGATGCGCTCGCGCGCCTCGCCGTCGAAGGCCTGCGCCAGCCGGGTGTCGATCACGCCCGGCAACACGGTGTTGGCACGGATGCCGAACTCGCCATACTCGAGCGCGAAGACCCGGCTCATGCCGAGCAGCGCGGTCTTGAGCGTGCCGTAGAGGCCGAGCATCTTCTCCGGGTGCCAGGCCGACAGCGAGGAAATATTGACGATGCTGCCGCCGCCGCGCGGCTTCATGAGCTTCGTCGCTTCCACCGAGAGATACCAGTAGCCGCGCAGGTTGACTTCGACGGTCTTCATGAACAGCGCCGGGTCGGTGTCGTCGATGCTGCGCCAGGGGCTCAGCACCGCGTTGTTGACCAGAATGTCGAGTCCGCCGTGCGCCGCCGCCAGGTGGGCCGACATCGCGGCGATGTCCTCCATGCGGCCGATGTGGCAGGCCCGCGCCTCGGCGCTCAGGCCCTCGTCGCGCAGGGCCTGGGCCACCTGCTCGCATTCGTCGGGCTTGCGGCTGCTGACCAGCACGTGGGCGCCGGCCTGGGCCAGCACGCGGGCCGTGGCGGCACCGATGCCGTGCGTCGAGCCGGTGACCAGCGCGACCTTGCCGTGCAGGCCGAAGGGGTTGGCGGGAGCGGGCATGGCTTGTCCTTGTGAGTCAGTCGGAGCGATCGAGGATGTCGAGCCCCACGCGGGCGAACACCGCCATCGTGAGGCCGAAGTGCAGCGCGCTTTCGGCCACCGCAGTGCCCAACGCGGCGCGGCGGCGCAGGCCGGCCGACATGGCGGCCTGGCGGAACATCGCGAAGGCCTTGAAGAAACGCAGGTCGGCCACCGGGCTCTCGCCCATCGCGCGGAAATAGTGTTCGCGCAGTTCGGTCTCGCTCGGCAGGCCCTGCGCCGCGCGGTCCACGCCGGCCAGGCCGGGCAGCAGGTAGTCGGCGGGCAGCGACTGCACCGCGAGGAACTGGCCCAGATCGGCCAGCGGATGGCCGAGGGTCGACAGCTCCCAGTCGAGCACGGCGACGACGCGCGGATCGCCCGCATCACCGGGCGCGAACATCAGGTTGTCGAGCCGCGAGTCGCCATGCAGCAGCACCACCCGATGCTCGCCATGCGGCATCGCGCGTTCGAGCGCGGCGATCAGGCGCTCCATCTCGGGGTCGCCCTCGGGCATCGCGGTGCGGTACTGCTGGCACCAGCGATGGAACTGGCGCTCGAAATAGTTGCCCGGCCGGCCGAAGTCGGCGAGGCCCAGCGCATCGATGTCCGTGCGATGGATCGCGGCCAGCGAGTCTATGGCTGCGCCATAGACCGCACGGCGGCGCCCGATCGGCAGTTCGGGCAGCGCCACGTGCCGATGCACCACGCCCTCGATGAAATCCATCAGGTAGAACTGCACGCCGGCCACGCCGAGGTCGTTGCACAGCACATGGATGCGCGGCACCGGCACCGCGCCGCCATGCAGCGCCGTCAACAACCGGAATTCGCGGTCCAGCGCATGGGCCGACTTCAGCAGTTCGCCGGCCGGCTGCGTGCGCAGGATGTAGCGGCCGCTGTCCGCCTGCAGCAGCCAGATCGGGTTCGAGTTGCCACCGACCAGGCGCTGCGCTTCCAGCAGGCCGTGGAACGTGGGCACCTGGGCCTGCAGCCAGGCGCCCAGCCGATCCAGATCCAGCGGCGGCGCACTGACGACGGCGTGGGTCATCGCTGCGCGCCGTGCCGCTGCAGTAGCTGCTTGCCGACCGCCGACAGGTGCACCTGGTCCGGTCCGTCGCCGATGCGGATGAAGCGCGCGTAGACGTAGGCGCGCGGCAGGAAGGTGTCCTGCGACACGCCGGCGCCGCCGAAGACCTGGATCGCACGATCGATCACGCGCGCCGCCATGCTCGGCACCACGATCTTGGCGGCGGCGATCAGGTCGCGCGCCGCCTTGTTGCCCTCGCGGTCCATCTTGTCGGCCGCCTTCAGCGTCAGCAGCCGGGCCTGCTCGATCTCGCAGTAGGAATGCGCGATGTCCTCGCGCACCGAGCCCTGCTCGCCCAGCGTCTTGCCGAAGGCGACGCGCGTGGCGGCACGCTGGCACATCAGCTCGAGCGCGCGCTGGGCGCAGCCGATCAGACGCATGCAGTGGTGGATGCGTCCGGGTCCGAGCCGGCCCTGCGCGATCTCGAAGCCGCGGCCCTCGCCAAGCAGGATGTTCGAAGCCGGCACCCGCACGTTGTCGTAGACGATCTCGGGATGGCCGACCGGCGCATCGTCGTAGCCGAAGGTCGTCAGGTCGCGCACGATGCGCACGCCGGGCGTGGCCTTGGGCACCAGGATCATCGATTGCTGCTTGTGCCGCTCGGGATGGTCGGGCGCGGACTTGCCCATCACGATGAGCAGCGTGCAGTCCTCGTTGAGCGCGCCCGAGGTGAACCACTTGCGGCCGTTGATGACGTAGTCGTCGCCGTCGCGCCGGATCTCGCACTGGATGTTGGTCGCATCGCTCGACGCCACCGCCGGCTCTGTCATCGAGAAGGCCGAGCGGATCGTGCCGGCCATCAGCGGCGCCAGCCATTGCGCCTGCTGGGCCTCGGTGCCGAAGTGGGCCAGCACCTCCATGTTGCCGGTGTCGGGCGCCGAGCAGTTGAAGATCTCGGGCGCCCACAGCACCCGGCCCATGATCTCCTTGACTGGCGCGTACTCCAGGTTGCTGAAGCCGCTGCCGTGCGCCCCCGAAAGGAACAGGTTCCACAGCCCGGCCTCGCGCGCCCTGGCCTTCAGCGCCTGCAGCACCTGCGGCGTGCGGTACGGATGGCCGCTCTCGCGAACCTCGTCGTAATAGGCGTTCTCGACCGGGTAGACATGCTGCTGCATGAAGTCTTCGACGCGCCGCTGGAGCGCCAGCGAGCGCTCGGAATGGGTGAAGTCCATCGGGTGTCCTTGCTCAGAGACGTGTCAGCACCAGCGCCAGTTCATGCACGCCGAGCGGGTGCACGACGCGCTCGTAGGGCGGCTTGGGCCAGCTCCAGCGGGTTGATGGAAACAGCGCGCGCATCGCGTGGATGTCGCAGTGGTACGGTGGCCCGGTGACGAAGCCGTCGGCGGCACCGGCGGCCGGCGCCTGCATGAAGAGCGCCAGCAGCCGGCCGCCAGGGCGCAGCCAAGCGTGCAGCTGCGCCGCGTAGGCGGTCCAGTGGTCGGGGTGCAGCGCGCACAGGCAGGTCTGCTCGTAGATGGCATCGGCCGGCCGGGGCGGCGACCATTGCAGCACGTCGGCCTCGATCACCTCGGCCTGAAGACCGCGGCCAGCGAGCAGCTGCGTGCTGCGGGCCACCGCGGCGGCTGCGTAGTCGAGGCCGGTCACGACGACGCCGGCCGCCGCCAGTTCCGCCAGTTCCCATCCGCTGCCGCAGCCGGGCACCAGCACGGTCGAGCCGGGCACGAAGACGCCCTGGCCGCGCCAGCGCAGCAGTTGCGGGCTGACGGCACCGCGGTCCCACGGCGTGGTGCCGGTCTCGAAGCGGGCTTGCCAGAAGGCGGCATCGGGGCCGGCCATGTCAGGCTCCCGCTTTCGGCTGGCGCAGCTTTGCCTTCAGGACCTTTCCGGTCGGGTTCCGCGGCAGCGCATCGACGATCCTCAGTTCTCGCGGCAGCTTGTAGCGCGCGAGCCGCGTCTCGGCGAAGGCCTGCAAGCCTTCGAGCGTGATGGCCCTGCCCGGCTTGGTCGCGACCACCGCCACCACGCGTTCGCCCCAGCGCTCGTCGGGCGCGCCGATCACCGCCACTTCGGCGATGTCGGGATGGTCGTAGAGCACGCTCTCGACCTCGGCCGGGTAGATGTTCTCGCCGCCGCTGATCACCATGTCCTTGAGCCGGTCGCAAATGAACAGGAAGCCCTCGGCGTCGCGATAGCCGACGTCGCCGCTGCGGAACCAGCCGTCGCGCGTGAACACCGCGGCGGTCGCCTCGGGCTGCTTCCAGTAACCGACCATCACGTTGGCGCCGCGCACGCAGACCTCGCCCGCGACGCCGGCCTCGGTAATCGGCTCGCCCACGGCGTCGATCAGGCGGATCTCGGTCAACAGCGGCGGCGTGCCGCTGGAGCCGAGCTTGTCGGTCGCGCGGTCGGGGCTCAGGAAGGTGATCATCGAGGCCGTCTCGGTCATGCCGTAGCCCTGGTGCACCGGCACGCCGCGCGCGGCATAAAGGCGCAGCAGCGGCTCGGGCATCGGCGCGCCGCCCACGGCCACCAGCCGCAGCGAGCTCAGGTCGGCCTCGGCGAAGTCCGGGTGCTGGCTGATGAAGAGCAGCATCGCCGGCACCCCGAAACTGACCGTGACGCGGTGCTCGCGCACCGCCTGCAGCACCGCCGCGACCTCGAAGCCGCGCTGCAGCACCAGGTGCCCGCCCGCCAGCAGCGTCGAGAGGCTGCCGCAGAGCAGGCCGCCGACATGGAACATCGGCGCGAAGTTGAGCGTGACGTCGGTCGACACCATGTCCCACAACAGCATCTCATTGAGGTTGTTGGCCCAGAAGTTCCCGTGCGTGAGCATCGCGCCCTTCGGGTGGCCGGTGGTGCCCGAGGTGTACATGATCACGGCCACCGTGTCGGCGGTGGCGGGCACCGCGGCGGGCGGCGCCGCGGCCTGTGCCATCAGCGCATCGGCCGACTCCCAGTCCGGCGCACCGCCCGCGCGATGGATGAATCGCTTGCAGGCCAGCGTGCCGCGTACGCCGTCGATCACCGTCACGTGCTCCTCACCGGCGACCAGCGTGTGGAGGCCGGCGTCGCCGATGATCCAGGCCCGCTCGGGGCCGCTGAGCCGGAAGTTGAGCGGCACGAAGATGCCGCCGATCCGAGAGGTCGCGAACATCACGACCACGAACATCGGATCGTTGAGGCCCAGGTAGCCGACCCGGTCGCCGGCCGCGACGCCGCCCGCGGCCAGCACGGCCGACATCGCTTCGACGCGCTGCTGCAGCTCGCCGTAGGTCCAGCGCACATCGTCGCAGCTCAGCGCCGGCTGGTTCGGCACGCGTCCTGCGCGGCGCGCCAGCCATTCGTGCAGGCCGACCGCGTGGGCGCTGCGGTCGGTGGCCGCGCCGGTCAGCGCCCGGTCCACGTCGGCCTCCTCTTTTCGTTGAACGAGGCCAGGCCCTCCTTGGCATCCTCGGTCATCGCGAGCAGTGCGATCTGGCTCTCGGTGTAGGCGATGCCTTCGTCGAAGGACATGGCCTCGAGTGCGCGCATCGCGTATTTGCCGCGGCGGATCGCGGTGGGTGATTTGTTGGCGAGACGGTCGATGAGCCACTGGGTCTTGGCGTCGAGTTCGGCGGCCGGAACCACGTGGTTGAGCAGGCCGGCTTCCTTCGCTTCGGCGGCATCGAAGGGTTCGCCCGACAGGCACCACTCTCGCACCGTGCGGCGCGGCGCGATGCGCTGCAGCAGGCTCAGCACCTGCATCGGGAACAGGCCGATCTTGACCTCGGGCAGGCCGAACTGCACATGGTCGGCAGCGATCGCCATGTCGGTCATGCAGAGCAGGCCCAGTCCGCCGGCCATGCAGACGCCGTTGATGCGCGCGATGCTCGGCAGGGTCGAGTTCTGTGCCTCGCGCAGCATGTCGGCGTAGTCGATGTTGGGACGCGACAGGTCGAAGGCAAAGCCCGCGCCGGGCTGCAGGTCGCCACCGGCGCAGAAGGCCTTGTCGCCGGCGGCTGTGAGCACGATCACCCGCACCTCGGGGTCGGCATGGGCTTGGCGGTAACCCTCGCGGATGCCTTCGATCACGTCCTTGTTGATCGCGTTGCGCTTGTCGGGGCGGTTGATGGTGATCCAGAAGGCTCTGTCGCGCTTCTCGTGGAGGACGGATGGGTCTTGTTCTGTCATTAAGGTCTCCTTGTTCTTTTGCATGGACGTTGGCGGCGATGGCGGGCGGTATGCCCCGGGCCGGCCGACGTCACCGGCCCTTCGGGCTTCCCTGCGCTGCTCGCGGTACGCGGGGTCCGCGCAAACTCGCTTCGCTCAAACACGCGCGGCCCTTTTTCCGCGTACCGCTGCGCTGCTCGGCGGTGCCTCAACGGCCGGCCCGGGGCATACCGCCCGCCACCGCTGATACGTTGGGGTGCACAGCTCGCCTCGACGGTCTCGCTGCGCGCAGGCTTTCGACGTTAGAGACGCACGTGCTGCTCGCACCCCCACGGAGCCCGGCATGCGGTGCGGGACGGGCGATCCCCTCTGCGCCGCTGAGCAGCGCAGCCTTTCGCGGATCAAGGCTCGCGACTGTTTGAGTGGAGCGAAGCGGAGCGAGTTTGAGCGAGACCCCGCGAAAGGCGAGCAGCGCAAGGCAGCCCGAAGGGCCGGCGCGGTGGGGTCGTTCGGCCCGTACCGCGTGCCGGGCGCCCTTCCAAGGGAAAGCAATCTCATCGGAGGACCACCTCACGCGGGCGCGGCCACGGCCACGACCACTTCGATCTCCGCCACCACCCGGCTCGCCGCCACCTGTTCCCCGTTGGACACATGAAGCGCGGTCAGCTTGCCAGCCACAGGCGCCGTATGCACATGCTCCATCTTCATCGCCTCCAGCGTGATGATCGGCTGCCCCGCCTGCACCATGTCGCCGACCGCCGCCAGCACCGCAACCACGCGGCCGTTCATCGAGGCGCGCAGTTTGCCATCGCCGCCGGCTTCGCCCTGCCGCGCCGAGGCGGCACGGGTCTTGTCCTCGATGCGCAGCGCCAGTCCCCGGTACTGCAGCAGCAGGATCGCACCATCGCGGAACCACGTGGCCTGCTCCTGCAGGCCATCGCAGACGAAGCGGATCGTGTCGGTGCCGAGCGCGATCAGGTCGATCGCGAAGCTGCGCTCCCCGAGCGCGACCTCGAAGTGATGCTGTCGCGGCAAGGTCACGCTGGCGTTCTGCGCCTTGCCGCCGACCGCGAAGCGCAGCGAGATCGGCAGGTTGTGCGACAAGCGCCGGCCCGCCGCGCGCTGCCGGCGCTCGCCCGTGGTTTCGTAGAGCAGCACGGCCGCCAGCGCCGCAGCACGTGCCTGCACGGCTTCATCAGGCGCCAGCAAGGCGTCCTGATGCTGCCCGATGAACGCGGTCGTAGCGCCGCCGGCGGCGAACACCGGATGCGCGAGGCAACTGCGCAGGAAGGCCTGATTGGTCGTGACGCCCAGCGCCACCGCATCCTCCAGCCCCGCCGCGAGCTTGCGCCGTGCCTCGTCGCGGGTGCGGCCATGGCTGATGATCTTGGCGATCATCGAGTCGTAGTACGGCGGGATCTCCGCGCCCGAGCGCAGCGCGTCCTCGACCCGCAATTGCGTCGGCATCTTCCACAGCGCCACCGTGCCGCTCTGCGGCATGAAGCCCTGGTCGGCATCCTCGGCGCACAGCCGCACCTCGATCGCGTGGCCCTCGTAGCGCACCTGCGCCTGCGTCAGCGGCAGCGCCTCGCCAGCCGCCACGCGCAGTTGCAGTTCGACCAGGTCGAGGCCGGTCACGGCCTCGGTCACCGGGTGCTCGACCTGCAGACGCGTGTTCATCTCCATGAAATAGAAGTTGCCTTCGCGGTCGAGCAGGAATTCGAGCGTGCCCGCACCTTCATAGCGAATCGCCTTCACGGCCGCCACCGCGGTCGCGCCCATGCGCTCGCGCAAGGCGGCATCGACGGCGGGTGACGGCGCCTCCTCGATCAGCTTCTGGTGCCGGCGTTGCACAGAGCAATCGCGCTCGCCCAGGTGGATCGCGTTGCCATGGCGGTCGGCGAAGACCTGGATCTCGATGTGGCGCGGCTCCACGATCGCGCGTTCGAGGATGACTTCGGGGTCGCCGAATGCACTTTGCGCCTCCGACCGCGCACTGCGCAGCAACTCGGGGAATTCCTTCGCTGAAGGCACTAGCCGCATGCCGCGGCCACCGCCGCCGGCCGTGGCCTTGATCATCACCGGGAAGCCGATGCGAGCGGCCTCGTCCGCCAGCCGGCCCTCCCCCTGGTCTTCGCCCTGATAGCCCGGGATGCAGGGCACCCCTGCCGCCTGCATCAGCGTCTTGGCGCCAGCCTTGTTGCCCATCGAGACGATCGCCTCGGCCGACGGCCCGATGAAGACAAGCCCGGCGTCTTTGCAGGCCTGTGCAAAGTCTTCGTTCTCGGCCAGGAAGCCATAGCCCGGATGCACCGCGTCGGCACCGCTGAGTTTCGCCGCCTCGACGATGGCGGGAATGCGCAGGTAGGACTGCGCAGGCAGCGGCTCGCCGATGCAGACCGCCTGGTCGGCCTCCTGCACATGGCGCGCGCCGGCATCGGCAGTGGAATACACGGCCACCGTGCGGTAGCCCATGGCGCGGGCGCTGCGGATCACGCGCAGCGCGATCTCGCCGCGGTTGGCGACCAGGACCTTGTGGAAGGGCGTGGCGCTGGATGTCTGAACAGTCTTGGCAGTCATGAGAGTGAATCCGGAAAGGTTTGCCGTCGGTCGGGCCTGCACTCAGGCCGGCTGGGGAAAGATGCCCATGAACTTGCTGAGGATCTGCAGCATCACCTCGTCGGCGCCGCCACCGATCGAGGTCAGCCGGCCGTCGCGGAAGATGCGCGAGATCGGGCTCTCGTCCATGAAGCCCATGCCGCCCCAGAACTGCAGGCAGCTGTCGGCCACCTCGCGGATCACGCGGCCGGCCTTGAGCTTGGCCATGGTGGCGGTGCGGGTCGCGTCCTGGCCGGCCGTGACCTCGGCCACGCCCTGCCAGCAGATCGCGCGCAGGCAGGCGACCTCGGTCTGCAGTTCGGCCAGACGGTAGTGGACCCACTGGTTGTCGAGCACCGAGCGACCGAAGGCCTGGCGGTCGCGGGTGTAGCCGATGGTGGTGTCGATCGCGCGCTGCGCCATGCCGGCGTTGTTGAGCGCGCCCCACAGCCGCTCGACCTGGAACTGCTCCATCTGGTAGATGAAGCCCATGCCCTCCTCGCCGATGCGATAGCGCTGCGGCACCCGCACGTCGTCGAAATGCAGCTGGGCGGTGTCCGACGCATGCATGCCCATCTTGCGCAGCTTGCGGGCGACCGACACGCCCTTGGTCTTCATCGGCACGATGATCAGGGACTTGTTGCGGTGCGCCGCGCCGTCGGAGGTGTTGGCCAGCACGCAGCAGAAGTCGGCCTGGGTGCCGTTGGTGGTCCACATCTTGCCGCCGTTGATCACATAGTCGGCGCCGTCCTTGCGCGCGGTGGTCTTGATCGAAGCCACGTCGGAGCCGCTGCCGACTTCGGAGACGCCGAGGCAGGCCACGTACTCGCCGGTGATCGCGGGTGCCAGGAACTCGTCGCGCAGCTCCCTGCTGCCGCGGTGCGCCAGCGCCGGCGTCGCCATGTCGGTCTGGACGCCGATGGCCATCGGAATGCCACCGCAGTTCATGCGCGCCAGGCCCTCGGCCAGCACCGCACCGTACGAGTAGTCGAGGCCCGAGCCGCCGTTCTCGACCGGCTTGGTCAGGCCCAGCAGGCCGAGCGCGCCGAGGCGGCCGAAGACCTGGTGCGCCGGAAAGATCTCGTCGCGCTCCCATTCGTCGACATGGGGATTGACCTCGGTGTCGATGAAGCGGTTCAGCGTGTCGCGCAGAGCCTCGTGTTCGGGTGTCAGCTGCATGCCGTGAACCTCAGGGACGGGCTACGGAGAACTGCATCTTCTGCGGCTCGCGCAGCTCGGCGTCGCGGCAGATCGACAGCACCTTCGACAGCACCGCGCGGGTGTCGCGCGGATCGATCACGCCGTCGTCGAGCAGCCGCGCACTGGTGGTGAAAACGCTCATCTGGCTGTCGAAACGGTCGATGATGCGGCGCTCCATCTCGTCGAGCTTGGCCTGGTCGACCTCGCCCTTTCGCTTCATCGCTGCCTCGGTCACGATGACCATGGTCTTGGCGGCCTGCTCGCCGCCCATCACCGCGGTCTTGGCGTTGGGCCACGAGAAGCAGAAGCGCGGATGGAAGCCACGGCCGCACATGCCGTAGTTGCCGGCGCCGAAAGAGGCGCCGCAATAGATCGTGATCTGCGGCACGGTGGCGTTGGTCACGGCCTGGATCATCTTGGAGCCATGCTTGATCATGCCGGCCTCCTCATGGTCGCGCCCGACCATGAAGCCGGTGGTGTTGTTGAGGTAGAGGATCGGCGTCTTCGACTGGCAGCAGGCCTGGATGAAGTGCGTCGCCTTGGTGGCGCCGGCGGTGTCGATCGGCCCGTTGTTGGTCACGATGCCCAGCGGCAGGCCCTCGATCTTGATGTGGCCGACCACGGTGGCGCCGCCGTAGTTCTCGCCGAACTCGAGGAACTCGGAGTCGTCGGCGATGCGGGCGATGACCTGCTTCATGTCGACCGGACGCTTGTGGTCCATCGGCATGATGCCGAGCAGCTCTTCGGCGTCGTGGCGCGGCGGCTTGAAACGGCGCGGCGGCTCCGCGGGCACGTCGCGGTTCCAGTCGATGTTGGCCATGATCTCGCGCGCGATCCGGATCGCGTCGCGGTCGTCCTCGGCGAGGTAGTCGCCCAGGCCCGAGATCGAGGTGTGCATCACGGCGCCGCCCAGCTCCTCTTCGGTGGCGATCTCGCCGGTCGCGGCCTTGAGCAGCGGCGGGCCCGCCAGGAAGGCCCTCGAGCGGCCCCGCACCATGACGATGTAGTCCGACAGGCCCGTCTGGTAGGCCCCGCCCGCGGTCGACGAGCCGTGGGTCACCGTGAGCACCGGCAGGCCGGCGGCCGAGATGCGCGCGAGGTTGCGGAACAGGTTGCCGCCGGTCACGAACTCCTCGACCTTGTAGGTCATGAGGTTGGCGCCCGCGCTCTCGACCAGCTGGATGTAGGGCAGCTTGTTCTCGAGCGCCAGCTCCTGCATGCGCAGCTGCTTCGGGATGCCCATCGGCTGCAGCGCACCGGCATCGATGCCCGAGTCGGAGGCGTTGACCATGACCCGCACGCCCGAGACCCAGCCGATGCCGCCGATCACGCCGCCGCCCGGCACGCTTTTCTCGAGGTCGGGGTTGTCCAGGCCGAGGCCGGCCAGCGAGGAGATCTCGAGAAAGGGCGTGCCCGGGTCGAGCAGCAGCGACAGGCGCTCTCGCGGCAGCAGCTGGCCGCGCTTCTCGAAGCGCTCGCGCGACTTGGCCGAGGTGGCGACGCTGCGCCGCTCGCAGGCGTGCACGCGCTCGATCAGCGCGAGCATGCCGTCGCGGTTGGCCTTGAAGGCTTCGCTGCCGGGGGAGATGGTCGATTCGATGGTTGCCATGTGCGCTTTGCCCGCCGCGCTGGAGCGGGTCGATGGTGTGTGTCCGGCAAGCTTAGGCATCGACAGGGTTGTGGTCTTGCGCGAACTCGCTGCACTGAGTCTGGGAGCGGAACAGCCCACGAAGGACCGAATTCAGTCCATAATCAGTCGCCATGTCGCGAGGACCCACCCATGAAATTTTCGACACAGGTCAAACCCATCAGCTACCTCAAGAGCCACGCCGCAGAGATCGTCAAGAACATCTCGGAGAGCCGTGAGCCTATGCTCATCACACAGAACGGCGAAGCCAAGCTGGTGGTGATGGATGTCCGGTCCTATGAGGAGCATGAAGAGACTCTTGCTCTCCTGAAACTCCTGGCGCTGGGCAACCGCGAGATCGAGCAAGGGCAGTTCAGGCCGGCAGCCGAAGTCTTCGCAGAGATGGACAAGGACGACCTTCAGTGAGGGTCGTCTTCCTCCAGTCGGCAGAAGCCGACTTGAAGGACTTGAAGAGCTACATCGTCAGGAACTTCGGCAAGGACGTCTGGCTCGCAAGCTACGGCAAGATCAAGGAATCCGTGGCGATGATTCAAGACCATCCCAAGGCAGGCAGGATTCCCCCCGAGCTGAAGAGCCTCAACATCGCCCAGTACCGGCAAGTCCTCTCAGGGATGAACAGGATGATCTACGAACTGAGGGACGACACGGCGTACATCCATATCGTCTGCGACACGAGACGAGACCTCCAAGGGCTTCTCATGAAGCGACTCGTCAGCCCTGTTGGCGCCGACCCGACGCTGAGTGAGCCGGTTCGGCGGATACCGAAAAACTGATCGCGGCCATGGAAGGCATGGACTTCGAAGCGCCCAAGGGCTTACGCACGGTGCGCGTCGGCGGGCGGCATGCGCTGGGCCGGCCGACCTGAACGGCCCGATACCGCCCTCCTGGCGGAATGTCGAAGTGAACAGGCCCTTCGCCTCACTCCCGCAGCGCGACCCGCAGCTTCGGGATCAGCGCCGCGGGGCCATACGATCGCTTGCTGCGTCGAAAGCCAGCGATCCCCATGTCCTGCTCGAAATTGAGCCATCGCACCGGACGCGCGAACTTGCGGCAGAAGTGCTGGAACATGTAGGGATAGATGCCGACGTGGCTGTCCAGCCCCTTCGCGAAGCGCATCACGAAGACACCGGGCTGAAGCTCCTGCGCCAGCACGAAGCCGACAGGCTGCTCGCCCGCAAGATGCACGTACCCCTCGAAGCCGAAGGCAGAGGCCTCGGCAATGGCCTCGAGGCACGCGGACTCATCGGCCTCGCCTAGCGCCTTGCCCTTCTGCGCCATCCACCCCCGCAGCACATTACGCGCGGCTTCGGCGGTATCCGCATCGAAGGGAAGGCAGCGCGGCGTGCAGGCAGCCAGCAGTTGCCGCACCTGGTTGCGCTTCTTCGCCAGCGCCCGGCCCGGAAAGTCGTCGAACTGCCGGGCATCGAACAGGTAGTCGGCATCGTCAGGCGAACTCCATTGCCTGAACAGCGAAGGCGACAGCTTCGCAGCCTCGGCCTGCGAGATCGGGTAGAGGCAATCACGGCCTTCGAGTAGATCGCGCAGCACCTCGACCGGCGCCTCGTGCACGGCGAACAGCGGCATCAGGTGCCGTGTGCCGTCGTAGGCGCGACCCGAGATGCAGGGCCAGTCGCCGGGCAGGTAACGGTAGTCGTGTGCATCCCGAAAAAGATAGAGATTCGAGAAGGCATGGTCCGACAGGCAATGCTCGGCGCTGCCCTCTCGCAGCCGCATCAGCGCCTCCTCGATCGGCGCCTGCGCCAGCGTGAGCGGCAACCCGCTCATGCAGCCGCGCGGGCCACGTTGCGCACGCCGGGCGCGGGTGCATCGGCCGGCGGACCCGCGAAGCACTGCGCGATCGAGAGCCATTGCCGCGCGGAGCCATCGCTGCAGCGCAGCGCGGTGTCGGCCAGGTTGCGCCGCTGCGTCACCAGCAGGCAGAAATCGATCGCGCTGCCGCGCACGAATTCGGGCGAGGCGGGATCGCCCCAGTGCCAGGTGTCGTCCCCGGGCGCATCGAGCGAGATGAACGGCACCACCGCCGGCACTGGCAGCCCGCGGTTGACGAAAGTCCAGCCAAAGGTGGTGACACCGATGTGGGCGATGTGCTTGAGCCGCGCAGTGCCCGCGCGCTCGCGGCCGACCACGTCCCACACGTCCTGCCCGTGCGCCCAGGTCTCCATCAGCCGCGCCGACGCGAACGAGCGCGCGCTCATGCTCGGCCCGTACCACGGCAGCCGCGCCTTGGGGTCGAGCGCGGCCAGCAGGTCGGCGAGCCGCATCGCGATCGGCTCCCAGTGCGCGAGCAGCGCGGCGCCGTCGAGGTGGCCGTACTTCTCGCGTGCGATCGCGCTGATCTCACGGCCGGCGGCCAGCACCGCGGTCAACGCCGCGGTGTCGCGCGCGAAGGCCTCGACATCGGTGGCCGAAAGGGTCGCCGTCTCGTCGAAAAAGCAGAGGTGCGCGATCTCATCCCACGGCGTCCAGCCGTGAAAATCGCTCTTCAGGCGCCATTGCGCGGGTGTCAGCGTGCGGCAGAGCTCGGCGAGTTCGCGGTACTCGGCGCGCAGGTCGTCGGCGGCGTCTTTCATCGTGCTTCCTGCTTTGCCTTCAAAGTCCGAGTTGCCGCGCCGCGAGGTCTTTCATGACTTCCTCCGAGCCGCCGCCGATCATCATGACCTTGACCTCGCGGTAGATGCGCTCGCTCTGCGTGCCGCGCATGTAGCCCATGCCGCCCAGCAGCTGCACCGCCTGGTCGGCGCAGAACTGCATCGCCTGCGTGGCCTGCACCTTGGCCAGGCAGACGCGCGCCACCAGCCGCGCCGGATCGGCCAGCTTGTGCTCGATGCGGTAGGCCAGGTCGTAGACCAGCGTGCGCGAGGCGTCGATGCGCAGCGTCATGTCCATCAGCTTGTGCCGCACCACCTGGCGCTCCGACAGCGGCATGCCGAAGGAGATGCGCTGACGGGTCCAGTCGACCGCCTCCTTCAGGCAGACCTCGGCGAAGCCGCAGGCCAGCGCCGACATGAACAGCCGCTCGGTGTTGAAGTTGTTCATGAAGGTCTTGAACCCCTTGTTCTCGACGCCGACCAGGTTGGCGACCGGCACCCGGCAGTTGTCGAAGCGCAGGTGGGCGGTGTCGGAACTCCACCAGCCCATCTTCTTGAGCGCGGTGCGCTCGAGGCCCGGCGTGTCGCCATCGATCAGCAGCACCGAGATGCCGCCCGCGCCCTTGATCGCGGGATCGGTGCGCACCGCGGTGGTGATGAAGTCGGCCCGCATGCCCGAAGTGATGAAGGTCTTCTCGCCGTTGACGACGTAGTGGTCGCCGTCGCGCACCGCGGTGGTCTTGAGCGCGGCGACGTCGGAGCCGCCGGAGGGCTCGGTGACCGCCAACGCGGCGATCTTCTCGCCAGCCAGCACCGGCGGGATCACGCGCTGCTTGAGTTCCTCGCTGCCGGCATGGAGGATCGGCGGCAGCGCGATGCTGTGCGAATTCAGCGAGGCCTGCAGCCCCCCGCCGCCGCAGCGCGCGAATTCCTCGGCCACGATGAGCTGGAAGAACACGTCGGCCGGCGTTCCGCCATAGGCCTCCGGATAGCCCAGGCCCTGGACGCCGAGCGCAGCCGCCCGCGCATAGAGCTCGCGCGGGAAGGTTTCGGCCTCGTCCCATTCGGCGACGAAGGGCGTGATCTCGCGCGCGATGAACTCGCGCAGGCTGGCGCGGAACTGCTCGTGCTCGGGCGAGAAATAGAAGGGCAGCGGCGGCGCCTCGAGAAATTCCATGGGTATCTCCTGTCTGGCTCGAGGCTAGCGGCGCAGGATGCCCAGGTCTTGCGCGGACTGGCTGCTTCGGAGCAAGGCAAAATCAACGGCTCTCCCGTATCTACCGTGGCCCGCTGCCCCCTGCGGCCCTTCCGAAATGAGCTTTCAATCAGGCGCTGCCCGCATGTTCGGCGCGCTCACGCTGCTGCTGTGCTGCGGCCTGTCCGGCATCATGGTGGGACCGGCCCATGCCGACCCTGTCCAAGGCCCGAGCTGGGGAGCGATCGCGTCCAGGGACGGGTGGTACGGCTACTCGTTCAACCACCGTTCCCGCGGCGCCGCGGAAGCCGCGGCGCGCGCCCAATGCGATCGCGCGGCGGGACGTTCGGGCACCTGTGTCGTCCGCGGATCCTTCGATCGCTCCTGCGGCGCGCTCGCGACCGGCAACTATGGCGAATGGGGCACAGCCAGCGCCGCTTCGGCGGACGCTGCGGGCAAGGCGGCTGCCGGACAGTGCGACAGTCACCTGCCCACCCAGCCTTGCAAGGTGGTCGTCAGCGTCTGCTCGCCGCCCTGAGCGCCACCGGGCAAGCCTGGATTCAGGAAGCAGCGACCGAATAGCTGCCGCCGCTCGGGGCAGAATGCGGACGCTACCGTCACCACACAGCCCGAGGAGTGAATGCATGTCGACTGCACTGCGCAACATGGTCGTGGCCGGGATGAGCGCCATCGTGATGGGCGGCGCCATGGCCCAGGCCGAACGGCGCCCGGTGGAGCCCGCGAGCGCGGCGGAGCCGGTGTTCACGCGTGCGCGCGTCAGGTCATTCCTCGAGGAGCCCGGCGGCAAGTTCTACGTCCGCTTGAAGCTGCTGCCCAGGACCAAGATTCCGTTTTCGACGCAGACCTTCAGGGTGACGGACCGCGCGTTGCTGACTGGCATTCAGGAGGGCGCGTGGGTCAAGTTCACGTCCAGGCACATCGACGGCGAGAACACGGTGACATCGATCCAGGCCGTTGCGGAGTGCGTCCGCTTTCAGCAGTGCGACTGATGTTCCTGCTCTTTCGCATCGCCCGACCGTTGGAGCCCGCGGTCGCGGCGTCGGCGCACCTTGCGCTCAATCCGCGATGCTGGAGCCTTCCGGCACGTCGTCGGCTCCCGCCCGGTACCAGCGCGGGTAGAACGACGCCACCTGCGGCCCGTCGGACGCCAGCGCATGGCAGCCGTCGAGCTGGAAGGGCTTCTGCGTCTCGGACACCGCGAGGTCCGCGCCGACCAGCGTCTGGAGCACGCCGGTGCTCAGGGTGCGCAACAGCTCCGACATGTGGGTGCAGCCGCGCAGGCCGCCGAACAGGCGCACCGCGGCCCGGTTGAAGCCCGGGCCCACGCGCAGCCCGATCAGTGCCGCGTAGTCGGGGGCGATCGCGCCGCAGACCTCGTCGAACGGCGCCGCATCGGTGGCGGCCGCCACATCGACGATCAGTGCAGTGTCATCGACCGTGAGCCGCAGCCGCATCGAGTGGATCGGCGCGCCGCCGCGCCGCTCGCCACCGGGAAAACGGAAGTCGTGGTTTCGGATGTCCTCCAGATGGCCTTCGACGTCCCAGAGGCCGTCGGCACGGCGGAAGCCGCGGATCGTGATGGTGCGGCCGTGCACCTCGGTGCGTTCGGCGGAAGATGGTGGCAATGGCATGGCAGTAGCGTCAATGATGCCATCAGCGGGCCATCCGCATCTTGCGTGCAACGGCTGGGCCCCGACAGCGAGTTCGCGCAAGCCTTGCGCGGGGCGGATCGCTAATCTCCTTTCTCTCGTTGACATCCCGCCGATACAGAGGAGCGAACCGCCATGACCACCCCCCCGCCCGCGCAGAAAACCGTCCGCATCGGAGGCGCCTCGGGCTTCTGGGGCGACAGCATGGTGGCCGCTCCGCAGCTCGTGAAGCTCGGCCGGCTCGACTACCTGGTGTTCGATTTCCTGGCCGAGACCACGATGGCCATCCTGGCCTCGGCGCGCGCCAAGAAGCCGGAGATGGGCTACGCCACCGACTTCGTCGACATCGCGATGAAGCCGGTGCTGGCCGAGGTCAAGCGCCAGGGCATCAAGGTGGTGAGCAACGCCGGCGGCATCAATCCGCACGGCTGCGCCGCCGCGCTGCAGGCGCTGGCCCAGGCCGAAGGCGTGGCCCTGCGCATCGCCGTGGTCGAGGGCGACGATGTCAGCGCGCAGATGCCGGCGTTGCGCGACCAAGGCACGCGCGACATGTTCACCGGCGAGGCGCTGCCCGAGAAGGTGCTGAGCGCCAATGCCTACCTGGGGGCGCTGCCGATCGCCGCCGCGCTGGCGGCCGGCGCCGACGTGGTGATCACCGGGCGCTGCGTCGACAGCGCGGTCACGCTCGGGCCGCTGATGCACGCGTTCGGCTGGAAGCGCGACGACTACGATTTGCTGGCCTCGGGCAGCCTGGCGGGCCACATCATCGAGTGCGGCTGCCAGGCCACCGGCGGCCTGCACACCGACTGGGAAGAGATTCCCGACTGGGCCCACATGGGCTACCCGATCGTCGAATGCCATGCCGACGGCAGCTTCGTCGTCACCAAGCCCGAGGGCACCGGCGGCAAGGTGATCCGCGCCAACGTGGCCGAGCAGCTGCTCTACGAGATCGGCGATCCGGGCGCCTACCTCTTGCCCGACGTGGGCTGCGACTTCCGCGAGGTCGTGATCGAACAGGTCGGCCCCGACCGCGTGCGCGTGGGCCCGGCGCGCGGGCGGGCGCCCTCCCCGAGCTACAAGGTCTCGGCGACGCAACTCGACGGCTTCCGCTGCGCCGGCAGCATGGTCTTCATCGGCATCGACGCCGAGAAGAAGGCGGTGCGCACCGCCGAGGCGATCATCGAGCGCACCGGCGAGATCCTGCAGCAGATGGGCCTGCCGCCCTTCACCTCGACCTGCATCGAAGTGATCGGCTCCGAGTGGCTCTACGGCCCGCACGCGCGCACGCGACAGGTGCGCGAAGTGACGATGCGCGTGGTCGCCAACCATCCACAGAAGGCGGCGCTCGCGATGTTCGCGCGCGAGATCGCGCCCTCGGGGACCTCGTGGGCGCCCGGCACCACCAGCCCGGGTGGCGGCCGGCCCGCGGTGTCGCCGCTGATCAAGCCCTTCGCGTTCACGCTGGACAAGGCGAAGGTGCCGGTGGCCTTCGTGCTGGACGGCGAGCGCCATCCGGTCGAGATCCCGGTGAGCGCCGAGGGCGCGCCGGCGACGCCGACCGCCGAGCCGCCGGCCTTTGCCGGGGGCGACGGCGAGCAGGTCGAGGTCCGCCTGATCGATCTTGCCTGGGCGCGCAGCGGCGACAAGGGCAACCTGTCGAACATCGGCCTGATCGCGCGCCGCCCGGAATGGCTGCCGCTGCTGTGGGCGCGAGTGACGCCCGACTTCGTCGGCGACTACTTCGCGCACCTGGTGCACGGCCGGGTCGAGCGCTTCCACCTGCCCGGCACGGCGTCGATGAACCTGCTGCTGCACGACGCGCTCGACGGCGGCGGGCCGTCGTCGATGCGCATGGACCCGCTGGGCAAGGGCATGGCGCAGATGCTGCTCGATGCGACGGTGCGGGTGCCGCGCAGCGTGGCCGCGGCGGCGGGGTGGCGCGACTGACTGCGCCCCCGATCAGCGCGCGACATTTCTCACACTTCAGCCCGGTTTTGAGAACCGGGAAGGCGCCTGTCCGATCACTTTTCAGCCACGCTTAAGGATCGACGAAGAGACTGGTCTCAAGGCAAGGGAACAGTCCCGAGCCCGACCGGAAAAAGGATCCAACGCCATGAAGCCGTCCGCCGCCCCCGCGCCCCTCACGCCAGCGCAGATCAAGTTCGTGCTCGAGCTGCTCGAGATGCGCCAGTTGGCGCCGAAGGAGACCGCCGCGATGTTCAACCGGTCGACCCAGGTCGGCACCTTCTCCGAAGCCCAGCAAGAGGCCCTCGAGATCCTCTTCTCGCTCGAGGAAGACGAGATCCCCGACGCCCTCTTCGACTTCGCCGACGACGATGCCCGCGACATCGTTCGCGATGGGCTGGTGCACGAGGCGCGGCTCAGTTTCGTACGCGCCTGAGAACGGAACCGGCTTCGCCGGGCCGCCGGTATTGCCCCCTTTCAGGGGCTGAGGTCCGACCGCGAGCAGAAACCCCTGGGACAACGCCGTTCAGTCGTGCAGCAGGGCCTCCATCAGCTCGCGAACGATCGCCAGCCCGGGCGCGGGCGTGCGCCGGCGCAGGGTGACCAGGCCGAAGCGGGCGGTGCGTTCCATCGGCGGCTTCATCTTCAGCTCGACCAGGTCGGGCGCCGCCGCGCGGATCGCCAGCAGCACGGCGTCGCTGCGGCGCGCCACCTCGACCAGGCTCGCGACCTCTTCGCACTGCAGCGTCACGCACTGCGCCGGATGCGCCTCGGGCCCGTAGGTCTCGATCAGGCTGCGGGCCACCTCGTCGCTCAGCGGCGTCGAGGCGATCGGGTAGCGCTGCACGGCCGCGAAGCTCACGCCGCCGCGGCTGCGTGCCAGCGGATGGCCGCGCCGGCACATGAAGACGCCGCGCATCTCGCGCAGCATGCCGACTTCGAGATCGGCGCCGGGCGCCAGCGAGCGCGCATCGAGCACCAGCGCATCGAGCGTGCGCGCCCGCAAGGCCTGCGTGAGCATCTCCGTGCCGCCGCGCGCCACCGCCACGCGCACCTTCGGATGGTGGGTCGCCATGTGCATCAGCAGCGGCGTCATCAGCATGGCGCCCGGGCCGGAGCCCATGCCGATGCGGATGGCACCGCCCTGCCCCGCGCGCATCTGCCGGCCGCTGTCGCGCAGTTCGCCGGCCTCGAACACCAGCTGCCGCGCGCGCTCCACCACATCGCGGCCGAAGGGCGTCAGCTCGCTGCGGCGCCCGACCCGGTCGAACAGCGGCATGCCGAGCTCGTCCTCGAGCGCGCGGATGCTGCGGCTGAACGCCGGCTGCGTGATGCACATCGCCTGCGCCGACTTGCTGAAGGACCCGCTCTCGGCCAGCGCGATCAGGTGCCTGAGCTGAACCAGCGTCATGCGGGAGCCTCCGGAGATCCATGCATTGAAGTAATCATTTGGCGGACAACAATGCATTGGATGTTCTCACGCGGCGCTCCTACGATGCAAGCGCATCCCCGCCCACAGCCCATCGCCAGGAGCCCCATGAAGACCTTCTTCCAACGTTCGATCGCCGGCCTGCTGCTGCTGGCAGCCGGCGCCGCGTTCGCCCAGACCTACCCGAGCAAGCCCGTGAACCTGATGGTGCCGTACCCCGCCGGCGGCCCCTCGGATGCGGCGGCGCGCATCTTCACGGTGCCGCTGGGCAAGGAGCTCGGCCAGCAAGTGATCGTCGAGAACCTCGGCGGCGTCGCCGGCGCGCTGGCGGCGCAGAAGGTGCTGGCGGCGCCCGCCGACGGCTACTACCTGTTCCAGGGCTCGCCCAACGAGGTGATCCTCGCGCCGCTGGCCAACGCCGCGGTGAAGCTCAAGGCCGAGGATTTCCGGCTGGTCCATCCGGTGACCGATGCGGTGATGGTGGTGGTGGCCCGCAAGGAACTGCCCGCCAACAACGTCGACGAACTGATCGCGCTGGCGCGCAAGTCGGGCGACAAGCCGCTGACCTACGGCAGCGTGGGCATCGGCTCGCTCTACCACCTGATCCTGGAGGACGTTCAGCACCGCACCGGCATCCGGCTGCTCCACGCGCCGTACAAGGGCAACGCCCCGCTGCTGCAGGACATCGGCGGCGGCCAGGTCGACTTCGCGGTGCTGGTGTACAGCGCCGGCATGGGCGCGCTCGCGGACCAGGGGCGGCTGAAGGTGATCGGCCAGCTCGGCGCCCAGCGCTCGGAGCTGCTGAAGAACGTGCCGACCGTCAGCGAGGGCAAGGAGCTGAAGGACTTCTCCTACCAGATCTGGAGCGGCTTCATGGTGCCGAAGAACACGCCCGAAGACGTCGTGCAGCGCCTGCACAAGGCGATCGGCGCGACCTTGAAGGACCCCGGCGTGCGCTCGCAGCTGGCGGCCCAGACCCAGCTGGCGGCACCGCCGATGACGCTGGCCGAATCGGCGAAGTTCTACGAGAACGAGACGGCGCGCTATCGTGCGATCGCCAAGTCGATCAACCTGCAACCGCAATAGGAACAGGACAGGGACACCATGAGCGCACTCCTCGATCAACTGCACCGGCAGTCAGATGAATTCATCGGCCTCAGGCGCGACATCCACCACCACCCCGAACTCGCCTTCGACGAGCACCGCACCTCGGCCCTGGTGGCCGAGAAGCTGCAGGCCTGGGGCTACGAGGTCGAGCACGGCCTCGGCGGCACCGGCGTGGTGGGCCGGCTGGTGCGCGGCGATGGCCAGCGCCGGCTCGGCCTGCGCGCCGACATGGACGCGCTGCCGATCGACGAGGCCACCGGCCTGGACTACGCCAGCAGCAACGCCGGCGTGATGCACGCCTGCGGCCACGACGGCCACACGGCGATGCTGCTGGCGGCGGCACGCCACCTGGCCGAACGGGGCCGCTTCTCGGGCACGCTGAACCTGATCTTCCAGCCCGCCGAGGAAGGCGGCGGCGGCGCGGTCAGGATGATGGACGACGGGCTGTTCGAGAAGTACCCGTGCGACGCGATCTTCGCGATGCACAACATGCCCGGCATACCGCAGGGCCGCCTGGTGCTGCGCGAGGGCCCGACGATGGCCTCGTCCGACTACGCCACGGTCACCCTGACCGGCGTCGGCGGCCACGGCGCCATGCCGCACCGCGCCGCCGACCCGGTGGTGGCCGCGGCCAGCATCGTGATGGCGCTGCAGACCGTGGTGTCGCGCAACATCGACCCGCTGCAGATGGCGGTCGTGACGGTCGGCGCGCTGCATGCCGGCAAGGCCAACAACGTGATTCCGCAACAGGCGACGCTGGAGATCAGCCTTCGCGCGCTCGACCGCGAGGTCCGCGCCACGCTCGAGCGGCGCGTGAAGGCGCTGATCGCGGCGCAGGCCGAGAGCTTCGGCGTCACGGCACGCGTCGACTGGCGGCCGGGCTACGCGGTGCTGGTCAACACGCCCGACGAAACCGCCTTCGCGCGCGAGGTGGCGCTCGAACTGGTCGGCGCCGACCGCGTCACGCTGCAGGGGCCGGCAGTGCCGGGCAGCGAGGACTTCGCCTTCATGCTCGAGCGGCTGCCGGGCAGCTACCTGTTCATCGGCAACGGCGACGGCGACAGTGCCGGCGCCTGCATGGTGCACAACCCGGGCTACGACTTCAACGACGACAACGTGGCGATCGGCTCGGCCTACTGGGCGCTGCTGACGGAACGCTTCCTGCCCGCCTGAGGAACACGCGCCGGTACAATGGCGGACCTCCCCGGTCCCGCCCATGCCGCACATTTCGCACGCCCACAGCCGCCACCATGCCCCGCATGGCGCAGCGGCGCGCGCGTGCACGGCCTGCGGTTCGACCGCCCTGCTTTCCCACGCCGTGCGGGGAAAGCAGGAAGCCACCACTTCCTGATCTCCCCCGCACGGCCGCCTGCACTTCCTGCGCCGCGAAGGCTTCGCGGCGTTCACCTTTGCACGCCCGGGAAACGTCATGGAACTCACCAAGAATTTCGTCAAGGCCAAGCGCCCCTGCGCCGACGGCTACCGCTGGTTCATCCGCCACGGACAAGACAACACCGACTACCAGCATCTGCTCGATGCGCTGGTCGCGGACGGCCGCATCGACGACGCCTGCTGGCTGCTGACGCAGTTCGGCCCGACCGACGCCGTGCTGGCTCTCGACGCCCTCGAGGCCGACGCGATCGTCTTCGCCGGCTCGCTGCAGGTGCGCACCGGCATCGATGTCGGGGGCATCGTGTGCGCCGGCCGCATGATCCGCGCCGCTGGCGGCATCCGGGCCGGCGGCGCGATCGTTGCCGGCGAGGACCTCGAGTCCGGCGCCGGCATCTTCGGCGGCGCGGCGCTCGAAGCCGGCGGCCATATCAAGGCCGCCTGGGGTGTCGAGGCCGAAGGCGCAATCCGATGCGACGGCAACCTGCGCGCCGGCTGGGACCTGCGCGGGGCCGACGCGATCGAGATCGCGGGCAGCGCGTGGGTCGGCCAGGACCTGGTCGCGCAGGGCGCCCTGCGCTGCGGCAAGGGCATCCGGGCCGGCGGCGTCATCGACGGTCGCGAGACCGTGCGCGCCGGCCACGGCATCGAGGCGGGTGGCTCGATCGACTGCGGGCGCCACCTGGAAGCGGGCTGGGGCATCCGCTCGCGCGGCGCGATCGTCGCCGAAGGCGCGATCAAGGCCGGCGAGAGCCTGCATGCCGAGGAAGAGATTCGCGCCGGCGCCGGCTACGGGATCTTCGCCGGGCTGGACGTGCGGGTGGATGCCTGGGAAGCGAGCGCGAAAGTGTTCGCCGGTCGCCGGCCCGAGGGGCTCATGAGCGGGTGGTGGGAGGGATTGCCGGCGTAGGGCCTGATCACCCTATTTCAGGGGTCGCGAAGGCATGCCAGGACGGGCCAATCAAGGCGCGCGACGCCGCATGTGCGTTGGCACATGCAAGGAGCGCAACGCCGAGTGGCTCGTCCTGGCATGCCTTCCCTTCGGGTTGCCGCGCGCAGGCGCCTTGCATCCAGCCCCTTCGCACGGCAACGTGATCCCCGGAAATAGGGTGAACAGGCCCTGGTGCATCCGGTGCGGCTCAGTCCGCCTGTCAGGGCAGTGTGAATTTGTTGGTGAAGCCACCGGCACCACATAATCGTAGGCACCGCTGATGCCGTCCACGAAGCGGTCGGCCACCACGATGGTGGCGCCATTGCCCAGGATCTGCAGCGCGCGCACTTCGGCCTCCTCCGGCGACACGCCGGTGCTCACCACCCCCTTCAACGTGGCGGTGGACGAGGTCGGAAGAACCAGGGCCGTACTGGCCGAGTTCAGCGAGGTGACCGTATCGGCGACCACCGGCACATTGACCACCACCCCGGTGGCCCCGGCCCGGTGCCGCGACGACGAGGGTGTAGAAACCGGCCGGCACTGGCTGCAGCAGGAAGCGCCCGCCGCTGTCCGGAACGCTCGCCTTGATCACCACCCCGCTCTGCTGCAACGACACGAAGGTTGCGGGGCCTGTCAGGCCGGGACGGCCCGGTCGCGCGCGCCCTGCGGGATGTGAACGGCGTCGCCCGGCGCACGTCCAAGCCGATTCGATGCGGATCGACGGCGCGTCTGGCATCGCAAGCGCGGAGCAACTTCCTTCCGACTTCGCTCGAAGAAGCGGCCGAGCGACCCATCGAACAGTCCCACCTGAATCGCGAGGCGAAGGCGATCGGGGCCCGCGCCAACGGGCCGAGTGAAAGAAACTGACACTTTCTGAAGGGAACCGAGGTTGACGCGATCTGCCTGTTTGCTGAAAGTCGCTGCGCGATATTTTTTGCAGACTGGTCAAAGGAAAGGTCGATTTATGTTTTTTGAGTTTTCAGGTTCAAACGCCTCCTGGCGCAAGGCGACCCAAGGCATGACGGCGATGGCCGTCGCTGCCGCATGGGTCGTTCCCGACATTGCATCGGCCTGCACGAGCTTTCTCATCCGGACCACCGATGGCGGTGCCGTCTATGGCCGCACCATGGAGTTCGCGTTCCCGCTCCAGTCGAGCGCCATCGTGGTCCCTCGCCAATATGCGATGACTGCCGCGGGCCCCGAGGGCAAGGCGGGCATGGCCTGGAAAGCCAGATATGCGGCCGTGGGCGTCAATGCGCTCGGGATCACGACGATCATCGACGGCATGAACGAGAAGGGGCTCGCCGGCGGCGCCCTCTACTTTCCGGGTTTCGCCGGCTATGCCGATCCGGCCAAGGCCAATCCTGCGAAATCGCTTGCGCCCTGGGATTTCATCAGCTGGGCACTGACCAGCTTCGCGACCGTCGCCGAGGTCAAGGCGGCTCTTTCCGGCATCTCGATCATCGATGTCAAGCAGGCGAACCTCGGCATCACACCGCCGCTTCACTACACGCTGCATGACGCTTCCGGGGCGTCGATCGTGGTGGAACCGGTGGACGGCGTGCTGAAGGTCTACGACAACCGCCTTGGCGTCATGACCAACTCGCCGCCCTTCGATTGGCACATGACCAATCTCAGGAACTATGTGAAGCTGTCGGCCGCCAGCGCGCCCGACCTCAAGGTGGAGGGACAGACGATCACTCCCCTGGGCCAGGGATCGGGCATGCTCGGCATTCCGGGCGATCCGACCCCACCGTCGCGATTCGTGCGCGCGCTTGGCTATGCGCTTTCTGCCCAGCGCCAGCCCAGCGGCATCGAGAGCGTTCGGCTCACCGAACATATCCTGAACAACTTCGATATTCCGATCGGATGGATCAAGGAAGGAGCCGGACAAGACACGTCCAAGGCGCCGCTCGAGTACACGCAGTGGTCGACTGTCGCAGATCTCTCCCACAGGAAGTTCTACGTGAAGACCTATGAGGATCAGACGCTGCGCAGCATCGACCTGATGAGTTTCGACCTGAATGCCAAGACGCTGGCGACGGCTGCGTTCACATCGGCGACCGAACCCCTGGCGTTGAAATTCCAGAAGCCGGCAACGCCAGGGCACTGATCGCGAACTGGAAGCCGACGCCGCGCACCACGTGCAGGGGGAGCTGCATGCCCGCCTCGCCGGCCTTGCGGCGCAGCCGGCTGGCGATGACGTCAAGCCGCTTGAGATCGAAGTCCTGCCGATTTSCRCTGCCGCGGGCGTGTCCGGCGGCAGCGCCACGGCGCGCACGCGGCTGCCGAGCATCCGGATCGTCGCCACCAGCTCCTCGATGTGGATCGGCTTGACCATGTAGACGTCGGCGCCCTGATGCAGCGCGTCGACGCGGTCCCGCACCGCGCCGCGGGCGCTGGCCATGACGATGCCGAAGGGCCCCGAGGCGCGCAGTTGCGCGGCGATCGACAGGCCATCCTCGCCTTCGAGTCCGATATCGAGCACGGCGATGTCGCAGCGGGCCAGCGCGTGCGCCTTGTAGAAGGCCGGCGCGTCGGCCAGGCCCTGGACCTCGAAACCGGCGCGGGCCAGATGCAGCACCAATTCCTCGCGCAGGTCTTCATCGTCCTCCACCAGGTAGACGCGCAGCGGGAGAGTCGATTCGATGGTTTTCATGGCTGGGTTTGCAAAGGAATCCGGAAGCGGAACACCGAGCCCCGGGCATCGGAGCGCAGCAGCTCGACGGCGCCGCCGTGCCTGCGTGCGATCTCGTCGCACAGGAACAGTCCGAGCCCGGTGCCGCTCGCCTTGGCCGAGGTCGTCCCGCGGAAGAAGCGTTCGAAGATGCGCGGCTGGTCCTGGGCCCGGATGCCGCCGCCCTGGTCCTCGACGTCGATGCAGGCCTCGCCGCCGCGCAGGTGCAGCGCGATGCGAACCTCGCGCTCGGGCGGCGAGTATTTGATCGCGTTCTGAACCAGGTTGTGCAACGCGATGTCGAGCAGGGCCGGGTCGCCGCGCACCGGTGCCGCGCCGGCCTGCAGGTCCAGCCGCAGGCGCGCGCGCTCGGCCGGACCCAGCGGCTGGAGCAGGTCTTCGACCTGTGTGCGCAGGTCGAGCGGCTCGATGCGCAGCTTGAGCCGGTCGGCATGCAGGCGCTCCTCGGCCAGGCAGTTGTCGACCAGCATCGCCAGCCGGTGCACGGCGCGGCGGATCTTGGCGGCACGCGGCGACGCCTCGACGCCGGGCAGTCCGATCGACTGCGCGGCGGCATCGATCACCGCCAGCGGGGTGCGGAATTCATGCGACACCAGCGCGACGAACTGCCGCTGCTGGCCCAGCGCCCTTCTTTCGGATTCCAGCGCCACTTGCAGGCCGGCCTCCGCCTCGCGCCGGCGCACGACCTCCGCGGCCAGCTGCGCATTGCTCGTGCCCAGTTCGCGGGTGCGCTGCGCGATCCTGGCTTCCAGCTCGCGCTCGACCCGCAGCGCATCGTCGAGGGCACGGCGGCGCGCGTGGCGCAGTTCGAGTTCCGCGCGGCGCGTGCGGTCGGCCACGATGATCGCGAGCAGCAGCATGTAGAACAGGCGCGCGGCGGCCCAGGACACACCCAGCGTGACGTCGGCCCCCAGCGGCATCCACCCGAGCCACTGCAGCCGGCCGAGCATGCTCGAGAAGGTCAACGCCATCATCAGCGTCGCCGGCCAGGCGTATTGGCGTTGCCGCTTGACGAACAGCAGCCAGCCCGCGAGCCCGATGGCGGTGGCAAGCGACAGCAGTTCCAGCATCGCGGACCAGGGCTCGATCGCCGCCTGGTGGCCGGCCAGCGCGACCGCACCGGCCAGCAGGTTGAAGGCCGCATAGGCCTTCGCCGTGCGGGCCGCCCAGGGCGCATGCACCCGGTAGTCGAACAGGCGTGCGACGAACAGCGCGGTCGCCGCCTGCAGCAGGCACTGCAGGGCGCCGCGCAGGTTCAGGTCGCCCATCTGCTCGTCGATCGCCAGTGCGGGCACCGTCTGCCAGGCATGCAACAGCACCGCAGCGAACATCACGAAGGCGAAATGCAGGAACAGCGAGTCGCGCAGCCAGCGCCAGAACACGAGGTTGACCATCATGAGCGCGAAAGCCACGCCCATGCTGGCGTTCAGGTAGGTCGCCAACTGGCGCTGCTGGCGCTCGAAGCCGAGCGGCTGCCAGAGCGAGAAGCCGTCCGCGTGCGGCGTGTCGGCCAGGCGCAGGTAGTGGTAGTGCGCTTCGGAATCGGGCAGGTCCACGTTGAAGAACAGGTCCGTGCTGACGAAGCGCCAGTTGAGCGGGAATTGGCGCCCCTCCCGGGCCACGGGTTCGCCGCCTGGAACCCGGGGCGCGTAGAGCGCCACCTCGCCGGGCCGAAGCGCCCGCAGGCGCAGCCACCAGCGCGCCGGCGCGTCCGGCGTCCGCGACAACGAGAAACGCACCCAGCACGCGGTGCCGTCCGCGCATCGCAACGGCCCGGCGCCGGCCGGGGCGAAGGCCGCGTCATGCCGGCCCGCGAGCACGTCCTCGGCGTGCAATGTCGAACCCGCGTCGCGCAGGACTTCGATGCGCTCGTCGAGGCGCACCGCCTCGGCCAGGCCGTCGCTCGCCGTCACGGCCCAGGCCGGCACCGCCGCCGTGAGCCAGGTGAGGAGGGCCAGGATGAGGGGACCGAATCGCTGCAGGAAGCACGAGGAATCGAGATGGCGCGCGGGGATGGGAAGTTCTCCGACAGTCAGGAAGATCCACGATTCTCACATCTCGCTCACGCCCCGCCGTTGCGTCGTTCTCGGCAAGCCAGGCAGTTCAGCGGCTCACGTCGACGTGACGCGACTCCGGCAGCATCCATAGCGCGATCATGCTCACGGCGCTCATCGCAACGACGTACCAAGCCGGCGCCATCGGGTTCTGCGTGACGGCCAGCAGCCAGGTGACGACGAACTGCGTCGTGCCGCCGAACAACGAAGTGCCGATGGCATAGACGAGCGACAGGCCCGTGCTGCGCACCGCGATGGGAAGCAGTTCGGGGACCTGCACCAGCCCTGCCGTGCCGAACACGGCAGTGAGCGCCGCCAGAAGTGCGGACACGGTAAGCAGGGTCGCCGCGCCCGGGGCCCCCGTGAGCCACATGAACAACGGAACGATCGACAACATCAGCACCAGCCGCGGCAGCATGTTGACGATCCGGCGGCCGTAACGATCGCACATCAAGCCGCCAAGGAGCGCAAAGGCGAAGGTCGTCGCGCCGCCCACCAGCACGCTGCCTTGCGCCAGCGCTGCCGGCAGCTTGAGTACCTGCACGGCGTAGCTCACCATGTAGTTGCCGACTTGCGAGGCCACCGCTGTAGAGGCCGTTGCAAACACGCCCAGCCACAGAATGCGGCCGTGCTGGCGAAACACGGCGCCGACGATCGAGGCGCCACTGCGCTCGTCGGTGCCCTCGTGCGTTTCCGGCAGGCTGCGCCGGATGTAGATCGCAATGGGCACCAGCGCCAGGCTGAAAAGGAACGGAACGCGCCAACCCCAGCTGGCCAGCTGCTCCGGCGAAAGCAGCAGCGACAACGCGACGCCGAAGATGCCGCCCACCGTGACCGCCAGGCCCTGGCTGGCGATCTGCCAGCTCGAGTAGAAGGCCCGCTTGCCGGGTGGCGCCGCTTCGATCAGCAGCGAGGTGGCCGGACCCACCTCGCCGCCGAGCGCAAGCCCTTGCAGCAGGCGACAGAAGACGACGATGACGGGTGCGGCGATTCCGATGCTGGCGTAACTGGGCGTCGCCGCCAGGCCCAGGGTGCCCACTGTGATGAGGGTCACGGTCAGGATCATCGCGGGCTTGCGGCCCGCCTTGTCGGCGAAGGCGCCGATCAGCACGCCGCCGAGCGGCCGGGTAAAGAAGCCCACCCCGAAGATCGCCACCGCTGCCAGGAGGCTGCCGAATTCGCCACTGACCGGAAAGAAAGTCTTGCCGATGTAGACGGCGAAGTAGGCGTAGATGACGAAGTCGTAGAACTCCAGCGCGTTGCCGGCCACGGCCGCGGCGATCGCCTTGCGGCTGATGACCGGCCGGGCCGACGGCGCACTGTCGGCGGCTTGGATGGCGGTGGGAAATTCGCGCATGTTGTCGTTGCGCGCAAGTGTGGTCGCACTCATGAATGTCTCCGTGTATTGGATCTTGTGCAGGTTCAGGCGGCGAGCGCCGCCTGGGGTGTGTCTTCCTGCAGGCCGTGCACGGCCTGAAGGCAGGCTTGCGAGCCTTGCTGCCATACCGCGTGCATCCAATCGGGCGCGTCGGGGTAGAAGGCGTCCTTCATTTCCTGCTTGATGGCGGCGGCCAGTGCCGTGTCGCCGCTGCCGTGGCGATGCAGCCAGTGCTCCGCGCGCATGGCGGCGATGACGCGCTCCATCGGCTGGGTGCCGTATTCCAGGCAGATCCCGACGTGCTGGGCCTGCGGACATTCGTCCGTGAGAGCGCACTGGATCGGGCCGGTCAGCGGGATGCTGGTGGAGGTGCCGGTGGTGACCGAGGTCAGCTCGCCCCACCAGCGTTTGCCGCGCGCCAATACCGCCGGGTCGTCGTCCATGCTGGCGAATATGCGCTCGCCCACGCCATAGGGGCCGAGGCCGGTGTGGATGTCGACGGAGGCCAGCTCGCGCACTTGCGAGGCATAGCGACGCAGGATGCCGCGAAAGGTGTTGTTGCTCCACGCTGGCGCCAGGCCGCCATAGTGCAGCCCGTCGGCGTGGCTGTACTGGCCGAGCGACATCGCGCGCTGCAGGCCGCGAGCGCCGTGGCGTTCGCGGTAGTCGGCGATGCGGGCCTCGTTGTCAGGCAGCGGCGGCCATTGCGCGGGCAGCAGCAGGTCGTGGATCTCGCCATAGCCGGCATTGATCGGCAGCGGCCTGGAGAAGTCGACGAAGTTGCGGTTGAGGTCGATGTTCTCCTGCGTGGCGCGGCGCAGGTGCGAAAAGCCGTAGGGATTGACCGCGTGCACGTAGAGCAGCGACGTGTCGGACGGGAGCGCCGCACCTCCCAAGCGCAGCATGCCGGTCTGGATGGCCGAGCCGCAGAAGCCCTCCACCCCGTGGACGCCACTGATGACGATCAGCATCTTGGATGCGTCGGCCGGGCCGTCCAGAACGACGTCGGTGGCGAGGGTCTCACCTTGCGCGCCGGCCAGGGGCAGCACGTGGCTGTCCACGGCCAGGCCGCGCGCCTGCGTGGCCTGCAGGAACTTTTGGCGGGCCTGGACGTAGTGGGGGCTGAACAAGTCGATGACCTGGGCGTCGTTCATATCTCGATGTCTCCGGAGCAGGTGTGGGGTCAGGCGGTGGCCATGGCGCAGCGCCGCTGCTGCTGGCGCGCCCGGCAGGCTGCGCCGAAGGCGGCGAAGATGGCATGCGCCAGCGGGCTGTCGTCGATGCGCATCTCGGGGTGCCATTGCACCGCCAGGGTGAACTGGGTGGCGGACTCGATGGAGAAGGCCTCGACCAGGCCATCGGGCGCCCTGGCCTCGATGCGCAGACCCTGGCCCAGTCGCTCGACGCCCTGGTGGTGCAGCGAGTTGACGACGGCATGCGTTCCGCCCGCGAGCGCCGCCAGCCGGCCGCCCTCGACGATGTGCAACGCGTGGCTGTCGTCGTACCAGCGATCGACGGGCCGCTCGTGATCGCCTTCGCGGTGATCGAGCCGGCCGGGCAACTCGTGGACGGCCGGATGCAAGGTGCCGCCATAGATGACGTTGAGTTCCTGGAAGCCGCGACAAATCCCCAGCACCGGCACGCCGGCCTCGATGAGGCGCGGCAGCAGCGGCAGGATGGCGGCGTCGCGCTCGCGGTCCAGCAGCATGGGCGCATGCGGCTCTGGCACGCCGTAGCGCGCCGGGTCCACGTTCGAGGGGCTGCCGGTGAGGACGATGCCGTCGATCGAAGCGATGAGCGTGTCGGCATCCAGCGCTTCGCCGAGCGCCGGCAGCACCAGGGGCAGGGCCTGCGCCGCCTCGGCCACGGCCCGCACGTAGCCGTGGGTGGCGGCGTGCGAGGGATGGCCATGGCGCACGATGCGGTCGGAAGCGATGGCGACCACGGGTCGCAGGACTGGGGAATTGAGTGTGGGGGACTTCATCAGGGCGCGTTCTCCGGCTTTCGGATCGCAGTCTAGGAAGCCATTCGTTTTGCGTAAATCGCAATATAGTTTGATACTACTTGCAGAACTTGCAACTGAAATGAATACCCGGCAACTGCGGCATTTCCTGGCCGTCATGGACCTCGGCTCGCTGAGCGCGGCCGCCCAGAACGTGCATCTGAGCGTCCCGGCGCTGTCGCGCAGCCTGCAGGCGCTGGAGGACGAACTGCGCGTACCGCTGTTCGACCGGCAGGACCGCCGTCTGCGCCCGACCCCTTATGCGCAGGCCTATGTCGAGCGGGCGAGGCGTATCGTCTTCGACGAAAAGGAAGGCGCCCGCTCGCTGGCGCTCATGCGCGCGGGTGAGCTCGGGCCACTCTCGTTCGGCATGGGTTCTTCCATCGCGCTCGAACTGCTCGGACCCATGGTGTTGCGGCTGCTGGCCGATGCGCCCGGGCTGCACGTCAAGACGCTGGTGCAGAGCACCGACGTCCTCGCCGCGGCGCTGCGCCGGGAGGATCTGGATTTCTTCATCGGCGACGTGCGTGTGGCCGCACACGACCGCGACCTCATCGCCGAGCCTTTGTACTCCTGCACCTTCGGCTGGTTCGCCCGCAAGGAGCATCCCCTGGCCGGGCGCCGGCGCGTGACCATCGATCAGCTCGCCGAGTACCCGCTGATCCTGGCGGGTTACGCCGACGAAGCCGTGGTGCGCCGCATGGCGGATCTCTACGGCTTCACGACGCCGCTGCAGGCGCACTTCGCGGCCAGCACCAATGACGTCGCAACCGTCCACACGCTCATCACCGCCAGCGACGCCATTGCGCCATCGACCGACATCGCGGTGCTCTCGGCCGTGCGAGCCGGCACCGTGGGCCGGCTCGATGTGACGCCAGCCCCGGACCCCGAACTCACGCTGGGAATCGTCGAGCGGGCCGGCCGCACGCGCGTGCCGGCGGCCGAGCGCGCGTTCGCCCTGGTGCGGTCCTACTTTGCCTCGGTGGCGCAAGAAGTCGCGCTGCACCTGCCGTCAAGGAAGACCGCGCGACGTGCGAGGCGCGATCAGCCCTGAACCATGACTGAGACCCCACCCATGCCCACCCACCGCACCCCCGCCCTGCTCCTGGCCTCGGCCGCGCTCATCGCCCTGCTCGTCCTCTCGGGCCTGCATCCGCACGACCGCGCGACCTGGTGGATGGAAGTGGCGCCGGTGCTGGTCGCGCTGCCGCTCTTGTGGGCCACCTACGGCCGCTTCCCGCTCACCACCCTGCTCTACGCGCTGATCTTCGTGCACTGCTGCGTGCTGATGCTCGGCGGCGCCTACAGCTATGCGCGGGTGCCGCTCGGCTTCTGGCTGCAGGACCTGATGCATCTGGGCCGCAATCCCTACGACAAGATCGGCCATTTCATGCAGGGCTTCGTGCCGGCGCTGATCGCGCGCGAGATCCTGATTCGAGGCCAGCATGTGCGGGGCCGCAGGATGCTGGCCTTCGTGGTGGTCTGCATCGTGTTGGCCATCAGCGCGAGCTACGAGCTGATCGAATGGGCCGCCGCGCTCGCGATGGGCCAGGGTGCCGACGAATTCCTCGGCACTCAGGGCGATCCGTGGGACACGCAGTCGGACATGTTCATGGCGCTGGTCGGCGCCGTGGCGGCCCTGCTTGTGCTGTCGCGCCTGCACGACCGGCAGATCGCCGCACTGATGCGGGCCCCCGCCGATCAGAAACTGTGGCGCAGCCCCAAGTCGTAGCCGTTCGCGCTGCGGTTGGGTTCGGTGACGGCGCCGTTCAGTCCCACCGCCGAGCCGCCGCTGTTGTTGACGTGCGAGTAGGTGGCGTAGGCCACCGTGCGCTTCGAGAAGCTGTACACGTAGCCCAGCGACAGCTTCATCGCCGCCGGGTCGCCCTCGGCGTCGGTGCCGTAGCGCGACCACGCAAACTTGATCTGGTTGCCGCCGACCGGCACGATCATGCCGAGGACATAGCCCGTGGCCGTGACCGGCACGAAGCTGTCGACCTTGTCGCGGTAGTAGCCGGCCGAGACCTCGACGAGCTTGAAATCGTAGGTCGCGCCGACATTGGCCACGGTGATGTTGCCATTGGTCGGCGTGCGCAGGTAGTCGGTGCGGCCCTTCGCGACGGCGATCGAGAACGGACCCGCCCCCCAGCCGATGCGGCCGCTGTAGCCGGTGCCATCGTCCGAGGTCGGCAAGTGCGAGTCGTTGTCGCCCATGAAGTACTGCACCTCGCCGAAGAAGCCGCCCAGGCCCGGAGGCAGGTAGTAGCCGACCATGTTCGAGACCCGCGTGGAGGTCGGGCCGGCGATCGATCCGACCTGCGGCTGGATGGTGCCGACGCCGTTGTTGTCGAACGGGTCGACGTCGGTGCGGTTGCGGTAGTGCGCCGCGAAGTCGCGGCCCAACCGCAGCTCGCCCCAGAGGTCGATCAGGCTGACCGTGGCGCGGCGGTTGAAAAGCAAGGCGTCGGCCGATGTGGCGCCGCTCGGCTGGTTGTTGGTGTTGCCGGCGACCCCGGTGCCGGTATCGATGGCGACGCCGGATTCGAGCCAGAAGCCCGCCCCCAGGCCGCCACCCAGGTCCTCGATGCCGCGGACACCGATCCGCGAGGCCGAATTGCCGCTGCTGTACAGAGAGCTGCGGTGCGAGATGCTGCCGCTGCCGTAGCCGAGCACCGCATCGGCGACGCCGAACAGCGTGACGCTGCTGCCGGTGACCGGGCCCTGCCCGGTGCTCGACTGCGCGCTGGCGAGGCCCGCGACGCAGAACGCGCCCAGCGCGAGGGTCGCCGACCTGGCCAACGTGACTCTTCTCATCTCGTGCTCTCCTGTGCGTGTTGCGCCGCCGCTCCGCGCGAGATGATAGACGAGGCCGAAGCGAGGGCCGCGCCCGGCCCTACAGCAGGTCCTTCAGGCGCGCCCGCAGCCGGCTGATCGCCTGGCTGTGCAGCTGGCAGACCCGGCTCTGGCTCACTTCGAGAATGGCGCCGATCTCGCGCAGGTTCAGCTCTTCCTCGTAGTAGAGGTTCAGCAGCAGCTGGTCGCGCTCCGGCAACGCCGTGATCGCGTCGATCAGCTGATGGCGCAGGCCGCTCTCGAGCAGCTGCGCCAGCGGGTCGTCGTTTGCGCCCTGCCCCTTGCGCGCCTCCTGCGCATGCAGGTCGAGAAAGGGGTTCTCCGATTCGCCCTTCGCGAAATCCTCGACGTAGACCAGTTGGCAGCCCTGGATCTCCTGCAGCAGCGACTGGTAGGCCTCCAGGTCGATCTTGAGCTCCTTCGCGATCTCGCCCTCGGTGGGGGAGCGGCCGAGCCGGTGCTCGAGCGCGTGGATCGCCTTCTCGACCCCACGCGCCGACTGGCGCAGGCCGCGCGAGCCCCAGTCGCTGGCGCGCAGCTCGTCGAGCATCGCGCCGCGGATGCGCTGGCTGACGAAGGTCTCGAACTGCGCGCCCTTGTTGTCCTGGTAGCGGCTCGATGCGTCCAGCAGGCCCAGCATGCCGGCCTGGATCAGGTCGTCGAGCTCGACGCTCGCGGGCAGCTTGGCGATCATCTGCAGCGCGATGCGGCGCACCAGCGGCTGATGCTGCTCCAGCAGGTGGGACTTCTCAATGGTGCCCTGTGCGGTGTACACGTCCGGTCCTTTGTTGCATGTGCGTTGTTCGGTTCATCGTGCTCAGGCCACGGCCGCGCTCTGCGCCGGCGTCGCCCTCACCCATGGCGGGTCGACGCGCGGGCCCTGCGGCGGGACCGCGACCGCCCGCCCGCCGGGCGCAGCGGGCCGCCAGGGCCAGCCGCCCATGTCGACCGCGATGCGGCGGAAGTCCACCGCCGCCGGGCTGGCCGGAAAGGCCTCCACCACGGTCTGCCGCAGCCGCCGCGCGTCCGCCAGGTGCGGATCGGCCCGCACCCAGCCGGCCGCCTCCAGCGATACCGCGAGGTAGCGGCTGCCGGTGTTGGCCAGATTGGTGGTGATCCGCTGCGCCTCTTCGGCGCCGGCGACGCCATCGACGAGGAAGCGCAGCTGCTTTAACCCATGCGCGTAGTGCAGGCGCTTGATGCCCGCGTAGGCCGAGGTGATGGATGCGGCGCTCGGCTGCAGCACCAGCAGCAGTTCGTCGGCCAGCCGGGCCAATGCCGACAGCCGGCCCTCGGCGTCGATCTGCGCTGCGACCAGCACCACGCCGCCGCGGCACAACAGGCGCGGGTCGATCTCCGCGTGCCGATCGCCGAGCGGCGCCGGCAGCACGCCGACGCCGCAGTCGGCACGCGCGACTGCGCCCTCGCAGGCCAGCCGGCGGTCGGCCACGTCGGCCAGGTCGCCGAGCGGATCGATGGCCCAGGCGGCGCAGATCGCCGCCGCCGTGCCGCCGTACTCGTCGAGCACCAGCACGTCCTTGCCCTGGTGGACCAGGGCCGCGCCGAGGTTCATGGTGGCCGCGGCGGCGCACTCGCCGGGCCCCATGCCCGCGACGGCGATGACGCGCGTGGGCGTGTGCGCCAGCAGGCGCCGCAACCCGTCTGCCTGATCTGCAACCAGCTTGGTCATGTCTTGCTCCTCAACCGTGCTGCGCGAGCGCCCTGGGCTGCTGCGTCGGCGCGGTGGACTCGGTGCCGAGCGCCTCGAGCAGCATGAAGAGCTTGCCGACGCCGACATACAGCGCATTGCCCGACAGCGGCCGGCTCGATCGCGCCGGCCGCCCGGTGAGCTGGTTCAGCAGCATGCGGGTGCGGTCGGCCCATTCGCCCTTTGCATGCAGAAGGCGCCAGACCGTGGTCGTCACCTGGCCGGCGATCAGCAGGCGCTTCATCATGTCCGGGTCGCCCAGCTCGCCCATGCCGCCCACCAGCTGCACGCCCTGCCGGATGAGGCGGAAACAGGGGTCGGCGTCGGCCGCCCAGGCCTGCCATTGGGCCAGCTGGCGCGCCGGCACCTCGCCGCCGATGTTCGATAGCAAGTAGCCCTGGGCCAGGATCTTCTGGCCGCGTTCGTCCAGCACGCGCGTGACCACGCAGCGCAGCACCGGCAGCGCATCCTTGTCGACGGCCGCCGTCGGGCCCAGGCGAAGCAGCACCTCGGCATGGGCCTCGCACTGCAGCGCGGGCTTGCCGCGGAACACGACCGCCCGCGCTTCGCCAAATTCGACACGCAGCCGCGCCAGCGTGCTCGACGCCTCGGAGACGGGGTCGATCACTGCGGTCGAGCCCGGCGCGCGCGCCAGCCATCGCTGTGCCTGGCCTTGCCATTCGGCCATCGATTCGACGCCCGGCAACCGGGGCAGCACGTGCACCAGCGTGCGGCCGAGGGACTGCTGGCGCAGCCACTGGACCTGCCGCAGCCCCGGCTTGCGCCTGGCGTCGGGGCCGCCGCGCACCGCCGCGGTCGACAGCCACTGGTTGGGTGCCGCGAGCGGCAGGCCGCTGCGATCGGACAGCAGCAGGCTGCTCTGGCATTCGTAGGCGTCGCCACCTTCGTTCGAGCGCAGACCGACTTGGCCCGACAGGGCCAGCACATGGGTGTCGCAGCCGGCCACGACCTCGCTGCGCGCCTGCACCAGCAGGTCGTCCAGCACCGACTTGTGGCCGATCGCCTCGTCGCCCGCGTTGCGCCACAGGCGGCGCGCGCTCTCGAAGCCGATCTGCGCCCCGGCCAGCGCGCCGGCGGCGGTCGCGAGCTCCTGGGCGTCGTGCGCCATGGCTCGGATCAGGTTCTGGTACTGCAGCCGCAGCCGGTCGGCCTCGGCCTGCGCCTGCACGACCAGGGCCTGTGGCGCCGCGCCCGCGGGCTCATCCTGCATGTCGGCCTCGGCCGGCACGAACAGCGGGTTGTGGCGGCGCGGCTGGAACACGCTGTCGACCAGTTGCGAGCGGTCGGCGAGCATCAGGTTCTCCGGCACCTTCTGGCCGCTCGAGATGTAGTGCACCGGCAGCCGGTGGCGGATCACGGTGTCGATCAGCGCGCCCGGATGCGTGGCCTCGTCGACCTTGGTGAAGATGCAGCCCGCCAGGTCGTTGCCGCCGCCGCCGTTGCGATAGGCGTGCACGACTTCGTTGAGCGTGTCGCCGTGGCTGGTCGCGTTGAGCAGCAGCAGCCGCTTGACCGGACGGTGGCTGTTGCACAGCATCGCGATCTGGTCCGACACCGAGCGGTCGCGCTGGCTCATGCCGACCGTGTCGATCAGCACCATGTGCTTGTCGCGCAGGTCCTGCAGCACCAGGTGCAGGTCGGCCGCATCCTTGACCGCGAACACCGGCACGTCGAGGATCTGGCCGTAGATGCGCAACTGCTCGTAGGCGCCGATCCGGTAGCTGTCGGTGGTCACCAGCGCCAGCTTGTCGGCGCCGAAGCGCATCACGCAGCGCGCCGCCAGCTTGGCGGTGGTGGTGGTCTTGCCGACGCCGGTCGGGCCCATCAGCGCGTAGACGCCGCCTTGCGCGAGCAGCGCGTCCTCGTCCTCGTACACCGGCACCGCGCGGATCAGCTCGGCCCGCGCGAAGGCCATGCCCTGCGCATAGGTCTGGCCGATCGGCAGTTTCTCCAGCATGGCCTTCGACAGGCGGGCGCTGAAGCCGGCGCCGAGCAGGGTGCGCAGCAGGCGGCCGCGCACCGGGTCCTGGCGCTGGCGGTCGTTCCACACCACGCTGGCGAGCTGCTCCTCGAGCATGCCGCGCATCGAGTGGAGTTCGTTCAGGACGACGTCGGTCGGGGCCGCGGGTGCCGCGACCGCCGGCATCGGGGCCGGGGCCGGCATTGCGACAGGCGTCGGCATCGCCGGCACGGCCGGGGCCAGTGCAGCAACCGGCGCCGGCGCCTTGGCGGCCACCAGCGGCGCGGCGCTCGCCACCGCCTGCGTCACGTCGCCCTCGGCCATGGCGACGATCTCGACGCCCTCGGGAATCACGCGATGGTTCAGCACGATGGCTTCGGCGCCGAGCGCCTCGCGCACGAGCCGCAGGGCCTCGCGGCTGGTGGCGGCGACGAATTTGCGGGCCGTGGCCCGCACGTCTGTAGAAATGCTCAAACTCTTCCTCCGATGGTGGCGGTGATCTTGATGTTGCGAGAGTCAGGGATCTCCGCGTGGGAGAGCACCTTCAACTGGGGCAGGCTGCGGCGCAGGAAGCGCGAGAGCAGCACGCGCAGCGCGTGCTGCACGACCAGCACCGGCGCCAGGCCCATCTGCTCCTGCCGCACGATGGCGGCCTGGGTCTGGCGAAGCAGGTTGTCGGCCAGGCCGGGCTCGATGCCGCTGCTGCTGGTCATGGCCTGCTGCAGCACGCTGTCGAGCGAGCCGTCCAGGCCGATCACCTGCAGTTCGGTATCGCCGGGGAAAAGCTGTTGCGTGATCGCGCGGCCGAGCGCCAGCCGGACCAGCGTCGTCAGCTCGGTCGCGTCCTTCACGGTCGGCGCATGCTCGGCCATGACGTCGAGGATGGTGCGCATGTCGCGGATCGGCACTTCTTCCTCGAGCAGGTTCTGCAGCACCTTGTGCAGCGTGCTCAGCGTGATGACCTTCGGCACCAGGTCCTCGGTCAGCTTCGGCGCGGTCTTGGCGATCTGGTCCAGCAGCTGCTGCACTTCCTGGCGGCCCAGCAGCTCGGCGGCATGGGTCTGGATCAGGTGATTCAGGTGGGTGGCCATCACGGTGCAGGCGTCGACCACGGTGTAGCCGTGGATCTGCGCCTGCTGGCGCAGGTTGCCGTCGATCCACACCGCCGGCAGGCCGAAGGCCGGGTCCTGCGTCAGCGTGCCGGGCAGGCTGCCCGTGACCTGGCCCGGGTTGATCGCCATCCACTGGTTCGGAAAGGCCTCGCCGCGTCCGATCTCGACGCCCTTCAGGCTGATCACGTAGGTGTTCGGCTTGATCTCGAGGTTGTCGCGGATGTGCACCACCGGGACCAGGAAGCCGATCTCCTGCGCGATCTTCTTGCGGATGCTCTTGATGCGGCCCAGCAGTTCGCCCTGCTGCGACTGGTCCACCAGCGGGATCAGCCGGTAGCCGACCTCCATGCCGAGCGGATCGACCAGCGAGATGTCGTCCCAGCTGGCCTCGGCGGTCTCGGCCGCCGGGGGCAGCGCGGCCTGCGCGGCGGCCGCTTGCGCCGCCTCCTGCTTCGGCTTGCGCTTGAGAAGCCCGTGACCCAGCCAGGCCAGGCCGCCCGCGATCAGCAGGAAGGCCAGGTTCGGCATGCCCGGGATCATGCCCATCAGGCCGATGATCGCGGCCGTCAGGAACAGAACCTGCGGGTTGGAGAACAGCTGGCCCGTGAGCTGGCTGCCGACGTCCTCGTCGGTGGTCACGCGCGAGACGATCACGCCGGCCGCGGTCGAGATCACGAGCGCCGGGATCTGTGCCACCAGGCCGTCGCCGATCGCCAGCAGCGTGTAGGTCTTGCCGGCGGTCGAAAAGTCCAGTCCGTGCTGCACCACCCCGACCACCAGGCCGCCGATGATGTTGATGACCATGATCAAGAGGCCCGCCACGGCGTCGCCGCGCACGAACTTGCTGGCACCGTCCATCGAGCCGTAGAAGTCGGCCTCCTGCGCGACTTCGGTGCGGCGCTTGCGGGCGACGTCCTCGCCGATCAGGCCGGCGTTGAGGTCGGCGTCGATCGCCATCTGCTTGCCGGGCATGGCGTCGAGCATGAAGCGCGCGCCGACCTCGGCGATGCGGCCCGCGCCCTTGGTGATCACCATGAAGTTGATCAGCACCAGGATGATGAACACCATCACGCCGACCGCGAAGTTGCCGCCGACCAGGAAGTGGCCGAAGGCCTCGATCACCTTGCCCGCCGCATCGGGCCCGGTGTGGCCGTGCAGCAGCACCACGCGGGTGGAGGCCACGTTGAGCGACAGCCGCAGCAGGGTGGAGAACAGCAGCACCGCGGGGAAGGCGGCGAAGTCCAGCGCCTTCATGGTGTACATGCTGACCAGCAGCACCATCACCGACAGCGCGATGTTGAAGGTGAACAGCAGGTCGAGCAGGAAGGGCGGCAGCGGCAGCACCATCATGCTCAGGATCATGATGATGAGGATCGGGCCGGCCAGTCCCTTGAACTGGCTGCCGGAGAAGAACTGCGTCGGCAGACGCATCAGGTTGGTCATGGCGTTCATGTCGGCACCGTGTATTGGAGTTCTTCGGGAACAGCGACGTCGGTCGGCGTGCGCGGCGCCTCGCCGCCTTCGGTCTTCCAGCGCTTGAGCTGGTAGACCCAGGCCAGCACCTCGGCCACCGCGGTGTAGAGGCCCGCGGGAATCTCGTCGCCGAGGCGCGTGTGCTTGTAGAGCGCCCGCGTGAGCGGCGGCGCCTCGAGGATCGCGACCTTGTTGGCGACCGCGATCTCGCGGATGCGCTGCGCGATCAGGTCGGTGCCCTTGGCCACCACGCGCGGCGCGCGCATGTCGCCGTCGACGTACTTGAGCGCGACCGCGAAGTGCGTCGGGTTGGTGACCACGATGTCGGCCTTGGGCACTTCGGACATCATCCGGCGCTTGGCGATGGCCTGTTGCTGGCGGCGGATCTGCGCCTTGATGTGCGGATCGCCTTCGCTTTCCTTGTGCTCCTGGCGCACGTCCTCGCGCGACATGCGCAGCTTCTTGTAGTAGGTCCAGAGCTGCCAGGGCACGTCGACCAGCGCCACCAGCAGCAGCGCGGAGGCGATCAGGGCGCAGCTGCGCGCCACCAGCATGATGGCGTGCGGGAAGGCGGTCGATTCGGGCTGGCCCAGCAGCGCCATGGCCGCCTCGAGCTCGTCCATGATCACCAGGTAGGCGACGCCGCCGATCAGGAGCGACTTGGCCAGCGCCTTGAAGAGTTCGGCCAGCGACTGGGACGAGAACATGCGCCCGATGCCGGCCAGCGGGTCGAGCTTGCCGAAATTGGGCGAGACCGCCTTGCCCGACAGCAGCCAGCCGCCGAGCATCATCGGCGCCACCACGGCGGCCACCACCATCATCGCGAACAGGGGTGCGAGCGCCATCAGGGTCTGCATGCCCATCCAGGCGGTGCGCGCCAGCATCTGCGTGGGTTCGTAGGCGATGCCGCGCTCGAACTGCAGGCCGCGGCGCATGGCGGCGCTCAGGGTGCCGCCGAGCGACTCGGCGGTGAACCAGAGGCCGCCGATGGCGGTCGCCAGCATCACCAGCGTGGTCAGCTCGCGGGAGCGGGCCACATTGCCTTCTTCGCGCGCCTTTTCGAGGCGCCGCTCGGAGGCCGGTTCCGTTTTTTCGAGATCGCTTTCCTCAGCCATTCATGCTCCTGGAGCAGCAGGCGAGGAACGCCTGCACATGACTGATTATTCGATTCGAAGGGCCGGAACAATCGCCCGATCAAGAGCGCTAACGCCCTCCTTCTCGCTGAATCAGAGACTCAGAAGCCGAGGCTTTCCAGCAAGTCGTCGACCTGCGACTGGTCGGCCACCGCATCGGGGTTGCCGGCCACGATCTGCGGGCCGTTCTGCAGGCTGTTGTGGACGATTTCCTGCCGCTTCTCGAGCGGTGTGTTGTCGATCAGCACCTGGAGCAGCTCGGTCTCCATGTCGTTGACCACTTCCATCATCTTCTTGATGACCTGGCCGGTCAGGTCCTGGAAGTCCTGCGCCATCAGGATCTCCATGAGCTGCGTGTTGATCGCGTTGGTCTTCTGCGGCACATCCGCCAGGTAGCCCCGCGTGTCCATCACGAGTTCGCGCGCATGGTCGAGCTCAATCGGATTGGCGAACCATTCGTCCCAGCGCTTGCTCAGGCCCTTGGCCTCGGTGGCCAGTCCTTCCTGCAGCGGCTGCGCGACGTCGATGGCGTTGAGCGCGCGGTGCGCCGCCCGTTCGGTGGTCGCGGCCACATAGGCCAGCCGGTCGCGCGCATCGGGGATCGCCTGGGCCGCCTTGGCCACCTCCTTGTCGAGCCCCAGTTCGCGCAGGCCTTCGCGCAACTGACGCGTCAACTGTCCGATGCGGCCCAGCAACTCTTCGGCGGTGTTCCCCTGTTCGGCGTCGATCGCGTTCGTGCTCATGGTGGTCAACCCTTGTTGAGTTTCTCGAAGATCTTGGTGATCTTCTCTTCGAGCGTGGCGGCCGTGAAAGGCTTGACCACATAGCCGTTCGCGCCGGCCTGGGCCGCTGCGACGATGTTCTCCTTCTTGGCTTCGGCCGTGACCATCAGCACCGGCAGCTTGCTGAGTTCGGGGTCGGCGCGGATGGTCTGGAGCATGGTCAGGCCGTCCATGTTGGGCATGTTCCAGTCCGAGACCACGAAGCCGAAATTGCCGCCGCGCAGCTTCTCGATGCCGGCAGCGCCGTCCTCGGCTTCGTCGACGTTGAGGAACTCGAGCTCCTTCAACAGGTTGCGCACGATGCGCCGCATGGTCGGGAAGTCGTCCACGACCAGGATCTTGATGCTCTTGTCAATCACTTTTCTCTCCACTCCAACAGTTCGTTTTCAAACCCGATTCGTGCGCGCGCCAAAGGTGCGCAGGTGCGCCAAAACGCGGCGCGCCATCTCTCCCAGCGGGGCCACCTCGTCGGCGGCGCCGAGCGCGATCGCTTCCTTGGGCATGCCGAAGACCACGCAGCTCGCCTCGTCCTGGGCGAAGGTGTGGGCGCCAGCGCGCTTCATGCGCAGCAGTCCCTCGGCGCCGTCCTTGCCCATGCCCGTGAGGATCATCCCGATCGCGTTCTTGCCGGCGTGCCTGGCCGCCGAATCGAACAGCACGTCGATCGAGGGGCGATGACGATTCACCGGCGGCTCCTGGTCCAGGTGCGCCACGTAGTTGGCGCCGCTGCGGCCGAGCGAGAGGTGAAACCCGCCCGGCGCGATGTAGGCATAGCCCGGCAGCACGCGCTCGCCGTGCTCCGCTTCCTTGACCGTGATCCGGCACAGGCCGTCGAGCCGCTGCGCGAACGAGCGCGTGAAGCCCGAAGGCATGTGCTGCGCGATGAGGATCGCCGGCGAGTCCGGCGGCAGCGGCTGCAGCACCTCGCGGATCGCCTCGGTGCCGCCCGTGGAGGCCCCGATGATGATCAGCTTCTCGGTGCTCAGCAGCGGACTGCGCAACAACGCCTCGGGCGCGCCGTCGGCCGCGGTGCGCGCCGAGGCGGCATGCCGCGAAGGCAGCAGCCGGGCGCTGGCGGCCGTGCGGATCTTGCCCGCGATCAGCTCGGTGTAGCTGAGCAGGCCGTCGCGCACGCCCAGACGCGGCTTGGTCACGAAGTCGATGGCGCCGAGCTCCAGCGCGCGCAAAGCGATTTCCGAGCCGCGCTCGGTCAGCGACGACACCATGACCACCGGCATCGGCCGCAGCCGCATCAGCTTCTCGAGGAACTCGAGGCCGTCCATGCGCGGCATCTCGACGTCGAGCGTGAGCACGTCCGGGTTGGTGACCTTGATGAGGTCCCGGCCCACCAGCGGATCGGCCGCGGTGCCGACGACCGTCATGTCAGGCTGGCTGTTGATGATTTCGGTCATCACGCTGCGTATCAACGCCGAATCGTCAATGCACAGCACCTTGATCTTGTTCGCGCTCACCAGAGTCCCTTGGTTCGTGCCCCCGGCGTCGCCTCGGCGCCGGCGCAGTTGAATTTGCGCAGCCCGATCGCCGGGCGCTGGACGGACAGCTTGCGCAGCAGTTCGCCCTCCTCGCGCTGGATCGCCTGCACGTCGTTCTGAGCCCGCAGCTTGCGCACCACCGCCTTCCCGCTCGCGGGCATGAAGCACACGCGTCGCGCGTGCTGGCCGCGCAGGTCCTGCGCGGCGATGCTGATGCGTTCGGCCTTCAGGTAGCGCAGGACGAAGTCGGCGTTGCGGTCGCCGATGTTGAGCGTGGTCATGTTCGCCAGCACCGCGGCGCCGCCGAACACCTTGGCCTGCAACCGATCGCGCCGCGCGCCGGAGCGGATCAGCTCGCGGATCAGCACGTCCATCGCGTAGGCGCCGTAGCGCATCGACTCGACGGCGTCGCGCGGGACCGCGTCGCCCTCCTCCGGCAACATGAAGTGGTTCATGCCCGCGACACCGTTGTCGATGTCGAGGATGCAGGCCGCGACGCAGGAGCCCAGCACCGTGGTCAGCACCGTGTCGGTGGTGGTCACGAAGTATTCCGACGGCAGCAGCTTGACCGCCATGCTGCCGACATCGCGGTCAAAGTAGTGGTGGTTCGCCAGCGAACCCGGCACTCCTGCGCTCATGCAACGCCCGCCTTGGCTTTCACCCGCGCCAGCTCGTACACCGTGTGGCCGAGCGACTTGAAGCTCTGGTTGACCAGCGAGGCGTTCTCCGAATGGCCGGCAAACAGGAGTCCGTTGGTCTTCAGCAGCGGCGCGAAGCGGTCGAGCACCTTCTTCTGCGTCGGCTTGTCGAAATAGATCATCACGTTGCGGCAGAAGATCGCGTCCACCGGCTCCTTCACCGACCACGAAGGGTCGAGCAGGTTCAGGCGCGAGAACTTCACCAGCTGCGCGACCTCGGGCCGGATGCGGACCTTGCCGGCATTGGTGCCGGTGCCCTTGCTGAAGAAGCGGCGCAGCCGCTCGGGCGACAATCGGCTCACCTGCTCGGCGGTGAAGACACCGGCCTGGGCCTTGGCCAGCACCGCGGTGTCGATGTCGGTCGAGATCACGCGTGCCGCGTTGGCCTTGTCGCCGAGCGCCTCGATCAGCGTGATCGCGATCGAATAGGGCTCCTCGCCGGTCGAGGCCGCCGAACACCAGATCGTCACCGGCTCCCTGGCCTTGCGCACGTGCTCGGCCAGCACCGGAAAATGATGGGCCTCGCGGAAGAAGGAGGTCAGGTTGGTGGTCAGCGAGTTGATGAACGACTGCCATTCGTCGCCGTCCTGGCGCGACTCCAGCAACTCGAGGTAGGAGGAGAACTCCGGCAGCCGCAGCTCGCGCAGCCGGCGCGACAGGCGGCTGTAGACCATCTGTCGCTTCTGCTCGCCCAGGGCGATGCCGGCCCGCCGATGGATCAGCGTCCGGACCTTGGAGAAGTCGCTGTCGGTAAATAGGAATTCGGTGTTCACGGCCGGCGTCGGTGCATGCGCTTCAATGTACATAGCGGGCCTCTTTTCCAATGGATCGATCAAGGGGACAAATACCTTGCAACTCGCGCGACAGGTTCATCCTGCCGCCTCGTGCGCGTTCACCTCTTGCGACCAGACCAGCGCCGCGAGGTGCGCCGCATTGACCTGACCGGAGCTCACGAAGAGCGCCTCGGAAAGGCGCGCCGCCTGGGCGCCGTCGCCCTCGCAGGCTTCGGCCAGCGCGAGGAAGGGTGCATAGACGCCCTTGCGCTCCAGGATCGCCTGCTGCACCGACTCCGCGAGCTGCACCTTCGCCAGCACCTGCTCCATGGAGATTCCGAGCAGCTGGTCGATCAGCGAGAACATGCCGACCACGAACAGGTTGTCGGCCTCGCCGGCCGGCAGCATCCGCTGGCCCATCAGCTCGACGAAGCGCCCGCGCGTGATCGCCTTCTTGGTCATGAAGGGCGAGCTCGACTTGTTGCTCGTCGCCAGCAGCAGCGACAGCCAGCGCAACAGCGGCGCGTAGCCGAGCATCGCCACCGCGTGGCGCAGCGAATGGATCTCGACGCCGGCGCCGATGGCCGGAGAGTTGATGTGACGCAGCAGCCTGTAAGTGAGCGCGGCGTCGCGCTTGAGGGCCGATTCGATGGCGCGCAGGTTCTCGTTGCGCTGGATCATGTGCATCAGGCGCACGATCAGCACCGACTCGGGCTGCAGGGCGTCGCCGCCCTCCTTCACCAGCGGATGCGCCAGCGAGCCGTCGACGAACACGTCCACGCGGCGCTCGGCGCAGGACTCGGCTTGTTGCCAGTCGTCGATCCGCGAGGCGATCAGTTGCAGCGGCGCGCGTCCCGGCTGCTCCGCGCTTCGGATGCGCGCCACGCGGTCGGGGTCCCCATTTCCGACGTCGACGTGGGTGATGATCTCGCGCAGCTCGGGGTCGCTCGGCAGCACTTGCGCGTCGCGCAGCATGAAGCCGAAGCCCTGTTCGCGCAGGAACAGCAGCATCGAACGCGTGTCGGCGTCCAGCAGGTCGTCGATCCCCATGCACAGGACCACGTTCTCGGGCGGCAGCGACTGGAGCTCGGTCAGGAACAGGGCGTCGACCGTGACATCGAGAAAGATCACCTGGCGGCCAAGCCGCCAGCCGCTGCGCGTCGGGTTGAGGTGCCTGCAGATGTTGTCGAGCAGCGCATGGAACTGGCTCGAGGCGTCCGGCGTCGCCCCTCCCCCGGGCGCCGGGAGCCAGGCCATGCGATAGCCCTTGACCCGCTGTTGCGCGTCCAGTTGCACGGCGTAGCGCACATAGCCGCTGGCCTCGCGCGGCTCCAGCGGGTCTTCGTCCTGTTCACCCGCATCGCGCGCAGCGGCGAGGCGGTCGGCGGCGCCCTCGCCGCCCGTGGCCGGGGCCGGGGCCGAGCCCGACAGTTTGAAAAAATCAAAGCGCATTGCAAGCGTCTCCGTCTGAAGCTTGGGTCAAGCATCCCTCTGGGGCCTGCTCACACAGGCCCTGGTCGGGACGTCCGGGGCATTGCATGAAAGAGCGTCAGGCCGCGATCGCCTGCGGCCTGGCGGCGCCGGCCAGCGCGGCGGCGCTCGCCGCCTGTGCACGCTGGATGCGCGGCATGGCGCCGACGTCGATGATGAAAGCCACGCTGCCGTCGCCCAGGATCGTCGCCGCCGAGATGCCGGGCACCTTGCGGTAGTTGGTCTCGAGGTTCTTCACCACCACCTGGTGCTGCCCCAGCAGTTCGTCGACCAGCAGCGCGAAGCGCGCGTCGTCGGCCTGCACGATCACCAGGATGCCCTGGGTCGGGTTCACCTGGGCCCCCGCGACGTCGAAGACGCGGTGCAGCTCGATCAGCGGCAGGTACTCGCCGCGCACCTTGATCACATGCCCGTCGCTGGTGATCGAATGCAGGTGGTCGGCGAGCGGCTGCAGCGACTCGATCACGTAGCTCAGCGGCAGGATGTAGGCCTCCGCCCCGACCTTGACCGACATCCCGTTCAGGATCGCCAGCGTCAGCGGCAGAACGATGCGGGTGGTGGTGCCGTGGCCGCCGCGCGACTGGATCTCGACATGGCCGCCCATCTCCTGGATGTTGCGCTTGACCACGTCCATGCCGACGCCGCGGCCGGAAATGTCGGTCACCTGCTCGGCGGTCGAGAACCCCGGCGCGAAGATCAGCTGCCAGACTTCCTCGTCGGGCATGGTCTCGCTCACCGGCAGGCCCTGTTGCATGGCCTTGGCCAGGATCTTCTCGCGGTTCAGGCCGGCGCCGTCGTCGCTGACCTCGATCACGATGTTGCCGCCGTGGTGCTGCGCCGACAGCAGCAGCTGGCCGGTGGCGTCCTTGCCCTTGGCCAGGCGGATGTCGGGCGTCTCGATGCCGTGGTCGAGACTGTTGCGCACCAGGTGCGTGAGCGGATCGACGATGCGCTCGATCAGGCCCTTGTCGAGCTCGGTCTCCTTGCCGTAGGTGTCGAGGCGGACCTGCTTGCCGAGCTTGGCGCTGACGTCGCGGATGACGCGCGGGAAGCGGCTGAAGACGTAGTCCATCGGCATCATGCGGATCGACATCACGGACTCCTGCATGTCGCGCGCATTGCGCTCCAGATGGCCGAGGCCGCTCAGGAAGCGCTCGTAGACGACCGGGTCGAGCATGGTGGCGGCCTGCGTGAGCATCGACTGCGTGATGACCAGTTCGCCCACCAGGTTGATGAGCTGGTCGACCTTCTCGACATCGACGCGGATCGAGCTCGACTCCTTGGCAGCGGCGGGCGAGGCGGCGGCCTGCGCCTTGGCGCCGGGCTCGGCGGCGGGCGGCGCGGGCGCGGCTGCCGGCGGCGCGGCCTGCACTTGCGCCTGCATCGCCGGCTCCTCGGCTGCATCGCGCGTGATGTCGATCTGCGATTCGTCGATCACGAAGCAGCAGACGGCGACGATGTCCTCCGGATTGCAGGTGGTCTCCAGCATCACGGTCAGTTGGTCGTTGCTGCGCGTGCGCGAGACCAGCCGGCCCAGGTTGGCCAGTTCGTCGGCCAGCAGATCGCATTCGGTGTCCGACAGGCGGGCGAAGCGGATGCGCAGCGCGCCGGACCCCGATGGCGCGGCTGCCGGTGCGGCCGCCGCCACGGGTGCCGCGGCGGGCGCGGGCGCAGGCGCGCCACCGGCGCTGTTCTCCATCGCCAGTTGCTGGAGCACGGCGCAGATGTGCGCGACGCGGGCGGCTTCAGGCTCTTTGTTCGCCTGGTAGGCAGTGACTTGTTCTTGCAAGGCGTCCTTCGTTTCCAAAAAGGCATCGATCATCGGCCCGCTCAGGCGCAGCTGGCCATGGCGTGCCCGGTCCAAAAGTGTCTCGAGCAGGTGCGTCGTCTCGGTCAGCGCGGTGAAGCCGAATGTGGCGGCGCCGCCCTTGATCGAGTGCGCGGCGCGGAAGATCGCGTTGAGCTGCTCGCTGTCCGGCGACTCCACGTCGAGTTCGAGCAGCAATTGCTCCATCTGTGCCAGAAGCTCGATCGCTTCGACAAAGAATGCTTGGGAAAACTGGCTGAGGTCCATCTGTTTGCTCCGATGCCGGCCCCGAGGGGCCGATGCTGGGTCTGTCGTCTCTGTTACTGCGTCGGGGCCTGGGGCTTGAAGGCGGCCGGCTTCAGGTCGCTGCTGCTGCCCGGCGCGGCGGCCCGCGCGGCGCTCACCCGCGCGGCCGCCCCGTCGCCGCTGTTCTCGCGCTCGATCCGCTCCTGCGTCTGGCGGTTGAGCAGAATGATGCTGATGCGCCGATTGATCGGATTGCGCGGATCGGCGTTGTCCAGGTGCATGCTGTCGGACAGGCCGACCACGCGCAGCACCTTGGTCTCGGTCATGCCGCCGATCACCAGCTCGCGCCGCGAGGCGTTGGCGCGGTCGGCCGACAGCTCCCAGTTGCCGTAGGCCTTGTCGCCGTTGGTGTAGACGAACGCATCGGTATGGCCCGACAGCGTGATCTTGTTGGGCAGCTCGTTGAGCTTGGGCCCGAGCTCGCGCAGGATGGCGCGCATGTGCGGCACCACCCGGGCGCTGGCGAGGTCGAACATCGGCCGGTTCTCGCTGTCGACGAGCTGCAGGCGCAGGCCCTCGGTCGTGATGTCGATCAGGATCTGCGAGCGGAACTGCTTGAAGACCGGGCTGTTCTCGATCAGTGCATCGAGCCGCTTCTTCATCTCGGCCAGGCGTTCCGCGTCGGCCTCCTCCTCGCTCTGGCTGACCTGCCGGACCTCGCCCTCGCTGTGGATCGGGTCGGCACCGCCGCCCGGGATCATGCTGGTGCTCAGGCTGCTCCTGTCGCCGCCGCTGAGCGCGGCCTTGAGCGGCATGCGGAAATGCTCGGCGATGCCTTCACGCTGCTTCGGCGTCGAGATCGCCAGCAGCCACATGACGAGGAAGAACGCCATCATGGCGGTCATGAAGTCGGCGTAGGCGATCTTCCAGCCGCCGCCATGATGTGCGCCACCGCCCGCGACCACCCGCTTGACGATGATGTGCTGCTTGTCTGCGCTCATGTCCGCGCCCCCTGCCGATCAGCGTGCCTTGACTTCCCGAACATGGTCATCCAGTTCGGTGAAGGAGGGGCGCTCGGTGGAGAACAGCACCTTGCGGCCGAACTCCACCGCGAGCTGCGGCGCATAGCCGTTGAGGCTGGCGAGCAGGGTGACCTTGGCACACTGGTAGACCTTCATGGCCTCTTCGACCTTCTGGCCGATCAGCGAGGCCAGCGGCGACACGAAGCCGTAGGCGAGCAGCACGCCGAGGAAGGTGCCGACCATCGCATGCGCAATCAGCGCGCCCATCTCCGAAGGCGGCAGGTCGGCGGAAGCCAGCGCGTGGACCACGCCCATCACCGCCGCCACGATGCCCAGCGCCGGCAAGGCATCGGCGACGCCGGCCAGGCTGTGCTGGGGGACCTCGGCCTCATGGCGGATGGTCTCGATCTCGTGGTCCATCAGGGCCTCGATCTCGAACGGGTCGGTGTTGCCGCTGATGACCAGGCGCAGGTAGTCGCAGAGGAACTCCATCAGTTCGCTGTCGGCCATGATGACCGGGTAGCGCCCGAAGATCTCGCTCTCGCCCGGGTTCTCGACGTCGGACTCCAGCTTCATCATGCCGTCCTTGCGCGCCTTGGCGAGCAACTCGTACAGCAGGGCGAGCAGGTCCATGTAGAGCTGCCGGTTGTGCTTGGACGAACGCAGCAGCAGCGGCAGCTCCTTCATCGTCGCCTTGATGGTCTTGCCGTTGTTGCCCGCGATGAAGGCGCCCAGCGCGGAGCCGCCGATCATCAGCAGTTCGACGGGCTGGAACAGGACGCCGAAATGCCCGCCCATCAGGGCGTAGCCGCCGAAAACGGCCCCTATCACTACCAGGTATCCAACCAGCACGAGCACGCGCGTCCCCTTTTGCCCGCAGGCGTCAAATCAATAAAAACTCTGAATCAATGAAAAATTACCGTTTTCAATGAACTCCGTTCGCGTTCAGTGCGGAATGCGCGGCGAGAATTGAAGGCTGCGCTGATGGCAGGCTCTCGGCAGGTTCCTCGACGCGCTTCGGACTGCGCGCCTTGCCGGCCCGCGAAGGGGGACGGCACAGCACGCACACATAGCCGTGCTTATGGTCGTGCGCATGGGCGACAAAATGGCCACCGCAGCGGCTGCAGGTGCTCAATTGCAGCATGTCGCTGTCGAAAAACCGGACCATCGTGTAGGCGCGCGTGAAATCCAGAACGATTTCCCCGCCGTGGGCCTCGATCTGCTCCGAATAAAGGCGGTAGCTCTTGATCAATGCCTGCAGTTCGCCCTCCCGGGCCTCATGCAGCATGAAGCGGTACATGTTGTAGAACATCGACGAATGGATATTGGCCAGCCAGGTCATGTACCAGTCGGTCGAAAAAGGCAACAGGCCCTTGGGCGGCGAAACGCCCTTCAGTTCCTTGTAAAGGCGGATCAGCCGTTCGCGGCTCAATCCGACTTCTGCTTCGAGGAATTGGAGACGGGCGCCGAGCTCGATCAATTCAACCGCCAATTGAACCTGCCGGACCTCGCCGAGAACGCTTTTCGCGGCCATCAGGAAGCCTCCGTGCTGCGCACTGCGGCGCGAGCTTGCTTGGGGCGGCCCGGCGCGGCGCTCATGCCAGCGCATCCGCTTCGCGCGCCTGGAGCTGGCGCGCCGCCATCAGGATCGACATGTGAGCCTGCTGCAGCGAGGTGTCCTTGCCTTCGCCGAACACCGCGAACATCGGGTGATCGTCAAGGCGAAAGCTGCAGAGCAGAAAATTGGATGTCGCCAATTTGACAATCTGCGTCAAGGACATGTTGGCCAGCAAATCCGCCAATTCACGTCCGACGCCGAGGCGGTACATGGCCGCAGCCCGATCCTGTTTGGCAAGCTTTTGAGCGAGCAGCATATAGGCCAGGTTAATGTCGCCGATCTCTTTCGAGATGTCGCCACTATTGCCGCCGCCATCGATATCCATTTCCACTCTGAACTCCATTCGAAATCTAGTTTGCAGTCTATACACAATTGTTAACAACTTCGTTACCGTTCGCCTCGCCGTTGCGGAAAGTGAGACTTATCTGACACGTCGTTGAGGTCGACTCATAATTCGAACTGGCTCTCCAATGAAAAGTAGTCCAAATCGGTTACGTCAGAAATAGGCGACTCCGTTCAATTTTTTTGACTAATTAGTATTAAAAATCAGACTGCATCAAAAAGTATTAATGTGTATGGAACCGCTTAACTCAATGAATAATCATTGACAGTGAAACAAAAAGTATCATTTCATTTTCCGACCATGATTCGGGGTCTTTCAGGATGAGCCTGCCTGCGCTTCGGCGCGGCTTTCGAGCCCGTGGATCCAGGCCATGACTTCGGCCACCGCGACATAAAGCTGCGGCGGGATCTGCTGGTCGAGGTCGACCTGCATCAGCAGCTTGACCAGGCCGGACGAGGCGTGGACGTAGAGCCCGTTCTGCCTCGCCTCGCGCATGATCGACTCGGCCACCACGCCATAGCCCTTGGCCACCACCACCGGGGCCCGGGTCTTGTCGGCATAGGACAGCGCCACCGCGACGGGCCGGTCGTCCATCGGCGTGCTCACGATGCGTCCTCCGGCCGGTCGGCCGCTGGCGGCTCCATCGGCGCCACCTGCAGGTCCTGCACGCGCAGGCCGGCGGCTTCCAGCCGCTGCACCAGCGCACGGCCGTCGGCGCGCAATCTCGTCACCGTGCCCGGCTCGCTGGCCGCCAGCCGCGCCTGCAGGCCAGGGCCCGCGAGGCTCAGGCGGAGGGCGACCTCGCCAAGCCGCGGCAGGTTCAGCGAGACCGTGGTTGACCAGCGCTGCGCGCCATCCTCGACCGCCGCTTCGCCCGAGGGCTCGGCGGCTTCCTTCTCGACCGACCAGTTCATCGCCACGCCCGGCCAGGCCTCGCCGTTCCAGCGGAAGACCGCCGTCGCCAGCAGGTCCAGCTGCTGATGCACCAGGCTCACGGCCTGCGGATGAATCACTTCGGCAGCCGGCACGGCGACCCTGGCCACGGACGCGGCGGCGTGATGCGCCGGGGCGGCCTCTTCCAGGCGCGCGGACACGGCCGCTTCCGGTGCCGGTGCCGGGCGCGCGGCGTCGCTGCGCCCGTAAGCGGCCTGCAGACGTGCGGCATCCGCGGATGCACCGGCGTCGGCATCCTGCGGGGCGGCGCCGTCCGCCGGCGCGCCGGCCTGGGCGGCCGGCGATGCGGCGCGCGGCGAAGACGCGGGCGCGCCCTGCGCCGGATCGGCGGCGGCCGGCGCTGCGGTCTCCGGCACGGGGGGCGCCATGGCGACCGCAGGGGCCACCGGCAAGGTCGAGACGGCCGCCGGGTTCACCGGAAGCGCCGCGGCGGCCGCCGGCTCGGCCGCTCTCTGGGCGGCCAGCGGTGTCGCCCAGCGCGCCTGGGGCTCCTCCAGCATCTGCGCCAGCGTGCGGCTGCCGGATGCGAAATCGACCAGATGCGATTCGTAGAACAGGCCGCTGTGGGCCACGGTCTGCGACAGCGTGGTGGCCAGCGCGGGGGCCGAAGGCGCCTGCTGCGAAGGCCAGGCGGGCGCGGTGCCGCGCACCGGGCCGGCATCCGTTTCGAGGTCGGCGAGCACCGCGCTGATGACGCGCGCCGCCACCGACAGTTCGGCCTCGGGCGCCTGCTGCGCCGCATGGGCAGGCGGCAGGCTCGGCGAACCACCGGGAAGCAGGCGATCGAGCGCGGCCTTCGAGGGCAGGCGCACATCGTTGTCGACCTTCAGCACCTGCACCACCGCGCCGGGCGCGCCGATCTGGGCTTCGCCTTTGATCGCGAGCACGTCCAGCCGCGGCGAAGCCTTGACGGCCAGCAGCGCATCGATCAGTCCGGTGAGTCCACTCATGGCCAGCTCGCGTCCGCTCAGTGCGGCGGCCCGTAGGCCTTGCCCAGGCTGCGCTGCTGCTGCAGGAAGCTCATGCGGGCGATCAACTGTTCGATCTGCGGCTTGACCAGCCCGCAGACCTCGTCCTGGTCGGCACGGATCTGGTCGATCAGGCGACAGGTCTGCTCGAACTGGCTGGGGTCGAGCGCCTCCAGTGGAGCGAGCACCTTCAGCCGATCGACGATCGCCGCGCACTGCTCTTCCAGCGCGGGAAGCCGGCCCCATTCCCTGGCCCGGGCCAGCTCCGCCATGCGTGCAACGCCCGAGGCGAGTTGCCCGTAGCAATGCACGACTTCACTCCTGGCTGCCATTTTGTCCCCTGTGGTTCTCATCGGGCGCGTCAGCTGCGCGCGGGGCCGGCGTCGATCTCGCGCCAGGCCGATGCAATGTTTTCGAGAAGGCCATCGGCTTCGTCGAGCGCCTGCACGTCGTTGCGCAGGTTGGCGTAGAGAAGCCTCTGGATGATGTAGCCGTAGAGCGCCGACAGGTTGGCCACCAGGGCCTCGCCTTCCGGGCCCGCGGTCTTGGCGTCGAGCACGGCCTTGAGGCCGTTGTCGACGATGTCGATCGCCTTCGAGATCGCCTGGCCCCTGGCCCCGATATCGCCGATCGACAGGTGGTGCCGGGCCATGCCGATGGACGACTTGGCGCCGTCGAACAGCATGCAGATCAGCTGGTGCGGCGAAGCGCTCATCGCGCCGGTGTCGACGCCGATGCGCGCGTAGGCGCCGGCGCCGGTCCTGAAACTGTGGGGTGTGTACATCGGCGGCTTTCGGGTGGCTGGATCAATTGCCGTTGCTGGCGTTCATCGCATCGAACTGCTTCGTGAGGTAGCTCATGGTGCTGTTCATGCTGTTGATCAGGACGTCGAGCTGGCTGAACTGCTTGCGGTAGCGATCCACCGTGGCATCCACCCGTACCTGCATCGCGTCGTACTGCTCGTCGAGTTGCTTGATCGTCGAGGTCACGCCGTCGGTGGCGACTTTCAGGGAGCCGCCGGTGCGATTGAGGTCCTCCACCAGCGCGTCGAGCTGCTTGCCGTAGCCCGCCGTGCTGCCGGTGGCGCTGGCGAAGAGCTTCGAAACGCCTTCCAGGTTGGCGTCGAGCGCCTTGTCGAGCTTGGTCGAGTCCACCGCCAGCGTGCCGTCCTTCTGGAAGCCGACGCCGATCTCGGTCAGCACCTTCATCTCGTTCGGGCCGCCGATCTGCGGCGTCGTGAGCGCCTGCCGGATGCGGCTCTGGAGCATGCGCAAGGTCGAGTCGCCGACCAGCGGCGCACCGGTCTTGGTGTCGGCGTCATAGGCGGTCAGGGTGGTCGCCGTGCTCTGCAGGCTGTTGTAGGCCTTGACGAAGTCGTTGATCGCGGTCTTCACCGAGGTCGTGTTGGGCTTCATGGAGAGACTGGTCGTGCCGGCCGACACCAGCGTGAGCGTGGTGCCCTGGATCGCTTCCTTGACCGTGTTGCTGGCGCTCGTGATGGCGATGCCGTTGACGGTGAGTTCGGCGTTCTGCGCCGCCACCGACTGCTGCAGGTTCTGCGTGCCGGACGGGTCGTTGTTCAGCAGGTTCTGCAGCGCCGCGTCGCCATCGACCGAGATCCGCATGCTCGAGGCCGCGCCGGTCTGCGTGGAGACCAGCACCAGGCGATTGGGCGTGCCGCTGCCGTCGTTGACGATGCTGGCCGTGACGCCGGCATCGGCCGCGTTGATCGCATCGCGGATGCCGCCCAGCGTGTTGTTGGTGGCATCGATGGTGATCGGTTTCGCGATGCGCGAGGCGTCCGGAGTGAAACCGGCGCCGCTGTACTTGCCGGTCGCGGCGTCCAGCGTGCCGCCGGTGATGGTGCCGAAGTCGATCGTGATCTTGCCGTTGCCGATCGCGGTGGTGGTGCTGGCCTGGCCCGCCGTGATGGCCGACTGCGCCTGCGCCAGCTTCGAGACGGTGATGCTGTAGCTGCCCGCCGAACTGGCGTCGGTGGACGAGGCGGAGAGGATGCCGCTCACGGTGGGCGTGCCCGTGACGGCCTGGAACAGCGCCGGATCGGACAGCTTCTTGGCGGCGCCCTGCAGCACGCCGAGGGCGCTTTGCAGCGAGCCATAGGCCGACAGCTTGCTGGTGTAGCTCTTGGCCTTGGCCTCCAGCGCCACCAGCGGCTGGCTCTCCGCCGTCTGGAGCTGCTTGAGCAGGGTGCTCAGGTCGAGGTTGGAGCCGACGCCCAGGCTGCTGATCGTTGCCATCTTGTTGTTTCCTTGATTGCGTTTGAAGAGTGGGCCGGGTGCTTCAGGCCTGCTGGCTCACCAGGATCCCGGGCGCCTTGCCCATGACCTTCGCGATGCGAATCACTTCCTCGCTCGGAATCTGGCGGATCACCTCGCCGTTGCTCAGGTCGACCACCTTGACGATGAGCTTGTCGGTGTCCTTGTCGACTTCGAACTGCAGGCTGATCGAGCGGCTGGCGAGCGAGGCGTTGACTTCCCGCACCGCGCTCTCGATCTGCGTCGGGGTCGCTTCCTCGACCGGCTCCGACGCCGCATCCAGGGCCGCCGCCAACGTGCCCGCGGCGCGGCCGACGAGCAACTGCGTCCATGGGCTTTCCTTCGCGGGAATGACTGGCACCGGGTTCGACATGATTTCCACCTTGGTTGCGGGATTCGCTGTGCTGTGAGGCCTCGCCCGAAGGCATGGCCGCACAGCACAGCGCAGGCCCTCGGGCCTGACGCCGCCAGGGCCTTCCCTTGCGGGAGGGACCTGGCATTCCTTTCGTTATCTACGGGTTGATCAACGCAGGAGGGACAGCACGCCTTGCGTGGTCTGGTTGGCCTGCGACAGCACCGAGGTACCGGCTTGCTGCAGGATCTGGGCGCGCGTCATGTTCGACACTTCCACCGCGTAGTCCGCGTCTTCGATGCGCGAGCGCGACGACGACAGGTTGGTGATGGTGGTGCCGAGGTTGGCGATCGTCGAGTCGAAACGGTTCTGCACCGCACCCAGCGAGGAGCGCAGCTTGTCGACCTGCGACAGGGCGGAGTCCAGGGCCTTGAGCGGGTCGACGGTTGCCGTGGCGTTGCTGACAGCGTTGGTCGTCAGGCTGCCGGCCTTGGCCGAATCGGCGTAGACCGTGTTCGCGTTGGCATCGGTCACGATGCCATTGCTGTGCATCGTGATGGTCTGCACAGCGTTGGTGACGAGCGCGTTGCTGATGTCGACGAATTGCGCTGCAGCCGCCTGGGTGACAGCACCGCCGGCAGCGACGTCGTAGACGACGGTCGCAGCGCCACCATCGATGTCGATCGCGGACACAACACCCGAGTTGACCTTCGCCGCGACAGCGGCGGCAGAGATCGGCTCGCCAGCGACGCTGACCGTGTTGGCGGCGGCGGTTGCGGTGTAGACGGCGCCCGTTGCGCCGATCTTGATCGTGTCGCCGGCGGACATGCCGGTGGCCGTCGTGGTCAGCGAGGAGACGGTCGCAGCGGCGACAGCGCCGGCGCCGGTCTTCGTCAGATTCTTGCTGGCGTCCAGGTACAGCGCGGAGCCGTCGGCGGCGTCGGTCAGTGCACCGTTGCTGTCGATCTTGACGTCCATCGACTTGTTGTTCAGCGTCACCGTCGCGGTGATGGACTGGCCGGCGGGCGGCGTCAGAGAGCTGGTCAGCGCGGCGCCGGTGCGAGCGGTGTCGACGGTGGAGTAGCTCTTGGTCGCGGCGCTGTAGGTGTAGGTCGCGGTGCCGATGGCGACCGTGCCCTTGTCCTGCATCTTGCCGAGAACGTCGTTGGCCGTGGCAGCCTGGTTGGGCGCCTTCGTGTAGACCGTGTTTCCGTTCGTGGTTGCGCCCTGGGCCCAGCCCGCGACCAGCAGGTCGGTGGCGCTGGCGGTGGCGTTGGCGGCACCCTTGCCGTTCACGTTGAAGCCGTCGAGGCCGAGCGTCTTGGCGCTGATTTCCTTCAGGTCGATGTCGATCGTTTCGCCGTCGTTGGCACCGACTTGCACGGTCAGCTTGCCGGCATCGGCCGACAGGACCTTCACGCCGTTGAACTGGGTCTGTTCCGAGACGCGGTTGATTTCGTCCAGACGCAGCTTGATTTCACCCTGGATCGAATCCAGGTCGCTCTGCGAGTTCGTACCGGTGGCGGCTTGCACCGACAGTTCGCGAACGCGCTGCAGGTTGTTGTTGACTTCGGTCAGCGCGCCTTCGGTCGTCTGAGCGATCGAGATGCCGTCGTTGGCGTTGCGCGAAGCTTGCGTCAGGCCCTTGATGTTGGCGGTGAAGCGGTTGGCGATGGCCTGGCCGGCGGCGTCGTCCTTGGCGCTGTTGATGCGCATACCGGAAGACAGGCGCTCGATCGCGGTGTTCAGCGACGATTGCGACTTGTTGAGGTTGTTCTGCGTGAGCAGCGAGAGACTGTTGGTGTTGATGACTTGCGCCATGCTCGACTCCTGGTTGACAAAGGTTGTGGACTTCCGGCCTCTGGCCGTAACGCTGAACCTGCTCTCGCCGTGAGACTCAGGCCACCGTTGGATCAGTTATCGGCACACCCCTTCAAACCTTTAGGGCAACCGCGAAAAAACCCCCGCCGCTTCCTTCTTGGATTTCCACACGACCGGCCGGCGCAGCCAGGCCCCTTCGTGGAACACCGCGGAACCGGCTTTGCCGGGCCGCCGGTGTTGCCCCCGGTAGGGGGTGGGCGGGCTACACGAAGTGAGCCCAACCTGGGGGCGAGCCACACTCAAGCCGGCAGGTTCATCACCTCTTGATATGCAGTCACCAGCCGGTTGCGCACCTGCAGCCCGGTCTGGAACGCCACGTTGGCCTTCTGCAGGTCGACCATGACGTCGTTCAGCGCGATGCCGGGCTTGCCGAGTTCGAAGGCCTCGGCCTGGCCGTAAGCCCGGGTCTGGGCGCCGTTGATGTTGTCCAGCGAGCGCTTGAGTTCGGCCGCGAAACCGCCGGTCTCGGCGGGCGCGGCGGCGGCGGGCGTGAAGCCCGCCTGCAGCGAGGTGACCCGCATCTGCTGCAGGACGGATTCGATGGCGGCGATCGACATGAGGAACTCTTTCGTTTGTTGGAACTTTGGTGTTGCTAAAGAAGCGCCCAGGCGCTCCGTCGTCCTTTCAGCGTAGCAAGGGAAGACCCCGATGGAAGCCGCCAACAGACGGCAAAAGCCCCCGCTGTTCGGACCATCGAAATTGTTACGACTGCTCACAATCAATCGCGAAACGACAAGCCCGCTGACGACTTCTACGGCCTCCGGCATGACCTCTGAACAACAAACTTCCTACCTCCGCATGACGACGCACCTTCCCGGCGCACCGGCCATGGCGAGGATCCGCGCATGAGTTCGACGGCAACCGCAGGCGCGGCGCCCGCAGCGTCCTCGCTCCCCCCGATGCTCGAACGCCTGCGCGCCCAGCCGAAGCTGCCGATGATCGTCGGCGCTGCCGCGCTGGTGACCGCCGTGGCGGCGTTCACTCTCTGGAACCGCGGCCCCGACTACAAGGTGCTCTACACCAACGTGTCGGACCGCGACGGCGGCGCGATCATCGCGTCGCTGCAGCAGATGAACGTGCCCTACAAGTTCGCCGAGGGCGGTGGCGCGATCCTGATCGCCGGCGACAAGGTGCCCGAGGTGCGGCTCAAGCTCGCGGCCCAGGGCCTGCCCAAGGCCGGCGGCGTCGGCTTCGAACTGATGGACAACCAGAAGTTCGGCACCAGCCAGTTCGCCGAGCAGGTCAACTACCAGCGCGCGCTCGAAGGCGAGCTGGCGCGCTCGATCGAATCGGTCGGCACGGTGGAGTCGGCACGGGTCCACCTGGCGCTGCCGAAGCCTTCGCTCTTCGTGCGCGAGCAGAAGAAGCCCTCGGCCTCGGTGGTGCTGACGCTGCAGCGCGGCCGCAGCATCGACGAGGGCCAGGTCAGCGCCATCGTCCACATGATCTCCAGCAGCGTGCCGGAGCTCGACCCCAAGAGCGTCACGGTGGTCGACCAGCGCGGCAACCTGCTGTCGGCGGCCAACAGCGGCGCTCGCGGGCTGGACGTGAGCCAGCTCAAGTACGTGCAGGAGATCGAGCAGGGCTACATCCGCCGCATCGAAGCCATCCTGCAACCCATCGTCGGCGCCAGCAACGTGCGCGCGCAGGTGGCGGCCGACGTCGACTTCTCGGTCATGGAGCACACCGACGAGACGTACCGCCCCAACCAGGAGCCCGGCAAGGCCGCGATGCGCAGCCAGCAGTCGAGCGAATCGCTGCAGCAGGGCGGCCTTCCGCCCGGCGGTGTTCCCGGCGCCCTGTCGAACCAGCCGCCGGGCACCCCGAGCGCGCCGATCGCGACCGCGCCCAGGCCCGGGACCCCCGGTGCCCCCGGAACCCCTGGTGCTCCGACTGCGCCTGGCGCGGCGAACGGTGCCGCCGCGCCGGTTGCGACCGCGGCGGTGGCCACCGGCTCCGGCAGCTCGCGCAAGGACGTCACGACCAACTACGAGCTCGACCGCTCGATCCGCCACGTGCAGCAAAGTGCCGGCGGCATCAAGCGGCTGTCGGTGGCGGTGGTCGTCAACTACAAGGATGCGCCCGACGGCGCCGGCAAGACCAGCCCGCGCGCGCTCACCCCGGTCGAGATCGAGCAGATCCGGAACCTGACCCGCGAAGCCATGGGCTTCAGCCAGGACCGCGGGGACTCGCTCAACGTGGTCAACAGCGCCTTCGCGGACGACCACCGCGAGCCGGCCATGGCGGACGTCCCGTTCTGGCGCGACCGCGAGAACCTCGATCTCGGCAAGTCCGTCGGGCAGTACCTGCTGCTGGCCCTGCTCGCCCTGTTCACCTGGTTCGCGGTGCTGCGGCCCCTGCTGCGCAAGCACCTGGCGCCGCCGCCCGCGCCGGCCCCGACCGTGGCGAGCGTCCCGGACGACGCCGTCGCCGAGGAGCCGGAGTTGTCGCAGGAGCCGATGGTCTCCGCCGAAGAAAGCCTGCGCCAGCGCGAGGCCGCCCGCCAGAAGGCAGATATGGAATACGCCCATCAACTCGCCGACCAGGATCCCAAGCTGGTCGCCACGCTGATCCAGCACTGGATGAACGCCCATGATCAGTGAAACCGGAACCCGCAAGAGCGCCATCCTGCTGATGGCCCTCGGTGAAGACCGCGCCGCCGCGGCGCTGGCCCACCTCGCCACCTCCGAGGTGCAGACCCTCGGCCTCGCGATGGCGAAGCTCGCCGCAGTCTCCAAGGACGAGCTGAACTCGGTGCTGTCCGAGTTCCGCCAGGAGACCGAGCAGCTCTCGGCGCTGCACCTGGGCTCGAGCAGCTACATCCGCGCGGTGCTCAAGAAGGCGCTGGGCGACGACCGCGCCAGCAACCTGCTGGAGGACATCCTTCAGGCCGACGAGCCGCACAGCGGCATCGAGCGCCTGAACCAGCTCGAGGCCAGCGAGGTGGCCGAGCTGATCCGCGACGAGCATCCGCAGATCCTGGCGACCGTGCTGATCCACCTGGACCGCATGAAGGCCTCGGAGGTGCTCGAGAAGCTGCCGGCCCGCCTGCGCCACGACGTCATCATGCGCGTGGCCACCTTCGGCGGCGTGCAACCCTCGGCCCTCATGGAGCTGACCGACGTGCTGACCGAGATGCTGTCGGGCCAGGGCCTGAAGCGCAGCCGCCTGGGCGGCGTGCGCACCGCGGCCGAGATCGTCAACCTGATGGCGAGCGCGCAGGAAGAGGAAGCCATTGCCCATGTGCGCGAGCACGACGAGGCGCTGGCGCAGCGGATCATCGACGAGATGTTCGTGTTCGAGAACCTGCTGAGCCTGGAAGACCGCAGCATCCAGCGCCTGCTCAAGGACATCGAGTCCGACTCGCTGATCATCGCGCTCAAGGGCGCGCCGCAGGAGCTGCGCGACAAGTTCCTGAGCAACATGTCGACGCGTGCCGCCGAGACGCTGCGCGAGGACATGGAGCTGCGCGGACCGGTGCGCGTGTCGCAGGTCGAGGCCGAGCAGAAGTCCATCCTGCAGGTCGCCCGCCGCCTGGCCGAAGCCGGCGAGATCGTGATTGCCGCGCCGGGTACCGATGACTACGTCTGACCGCCCCTCCCCCTTCGGCTCGCGGGCCCGGCTGGCCGCGGCCTACCCGCTCGGCGCCGGCGGCGCCGCGTCGACCCGACCGGCCCGGCCGCTGCTGTCGGCCTGGCAGCGCTGGGAGATGGACACGCTCGTCGAGCCCGCGGCGCCGGCTGCAGTGCCAGGTGCGCGCAAGGGCATCCCCGCCCCGGAGGCGCCGCCCTCGATGGCGCTGCTGCATGCCGCCGAGCTGGCGGCACTGCGCCGCGAAGCGCGCAGCGCCGGCGAGGCCGAGGGCCGCCGCGAAGGCCGCGCCCTGGGGCGGTCCGAAGGCCATGCCGAGGGCCGCACCGAAGGGCTGGCCGCCGGCCTGGCCGCCGCCAGCGCGCATGCCGAACAGCTGCGCGCCCTCGCCGCCAGCCTGCCGGCGGCGCTGCGCCGCGCCGAAACCGAGCTGGCCGACGCGGTGCTGACGCTGGCGCTCGACGTCGCGCGCCAGGTGGTGCATCGCACGCTGCGCGCCGAGCCCGAGTGGGTGCTGCCGCTGGTGCAGGACCTGCTGCACACCGACCCCGCGCTGCAGGGCGAGCCGCGCCTGCTGCTGCATCCGGAGGACGTGGCGCTGGTGAAGAACAGCCTGGGCAACGAGCTGCAGGCCGCGGGCTGGCAAGTGCGCGCCGACGAGACCCTGAGCCGCGGCAGCTGCCGCGTGCAGTCGGCCAGCGGCGAACTGGATGCGAGCCTCGAAACGCGCTGGAAGAGCGTCACCGCCGTGCTCCAGCGCGACATCGACGCGCAAGAGACCTGAACCGATGCCCGCCCTCCTGCAAGGCGACGCGCCCGCGCCCGCCAACCCCCACCTGCAGTCCTGGCTGGCCACGCTGGCCCAGGCCCGCAGCGACGTCAGCCGCTGCGCGATGACCACCCAGTCGGGCCGCCTGACGCGCGCGGTCGGCCTGGTGCTGGAGGCGGTCGGCCTGCAGCTGCCGGTCGGCAGCGACTGCCTGATCGAACTGCCCGCCGGCCATCCGCAGCGCCATGCCGAGGCCGAAGTGGTCGGCTTCGCGGGCGACCGGCTGTTCCTGATGCCGCAAAGCGAAGTGGCCGGCCTGGTGCCCGGCGCGCGCGTCTTCCCGCGCCCCGGCACCACCGGCTCCGCGCTCACGGGCGACGCCCACACCAAGCGGCTGCCGGTCGGCATCGGCATGCTCGGCCGCGTGGTCGACGCCGCCGGCCGCCCGCTCGACGGCCTCGGCCCGCTCGACATCAGCCGCAAGGTGCCGCTGTCCTCGCCGCCGGTGAACCCGCTGTCGCGGGCGCCGATCGACTCGGTGCTCGACGTCGGCGTGCGCGCCATCAACGCCATGCTCACGGTCGGCCGCGGCCAGCGCATGGGCCTGTTCGCAGGCTCCGGCGTCGGCAAGAGCGTGCTGCTCGGCATGATGGCGCGCTACACCAGCGCCGAGGTGATCGTGGTCGGCCTGATCGGCGAGCGCGGCCGCGAAGTCAAGGATTTCATCGAGAACACGCTCGGCGAGGAAGGCCTGGCGCGCGCCGTGGTGGTCGCCGCGCCGGCCGACAACTCGCCGCTGCTGCGGCTGCAGGGCGCGGCCTATGCCACCTGCCTGGCGGAGCATTTCCGCGACCTCGGCAAGGACGTGCTCCTGATCATGGACTCGCTGACCCGCTACGCGATGGCCCAGCGCGAGATCGCGCTGGCCGTGGGCGAGCCGCCGGCCACCAAGGGCTACCCGCCCTCGGTGTTCGCCAAGCTGCCGGCCCTGGTGGAGCGGGCCGGCAACGGCGCCCGCGATGCCCAGGGGCGCGGCGGCTCGATCACCGCTTTCTATACGGTGCTGTCCGAGGGCGACGACCAGCAGGACCCGATCGCCGACTCGGCCCGCGCCATCCTCGACGGCCACGTGGTGCTGTCGCGCACGCTGGCCGAGGCCGGCCACTACCCGGCGATCGACATCGAGGCCTCCATCAGCCGTGCGATGACCGCGCTGATCCCGGCCTCGCAGTTCGACACCGTGCGCCGCTTCAAGCAGATGCTGTCGCGCTACCAGCGCAACCGCGACCTGATCAGCGTCGGCGCCTATGCGCCCGGCCACGACCTGCAGCTGGACCAGGCGATCGCGATGTACCCGCGCATCGAGGCCTTCCTGCAGCAGTCGATGGAGGAGCCCACCGACTACGCGGCGTCGATCGCGCGCATGGGCCAGCTGTTCGAACCCGCCTGAGCAAGCAAGGAACCCCCATGACCCAGAGACTTCCGCTCGACACCTTGATCGACCTGGCGCGCACGCAGACCGACGATGCCGCGCGCCGCCTCGGCGCGCTGCAGACCGCGCAGCTCAGTGCCAACCAGAAGCTCGACCTGCTGCTGCAGTACCGCCAGGACTACTACGACCAGTTGCACGCGCTGATGAACAAGGGCCTGCCGACCGCGCAGTGGCGCAACTACCAGGCCTTCCTGGGCACGCTCGACGGCGCCATCGAACAGCAGCGCGCGATCGTCGCCCAGGCGGCCAGCCGGCTCGACCACGGCCGCGTCGACTGGCAGCACCACAAGCGCCGCCTCAACTCCTTCGACACCCTGGCCGAGCGCGTGCGCCGCCAGGAGATGCTGGCGGAGGCCAAGCGCGAGCAGCGCGACAGCGACGAACGCTCGGCCCGCAAGTTCTTCGACCGCGCCGCCCATCCGACTCTTTGAAGTCCTTCCTGGATCCGCCCATGCCCACACTCATTCCTTCCGTCCATCCTTCCGGCCAGCCCGTCTCGCAGGCCGGCACGCGCGGCCGCGGCGCCGATCAGCCCGAGGGCCGCAGCTTCGGCGCGCAGCTGGACCGCTCGCGCGCCGCCAGCGCAGCGAAGACCTCCGCGTCCTCCGAGGCCGCGCCGGACACCGTGGCCGCGCGGCGGCCGCTGCGCGACGGCGAACGCAAGAGCGAACTCAGCGCCGCCGACGTGCTGGCCCTGCTGGCACCGCTCGCGGCCCCGATCGCGGCGCCGGTCGTCGCCACCGCGGCCGATGCCCGCCGGGGCGCGGRCGCCGCGGCGTCCACCGCGAAGGGCGCGGCCGTGCTGCCGGACGTGGTCGCAGCGGACGCTTCCGCATCCGCGATCGCGCTGCCGGCGGCCGACGCAGCGGCCTCGCAGGCCGCCGGCGCCGAGGAGACCACCCAGGCCGTGGCACAGGATGCACCGGCAGCGGACGATGCCCCGGACACGCCGCACGCGGCCAAGCCGGCCAGCGCGATCGATCCAGGCAGGACCGCACTCGCGCGGCCGACCGCCGAGACGGCGGCAGCCGCCGAGCCGCAGGCCGCCACAGCACCAGCGTCCCCGTCGGGCATGCCGCCGATGGCGGGCGCAACGGCCGCAGCACCGTCCGCGGGCGAAGCCGGGGCGGCCTCCGCGGCTGCCCTCACCGACACACCCAGGACCGCCGCAATCCAGGCCGCCGCCGGTGCCGCGAGCTCGATCGCCGCCGGCAGCGCGCCCAAGAGCGCCGAGCCGCTCGACACCGACACCGCATCGACTCCGCAAGCGCCGCAGGTCCTCGCCTCGGCGATGCCGGCGGCGGCCGACCGTGCCGCCGCGACCCGCAACACCACGCCGGTGCTATCGGTCGCGCCGCCCGTGGGCAGCGACGAATGGGGCCCGGCGATCGGCCAGCAGATGATCCGCATGAGCGCCAGCGGCCACCAGACGGCCGAGCTGAACCTCAACCCGGCCGGACTCGGCCCGCTCAAGGTGACGCTGTCGATGGGCGACAACCAGGCGCAGGCGATGTTCGTCTCGGCCCACGAAGGCGTGCGCCGCGCGGTCGAGGCGGCCCTGCCGCAGCTGCGCACCACGCTCGCCGAGCAGGGCATCAGCCTGGGCCACACCTCGGTCGGCGCGGAGACCCGCCAGCCCTCGCAGCAGGGCTTCGCCGAGCAGAACCCCGGACGCTCCTCCGGCCAGTCCGACCATCCGGGCGCCGGCCGCGGCTCCGACAGCGCCGCGGCGCCGCAACGCGCCGCCGCTCGCCCCGATGCCGTGCGCGCAGCGAGCGCCGGCCTGGACACCTTCGCCTGAAGCGCGTCAATGAACGGATCTGAGGCGCTTTTCCACGCCTGATCGACCGTTCGCCAAGCCTTCAGTTCGCAAAGAATAGACCGAACAAGACATCGAGCTTCACATGGCCACCAACACTCCCGTCACCGCCGCCCCTGCCGCGCCCCGCTCCTCGAAGCTGCTGATCGGCCTCCTGGTCGGGGTCGGCCTGCTGGCCGCCGGCGCGGCCGCCTATATCTTCGTCGGCCCCAGGTTCACGCAGGCCGAAGCCGCCAAGCCGGTGCCCGAGAAGCCGATCTTCGTCACGCTGGAGCCCCTGACGGTCAACCTCCAGGGCGAAGGCCGCGGCAAGTTCCTGCACGTCGGCATGGCGCTGAGGGTGCGCAGCGAGCCGTCGAAGGCGCAGATCGTCGAATTCATGCCCGAGCTGCGCAGCCGGGCCCTCATGCTGCTGTCGAACCGGAGCGCCGACTCCCTCGTTTCGCCCGAGGACAAAGCCAAGCTGGCCGAGGAAATCCGCGTCGAGCTCAACCGCCCGCTCAACAGCCAGTTGCCCGAGCAGGGCATCACCAGCGTCGCCTTCAACACCTTCGTGGTGCAGTGACCCCCACCAGGCAAGCCACCCATGGCCTATGAACAGGTCCTCTCGCAGGACGAGGTCGATGCACTGCTGCAAGGCGTCACCGGCGGCAGCGTCGACCAGACCAAATCTCCGCCTCCGCCGCCCGACGGCCTGCCGGCCTACGACCTCGGCGCGCCCGACCGCGTGGTCCGCAGCCGCATGCACACGCTGGAGGTCATCAACGACCGCTTCGCGCGCGGCCTGCGCAGCGCGCTGCTGAACTTCATGCGCCGCAGCCCCGACATCTCGGTCGGGCCGGTGCAGATCCAGCAGTACGCCGAGTTCGTGCGGCACCTGCCGGTGCCCGCGAACATCAACATGATGCACATGAAGCCGCTGCGGGGAACCGCGCTCTTCGTGTTCGATCCGAAGCTGGTCTTCCTGGTGGTCGACAACCTGTTCGGCAGCGACGGCCGCTACCACGTGCGGGTCGAGGGCCGCGACTTCACGCGCACCGAGCAGCGCATCATCAAGCGCCTGCTCGACCTGTCGCTGCAATGCTACGGCGAGGCCTGGCAGCCGGTGTTTCCGCTGGCCTTCGACTATGTGCGCGCCGAGATGCACGGCAAGCTGGCCAACATCGTGGCGCCCAACGAGGTGGTGATCAACACCACGCTGCAGATCGAGTTCGGCCCCATCGGCGGCTTCCTGCACGTGTGCATCCCCTACTCGATGATCGAGCCGATCCGCGACCTGCTGTCCAACCCGATCCAGGACGAGGTCGAGGTCGACAAGCGCTGGATCAAGCAGATGTCCAGGCAGATGCAGGCGGCCGACGTCGAGCTCACCGCGGACTTCGTGAAGATGTCCTCGACCATTGGCGAGATCCTCAAGCTCCAGGTCGGCGACGTGCTGCCGATCGAACTGCCGACCACGGTCGTCGCCAAGGTCGATGGCGTGCCGGTGATGGAGTGCGGCTTCGGCACCTCGAACGAGCGCTACGCCCTGCGCGTGCAAAACATGATCACCCACCAAGACAGCGATGTGAAGAACGACCATGACTGACAACACCTCCTTCGCCAGCGACACGGACGACTGGGCCAGCGCGCTGGCCGAGCAGACCGCCGCCACCCCTGCAGCGCCTGCCGCCCAGTCGGTGCCGGCCCCTGCCGCCGCCCAGGTCTTCCCGCAGATCCAGGAGCCGACCTCGGCCGCCGGCGTCTCGGCCGTGGACATCGCGCGCGTGATGGACGTGCCGGTGCAGCTCACCGCCGAGATCGGCCGCACCCGCATCACGATCAAGAGCCTGCTGCAACTCTCGCAAGGCTCGGTGGTCGAACTCGACGGCCTGGCCGGCGAGCCGCTCGACGTGCTGATCAACGGATACCTGATCGCCCAGGGCGAAGTGGTGGTGGTCAACGACAAGTACGGCATCCGCCTGACCGACATCATCACGCCGTCGGAGCGGATGCAGAAGCTGGCCCGTTCATGAGCCGCACGGCCGTTCCGAAGGCGAGTACCGCAGCGCTGCTGCGCGGAGGTTTTCCAATTTTCCGCACGGCCGCTCCGAAGGCGAATACCGCAGCGCGAAGCGCGGAGGCCTTCCAATGACGCTGCCCACGGTGCCCTCCCATGCGGTCGAGATGGCGCCGGCGGTCGGCGCCTCGGGCCTGCTGCAGGCCGGCCTCGGCATGCTGATGGTGCTGGGCCTGATCTTCGCGTGCGCCTGGCTGGCGCGCCGCTTCGGCCTGCAGCGCTTCGGCGGCGGCGGCCAGGTGGTGAAGGTGGTCTCCAGCGCCAGCGTCGGCCAGCGCGAGCGCGTGGTGGTGGTCGAGGTCTCGGGCACCTGGCTGGTGCTGGGCGTGACCTCCAGCCAGATCAACACGCTGCACAGCCTGCCGGCGCAGTCGCTGCCGCAAGCCAGCGCCGCCGAGCCGGCGACCTTCAAGCCGATCGACCTGTTCGCGCAGAAGCTGCGCGAATCGCTCACCGGCAAGGCGCGGGCGGCCTCGTGAGCCACGCTCTTCGCCGCGGCCTTCGGGCCGGCCTCGTGCTGCTCGCGGCCACGCTGCCGATGGCGGCCTGGACCCAGGGCCTGCCCGGCCTGGTCAGCACGCCCGGCCCCGGCGGCAGCCAGACCTGGTCGCTCAGCGTGCAGACGCTGGTGCTGCTGACCTCGCTGTCCTTCCTGCCGGCGTTGCTGCTGTGCATGACCAGCTTCACCCGCATCCTGATCGTGCTGGGCCTGCTGCGCACTGCCATCGGCACGCAGTCGTCGCCGCCGAACCAGATCCTGGTCGGCCTGTCGCTGTTCCTGACCTTCTTCGTCATGTCGCCGGTCTTCGACAAGGTCTACACCGAGGCCTACAAGCCCTTCTCGGAAAACAAGATCAGTACCGAGAAGGCGCTCGAGCGCGGCATCGAGCCCTTCAAGACCTTCATGCTGCGCCAGACCCGCGAGAACGACCTGGCCCTGTTCGCCAAGCTCGCCAAGGTGCCCGAGATGCAGGGGCCCGAGGACGTGCCGCTGCGCATCCTGCTGCCCTCCTTCGTGATCAGCGAGCTGAAGACCGCCTTCCAGATCGGCTTCACCATCTTCATTCCCTTCCTGATCATCGACCTGGTGGTCGCGAGCGTGCTGATGTCGATGGGCATGATGATGGTGCCGCCCGCCGGCATCGCCCTGCCCTTCAAGCTGATGCTGTTCGTGCTGGCCGATGGCTGGCAGCTGCTCATCGGAGCGCTCGCGCAGAGTTTCTACACATGAGCTCGCCCCCAGGTTGGGCTCACTTCGTGTAGCCCGCCCACCCCCTACCGGGGGCAACACCAGCGGCCCGGCAAAGCCGGTTCCGCGGTGTTTCACGAACACCCCGGAAGCGGGAACGACCATGGATCGGAAGGAAGGAAACAGGATGACTCCAGAAACCATCATGTCGATGGGCAACCAGGCGATCCAGGTGTCGCTGGTGCTCGCCGCGCCGCTGCTGCTGGTGGCGCTGATCGTCGGCCTGATCATCAGCATCTTCCAGGCCGCGACCCAGATCAACGAGCAGACGCTGTCGTTCATCCCGAAGCTGCTGGCGGTGTTCGCGACGGTGGTGATCGCCGGCCCCTGGATGCTCAACCAGATGCTGGACTACATCCGCACGCTGTTCATGAGCATTCCGCAGCTCGTGGGGTGAATGTGGCCCCCACGCTCCCCCACTTCGTGTGGGTCGCTGCCCCCCGAGGGGGCCGCAGGCCGCCTTGGGGCGGCCCGGCGCCGGCCTGATGCCGCCGGTCTTCGAGGTCACGTCGGCGCAGCTGACCGCATGGATGACGGCCTTCCTGTGGCCTTTCGTCCGGATGCTGGCGCTGGTCGGGACCGCCCCCATCTTCAGTGAATCGTGGGTGCCGCGCCCGGTCAAGGTCGCGATCGCGGCACTGCTCGCGCTGGTCATCGCACCGACGCTGGGGGCGGCCATGCCCTCGGTGCCGGTGGTCTCGGCCGGCGGGGTCTGGATCATCATCCAGCAGGTGCTGGTCGGCGCGGCCATGGGCTTCACGATGCGCATGGTGTTCATCGCGGTGCTGGCCGCGGGCGAGTACATCGGTCTGCAGATGGGCCTGTCGTTCGCGTCCTTCTTCGACCCGATGAACGGCGGCGCCACGATGGTGGTGGCGCGCTTTCTCAACATGCTGGCGATGCTGATCTTCGTCGCGGTCGACGGCCACCTGCTGATGATCGCCGCGCTGGCCCAGAGCTTCGAGGCCCTGCCGATCGCCGACGCGCCGCTGGCCGCGCAGGGCTGGATGTTCCTCGTCTCGGGCGCCAGCCAGATCTTCGCCAGCGGCATGATGCTCTCGCTGCCGCTGGTGGCCGCGCTCCTGATCCTCAACCTCGCGATGGGCATCCTGAACCGCGCCTCGCCGCAGTTCAGCATCTTCGCGGTGGGCTTCCCGCTGACGCTGCTCGCGGGGATCGGGATGCTGCAGCTGCTCATGCCGCACCTGGGCGCGTTCCTGGAACCGCGCTTTGCGGCCGGGCTCGATGCCATGGTGCGCTTCGCGGCGGCATTGCGGCGCTGAACCGATCGACCGCCTCGAACAGGTACAGTCCCAGGCCTTCCGTCCCTTTGCCGCTTCGGCTCGCCCCGACGGCCCGATGCTCCATGCAAGCCATCCAGTACTTCAACCCGACGGCCCTGATCGACTCCGTGGTCAGTCTGGTCTTCGCCTTCGTGCTGGGCGCGATGATCGGCTTCGAACGGCAGGTGCGCCAGCGCACTGCGGGCTTGCGCACCAACACCCTGGTGGCGGTCGGTGCCGCCATCTTCGTGCTGCTGGGCGATCGCCTGTTCCAGATTCATGGCGGCAACCAGGGCCCGATCCACGTGGTCGCCTACGTGGTGTCCGGCATCGGCTTCCTCGGTGCGGGCGCGATCATGAAGGAGGGCGCGAACGTCACGGGTCTCAACACCGCCGCCACGCTCTGGGGATCGGGTGCGGTGGGCGCCTGTGCCGGCGCCGGCCTGATCGGCGAGGCCATCATTGCGGCGATGTTCGTGCTGGCCAGCAACACGCTGCTGCGCCCGGTGGTCAACCGGATCAATCGCCAGCCCGTCAACGAAGCAGCCAGCGAGGCGATGTACACCGTCTACGTGATCTGCAGCAGCCAGAGCCAGGCCGACGTGCGCGAGAAGGCGATCGAGCTGCTGGAAGCCGCCGACTACCCGGTGCGCGAGGTCGACCAGCATCCCTTCGGCCAGACGGAGATCGAGATCGATGCCCGGCTCTATGCCACTGCCGTGGAGGCGGAGGCGCTGGACAAGGTCACGGCGGCCCTCGAGGCCCATCCGGGCGTCTCCCAGGCCTTCTGGAATTCGAGCGGCGAGGAATAGCGCCGGCGGCGCGAGCGACGGCGCAACCGGGCAATTCCCGCACCTTCACCCGTCGTCCCGTCGCTCCAGCACCGCGCGATCCCATTCGGCGAGTCCTGCCGCGGCACCATAGGTGCTCTGCAGGAACGCCAGGAGGTCGAGATCCGGCGTCGCCGCCGTACGCACCGCGTCGTACGGCAGGATGAACTCGCGTGCCGGTGGGTGGTAGAAGGCAGCGGACGGCCGCACCCGTTGCTCTCCGTATCCCGGCGGCTCCGGGTAGGCGTAGGCGTAGAACGCAGGCTCCTCGAAGGCGCCGCCGCCTGGCCAGAAGCCGGCGCTGCTGCATTCGTGCGAGTAGGCCTCGACCATCACGCGTTGGGGGCAGTTCGGAGCGCCCCCGGGGTGGCGCGGTGCCGCCCGACCCGAAAAGCGCGTGCAAGCAAGGTCGAAGCTTCCCCAGAAGAAGTGCACCGGACTCTGCTTGCCTGCAAAGCCGCTGCGAAAGATCTTGAACACGCGGTCGACCTGCAGCAAGGCACGCCACCAGCGGTGGACGGCCGCCGCGTCGTACGAGGCGTGCGTCACGTCCTGTGCGAAGGGAACGGCGGTTTCCACTTCCACAGGCTTCGGCATGAGCGTCGGCGTCACGCCCAGCGACTTCAACGCGTCGGTGTACTTCGCGTAGAAGCTTGCCACCGACATCGGCGCAAGTGCCAGTCGGCACGCTTCGCCCTCACTGGTGCGCAGCACAAGAACATGGTCGATGAAGTCGAACTCCACCACCACGAGCTTCGAAAGCCAAGGCATCGGCGACGTGGTGAGTCCTCGTTCACTGATGTACAGCGTCACCTGCCACCAGTGGTTCTCCATGGGCGCGAGCGCGAGCCGCGTCTTGCCCACGATCTGCGTCCACATGTGAAGCGTGGCATACGTCTCGCGCCACTGTGCCAGCGACAGTTCAGGCCATTCCATGCCGGGCCGCGCGACTCGCATGGGAGTTGAATCTGACATGGCTGGCTCCTGATTCGTCCCGGCCTCGACGACACATCGGTCACACGGCTCGGCCAGATCGAATGCCCAGCGTACGGCTGAGCACACCGATGGTCAAGCGACCGGTATCGGCTGGACCGCACGGTACCCGTCCTTTGCAGTCGCAATGACGACCAGCGCCCGTTGCATCGAAGCCGTGCGGCCGCTGCGCGTGCGGCGCGCCTGACAGCGCCAGGCCGTCGCTCAGGAGTCCAGCGGCGGCCTTCTTGGCTGCATTCTCGGGACTTCTTTTTCCGCAGCGTGGCCGGCTGCCGACCCCTTCCGCCCGGCGTCATTCCGGCCCGATGTGTTCGATGAGGAAATCGAGAACGAGACGGCGGACAACCCGATCACGAACAGCGTCATCATGAGGTTTCGCTCGACGGCACGCTTTCCTTCGTTGAAAAGCCAACGCAGGCCTGCCACCAGTTTGTATCCCTCAAACAATCGCATCTCGGTATTCATGGATTTCGTTGAATTTCTTGCTTTCTCCATGACAAATCATATTTCCATTTCCTTCTCGCTCGCAAGCGTTCTGCCCTTGACTCTGCGTCAATGTTCACCTTTGGCGAGCGCTTCGCGCGGCAGCCTCGCCAACCACCCCGCCAGCGCGCAAACCCACACAAGAACTGCCCACGAACCGGTCGCCATGGCCTGCGGCGAAGGTGGAGGCGGCGCCATCGTCATGCCGACCACCGTGAAGACAAGAACGAGCAGCGACAGCATGGTGAGTGCGATCAACCTGCCGCGGGGCAGCCGGCATCCAGGGATGAACAGGCAGAGGCCGACCACCACGATGGCGGCCTCGACGGCCAAGGCTGCAGGCATGTGCTGCCAGAGGCCGACGCCCACCTTCGCCGACCCGGCGCCGGCCAGAGGCATTTCAGGCCTGTGAACCAGGGCGTCGAGGAGCCAATGCGAGAAGACCGCCGCGGCGACCAGTGCCCCGACGCGCACCTTCGAAGGTCCGAGGCGCCCGTACGAGACGAACGCCGCCGCTCCCGCCAAGGCGGACCAGCCCGCGGCGGCGAGCAATCCATGCGAGCAGGGAAACACGAATTCCGCCTGGTGCGTGCTGGCGAAGTCCGCGGGCAGCGTGACGGACTCCCAGCCAAGCAGAACGAAGAGCCACAAGACCAGGTCGAGAAGCAGCCCGGCGGCGATGAACACGCCCACGTTCACCCGTCGCTCGGCGCGCCCCAAGGCCAGGCCGACGCCCATGTGACCAGCGAACATCGGGGGCTCCTTTCCGAGAACGATCAGACCCGCATTGTTGGCCGATCCCGCGCCTGCCTGGCTTTTCAATCGAAGAGAAGGCCGCGCGGCAACGCTCTCACAGGTAGTTGAAGAGCGAGATCGAAGCCAGCTTCGCGAAGGTCATCTGGGTCGCCTGCAGCGAGGTCTGGCGCTGGTAGAACTCCGAGATCGCGCTGGCCGGATCGAGGTCCTGGACCGCCGAGAGGTAGCTCTTGTCCATCAGGTCGCGCGCCGCGCCGCCGACGTCGAGGGCGTCGATCTCGTTCATGCGCGAACCCACCGACGACAGGACGGTCAGCACGTTGTCGTGCGCGTTCGTGACCTTGACGTTGGCGGTGCTCAGCGCGTTCTGCAGCTTGGCCTGCGCCGCAGCGCCGCCGCCGGTGAGCGGGGTGCGCAGTGCCGTCACCAGCGCGCCGATGGTCGCGAAGATGTCGGTGCCCGCATTCTTGGCGGTGCTGACGCTGAAGCTGTCGCCGTCGGCCGGCGTGCCGCTGAGGCTGATCTGCAGGCCGCCGAAAGCGATCGGCGAACCCGCCGTGAAGGACCCGGTGGCGGCGACCACGGCGGGCACGTCATTGGTCAGCACGGTGTAGTTGCCGCCCATGAAGCTGATCTGGAAATCCTTGCCGTAGTCCGGCGCGCTCGCATCGACCACGCCGACCGGACTGAAGACCCCGGTGCCGCTGTTTCCCGCCGCGCCCGAGGTGACATAGCCCGCGCCGCCCTGCACCGACTGGAACACGCTGCGGCCGTCGTCGGAGGTCGACAGCTGGCGCGCCACGTCGATCTGCATCAGGCGCTGGCCCTGGTCGCCGACATACTGCACGACACCGCCGGCCTGCGCGACGAAGGGCGGGTTGGCGCTCTTGTAGCCGGCGAACAGGAACTGGCCGTTGCCGTCGTCGGTGTTCGCGAGGCCCACCAGCTGGTCGAGGCTGCTCTGGATCGCGGTGGCCAGCGAGGCCCGGTCGTCGTCCGAGATCGTGCCGTTGCCGGCCTGCACCGTCAGGGTCTTGATGTTCTGCAGCAGCACCGTGGTGCTGTCGAGCGCGGTCTCCTCGCGCTTGAGCTGCAGCATCGCGCGCTCGCGGCTGGTGGCGTACTGCGAGGACTCGGCCAGCGTCTGGCCGATGCCGAGCGCCCGCGCGGCGCCGACCGGGTTGTCGCCGGCCGTCAGGAACTTGGTCCCGGCGGACAGCCGCTGCTGCACGTTGAAAAGGTTCTGCTGCTGCAGGCCCATCGCGAAGGTGTTCCGCTCGAAGAACGAACTGGTGCTGATGCGCATCACGGCTCCTGGAATTGGGTGGGGTTCGGTGGGATCAGCTGCGGATGCCGAGGATCGCGTCGAAGATGGTCGAGGCGGTCTGGATCACCTTGGCATTGGCCTGGTACATCTGCTGGTACATCAGCAGGTTGGCGGTTTCCTCGTCCTGGTTGACGCCCGAGATCGACTGCTGGCTGGCCTTGATCTGGGTGGTCACGCTCTCCTGCGTCTTGGCGGCGACCTTGATTTCCATCGTCTTGTTGCCGACCTCGCTGACCAGCTGCGAGTAGGCGCCGTTGAAGGTGGTGGTGCCGTTGCCCATCGTGGTCTGGCGCTGCAGCGCGCCGAGCAGCAGCGCATTGCTGCCGTCGGAGACGCCGGCGCTGTTCTTGCCGACGGTGAAGGTGTCGCCGTTGGCCGGCGCGCCGGTCATCGTCATGCTGATGCCGTCGAAGCTGATCTTGGCACCGGCCGTGTAGGGCACCGGGGTGTTGGCCGGATAGCTCGTCGACGTTCCGTTGGCCAGCGTCACGGTCACGGCGGAGGCCGCGGGGAAGCCCGACAGCATGCCGGTCGCCGCGTCGTAGCTCAGCGTCACGTTGGCCGCCAGCGGCGTGCCGGGGTAGCTGGCGTCGACGCTCGCGGCGCCGAGCTTCCCGCTGCCCTGGTTGCCGGCGCTGTTGCCGGTGATCACGGGCGAGGCCGCAGCCACCTTGGCCGGGTCCAGCACCAGCACGTCCAGGTCGCGCGCGCCGTTGCGGGTGGGCTGCACCAGGAAGGTGTCGCCGTCCTGCGCCGTGCCGCTCGCCTGCGACAGGCTCACGCCGTCGAAGGTGATCGGAAAGGTGGTGAAGGTGCCCATGGCCTGCTTGTCCGACAGCCGGGTCACCGAGTAGTTCAGCGTGCCGGCCACATCCTTGACTTGAATCGAGTAGTCGCTGGTGCTGAGCTGGTTGGTGTTCGTCACGCTGCCGGCGAGCACCAGGTTGCCGGTGTTCTTCGCGTTCGAGAAGATGCCGGGCGCGGCGGTCGTGAAGAAGTCCGTCCCGAGCGCGCCGTTGAGATCCACGCCCAGCTTGTGCTGGTCGTTGAAGGCGCCCGACACCGCCATCGCGAGCCGGCCGATCGCATTCTGCGCGGGGATGAGCGTCTGGGCCCGGAACGACATCAGGCCGCCCAGCGAACCGCCCGTGATGACGTTGTCGCCGAGTTCGGACACCGTGCCCGACAAGCCCACCAGGGCCACCGTGGTGCGGGTCGGATCGGCGGCCGACGGCACCGCCTTCACGGTCGCGGCCTGGTCCCCCGTCACCAGCGACTGGCCGTTGCCCATGAAGACGTTGTACTTGCCGTTGTCCTGCTCCAGCACCTTGACGTCGACGATCTGGCTCAACTCGCTCACCAGCTGGTCGCGCTGATCCAGCAGGTCGTTCGGGGGCTGGCCGCCGGCGACCGCGCTCATCATGCTGATCTGCTTGTTGAGACTCGCGATCTTGCCGGAATAGGTGTTGATCTGGGCCACGCTGCCCGTGACCTGTTCGTTCACCGACGCATTGAGGTCGCTCAGGTAGCGATCGGTGGCGCGGAACTTGTTGGACAGCGACTGCGCCGAGCTGATCAGCTGCTGGCGCGCCGCCGGGTCGGCCGGCGTGTTGGCGACCCCTTGCACCGCCGTGAAGAAGCTCTGCATCAACGGGCTCAGGCCCGCGGTCTTGTCGGCCAGCAGGGAGTCGATGCGGCTGATTTCGGTGCCGTAGGCGTTCAGCGCCGCCGAGGAGGACTGGGCCGATGCGAGTTGCGCGGTGAGATAGCGGTCGTAGCTGCGGTTGATCGTGGTGACGCCGGCCCCGGTGCCGATGTATCCCGAGCCGGTGCCGATCGCGGCGTTGGTGGCGACCTGGGCGACCTGCCGGCTGTAGCCCGCGGTGTACACGTTGGCGGTGTTGTGGGCCGTGGTCATCAGCGCGGTCCGGGCGACGCTGAGGCCGCTCAGACCCGTAAAGAACAAGCTTCCTGACATGGAGAGTTACCTGGTTGTCTATGGAGTGGGTGTGACTCGCGGCATCGTCGCTGCGATGCCTTCGAGGTCTATATCGGCAGCGTCAGGCCAAAGTTGAAGGCCGCGCGTCGTCCTGGCCACGGAGCCTGAAGATGCCGACAGCGTCCGAGAGGCCCCCCGCCTGCTCCTGCAAGGATTGCGCCGCCGCCGAGGCTTGCTCGACCAGCGCCGCGTTCTGCTGCGTCACCTGGTCCATCTGCGTGACCGCCTGGTTGATCTGCTCGATCCCCGAGGTCTGCTCCTGGCTCGCCGCCGTGATCTCGCCCATGATGTCGGTCACGCGCTTCACGCTGCCGACGATCTCTTCCATGGTCTTGCCCGCCTCGGCCACCAGCGCGCTGCCCGCGCCGACCTTGCCCACCGAGTCGTCGATCAGGCCCTTGATCTCCTTGGCCGCGCCGGCGGAGCGCTGCGCGAGGCTGCGCACCTCGGCCGCCACCACCGCGAAGCCCCGACCCTGCTCGCCGGCGCGCGCGGCTTCCACCGCCGCGTTCAGCGCCAGGATGTTGGTCTGGAAGGCGATGCCGTCGATGACCCCGATGATGTCGACGATCTTCCTGGAAGAGGCATTGATGGACGCCATGGTGTCCACCACCTGGCTCACCACTTCGCCGCCCTTGACCGCCACTTCGGAGGCCGAGGCCGCCAGCTGGTTGGCCTGGCGCGCGTTGTCGGCGTTCTGCTTCACCGTGCTGGTGAGCTCTTCCATCGAGGCCGCGGTCTGTTCCAGCGAACTGGCCTGCTCCTCGGTGCGCGACGACAGGTCCTGGTTGCCCGCCGCGATCTCGCCTGAAGCGGTGGCGATCGTGTCGCTCGAGGCCTTGATCTTTCCGACCACTCCGGTCAGTTCGATCTGCATCTGCCGGATCGAATGCAGCAAGCTGCCGGCGCGCGCGGAGCCGGTGTCGACCTCCACCGCCAGGTCGCCACTGGCGAAGCGGCCGACGACCTCCGCCGCATAGGCGGGCTCGCCGCCGAGTTGGCGCCCCAGCGAACGCGCGACCATCAGCCCCATGCCCACGCTGGCCAGGAGCCCGACCGCGGCGATCACCAGCATCATCCAGCGCGAACTGCGATAGGTGTCGGCGGCTTGCTCCGCGCTGGCCTTGGCGAGCGCGTTGCTGTGCGCCACCATGGCCTCGAGCACTTCCTCGAGCGCGCGGGAGTCCTTCAGCAGCTGCGTGCTGTCGTCGCCCACCCGGCCGTCGAACTGCGAGCTGTCGAGCGATTGCTTGCCCACCAGCGCGACGAAATCCGCCATGCGCTGCTTCAGCGGCGCGATCTGGGTTTCGTACTGCCGATAGAGCTTCGCGCCGGCCTCGCTCTCGGCGAACAACGGCTTGGCCACCGCGGCCCGCGCCTCGAGGTCTTCGATCGATTTGCGGATCGCGACGGCCCCCGTATTGCGCTCGCCGCGCGTGGACGCCGACAGCAGCGTCATCTGGGACCGGCTGGCGTAGAGCAGCGCAATGTTGGCATCCTGCAAGGCCTGCAGGGTGTTCAGCTCATGGTGGTAGAGCCTGTCGGTCGACGCGCTGATGCGCGCCATGTGAATGATGCCAAGCGCACTGACCACGGTGCCGAGGACCGCGACCACAAGAAAACTCAAGACCAGCTTGACAGTCACACGTAGCTGTTGAAACCACTGCATTCCTTCTCCTTCGATGGCGGCCCTTGGCGGGCCTGGCTTTTAGAACTCGGTCCAGTCTCCCGACGCTGCGAGCTTCGGCTCGGATCGGACCGACTCCGCTGTGCGCTTCGGCGCCGATGACGGGGCGGCCGCACCGGCCGGCTTGCGGGGCTGCACCTTGGCCTTCGATTTCGCCTGCGCGATCACGCGCGCGGCCTCGCCGTCGCTGGGCATCTTGAACACGCTCACCGCCTGCACCAGGCTCGAGGCCTGCTCCTGCAGCGAGCCGGCCGCCGCTGCGGCTTCCTCCACCAGCGCCGCGTTCTGCTGCGTCACCTGGTCCATCTGCGTGATCGCCTGGTTGATCTGCTCGATCCCCGAGGTCTGCTCCTGGCTCGCCGCCGTGATCTCGCCCATGATGTCCGTCACGCGCTTGACGCTGTCCACGATCTC